>CAMYFZ010000026.1 GCA_947255165.1 uncultured Varibaculum sp.
GGAAGTAGTTTCGGAGGAAGCGCCCCCAGAGGAAGAACTCTATCCTCCCGAAGGCGAGGAGCTAGCTGGCGGCGGTGAAGAGAGCTCTTCCCCGCTTCCAAATGCCGGGGAAGTAAAAGAGGACGCAGAAGCTAGCGCTCCCCAGGAGATAGTCGAGCCGATTTCTAAAGACACTGGTGAAACTGGTAAAAAAGCGGGGGAACCCGGGGATGAAGGGCAGGTAGCATCCGAAAATAGCGAGTGGATTATTCCTGGTCAACCCCCGTCCGCAGCTTATGGGGGCGAATCTGCCCCGCCTGCGTCCTCCTTCCCGCAAGCGCCTCGCGCGCAAGCTCCCGCGGGGGAGGCGCCATCTGCCCCCCGTCCTCCGGCAGCCACAACCAACGGCAGCGAAGAGGGATCTACAGCACCGCAGGCGGCTCCTAGCTATGAAGAGGAGGACTTACCGGATCTGTCGGATCCCGATGCTTCGCCTGAGGAAAGCGGCGGGCGTTGGGGGGTCGAGGTCGCGAAATCTTTGCTTGGTGGCAAGATAGTTGAGACGGCGGAAAATGATTCCGCCAGCAACTAGAAAGAGAGTAGCTAAAAATCTATGTATGACGGCGCCCTGCAAGACCTGATTGATGCCCTCGGGCGACTGCCGGGGATAGGCCCAAAATCGGCGCAGCGGATTGCTTTTTATGTGCTTTCTCGTCCTAAGGCTGAAGCGGAGCTGCTAGCTCAGGCATTAATCGAAGCGAAAGAAAAGATTCGCTATTGCAGCCGCTGTGGCAACATTTCCCAAGAGGAACTTTGCGCGATTTGTCGTAACCCCAAACGTGACCAGTCGGTGATTTGCATAGTTGAAGAGGCCAAAGACATCGGCGCGATTGAACGTACCCGCAGCTACCAGGGTCTTTACCACGTACTGGGAGGGGCGATCGACCCCATTAACGGGATTGGTCCCGACCAGTTGCGCCTGCGGGAACTGCTAAAACGCCTCAGCGGTACTACCGTCCAGGAAATCATTATTGCCACCAATCCCAATATTGAGGGCGAGGCCACCGCCACCTACCTGACCCGCACCATCTCCCCGTTG
Source organism: uncultured Varibaculum sp. (assembly GCA_947255165.1). Next base: position 1,079 of record CAMYFZ010000026.1, read on the forward strand.
GGGTTAAAAGTAACTCGCCTAGCCTCGGGACTCCCGGTAGGCGGAGACTTGGAATATGCTGATGAGGTTACTCTCGGGCGCGCCTTAGAGGGCAGACGCAGCGCCGGATAAGGTCCGGCGCAGGGCTAGCTTCACAGGTAGCAGTGGCGAAAGTCCCAGGAGAGCGCTTACTGGCGAGCAGGATTTTGTGCGTTTGCTTACCTGCCAGCAAATTTGAGACGCTGAAGCTGAGAGCACGCTGGCTTCTTAGAATAATTGCAGAAGATAGCTAACCGATAGGCATACAAGGGGAACAAATGGCGCTGATTGTACAAAAGTACGGCGGATCCTCGGTTGCCGACACCCAGTCCTTGCAGCGGGTTGCGCGACGGATTGTGCAAACCCGCCAAGCCGGGCATCAAGTGGTGGTCGTGGTCTCCGCAATGGGGGATACCACCGATAACTTGATTGATATGGCAGCTGAACTTAATTCTCATGCTCCCGCCCGGGAAATGGATATTTTGCTATCTGCCGGGGAACGCATCTCCATGTCGCTACTTTCGATGGCAATTTCTGCTCAGGGAGTACCGGCAATGGCTTTCACTGGAGCTCAAGCTGGAATCCGTACCGATGCTAAATATGGCAAAGCCCAGATCGTGGGGATGGTTCCAGAACGGATTGCCCGAGTAATCCGGGATAATAATGTGGCGATTGTAGCCGGGTTCCAGGGAGTGAACGATGCTGACGATGTTACTACTCTCGGGCGCGGTGGCTCTGACACTACCGCGGTGGCCCTAGCAGCAGCGCTCCACGCGGATGTCTGTGAAATCTATACCGATGTAGACGGCCTATTTACCGCCGATCCTCGCCTGGTTCCCACTGCCCGCCGCCTGCATTCCCTCGACTATGAAGAAACTTTAGAATTGGCGGCCAATGGTGCCAAGATTTTGCACCTGCGGGCAGTTGAGTTTGCCCGGCGCTACCGGGTGCCATTGCACGTGCGGTCTAGCTTTTCCGATAAAGATGGCACCTGGATCGCCCATGGCCCCGCCCCGAAATCATTGCGAGGGATTGTCCCCGCTGAAGCCCTTGAGGAGGAAAACGTGGAAGCTCCCATTATCTCTGGTATCGCCCATGATCGTTCCCAGGATAAGTTGACTGTGGTTGGCTTACCTGACCGGCCGGGCGTGGCCGCGGACCTGTTCACAGCCGTGGCAAAAGCTGGCGCCAATATCGACATGATTGTGCAGAATATTTCCGAGGCCCGCCCCGGGAGAGCAAATATTTCGATCACGATGCCGGCCGAAGATGTTGCGGCGGTCATGAAAGAACTTAAGCACGAAAAACAGGTTTTAGATTTTATTCGCATTGACCACGACACCAACGTGGGGAAAGTTTCCCTGGTAGGAGCAGGGATGCGTAATAATCCGGGGATTTCGGCGCGCTTTTTCCAGGCACTGTCTGATGCTGGCATCAACGTACATATTATTTCCACTTCTGAAGTGCGTATTTCCGTGTTGATCAGCTTAGATCGCCTGGATGATGCAGTGCTGGCAATCCATAAAGCTTTTGATTTAGATTCTGAGGAAACTGAAGCCGTGGTCTATGGAGGTACTGGACGATGATTAAAGAACTAACTGTAGCGGTAGTAGGGGCCACCGGCCAGGTGGGACGGGTAATGCGTACCCTCCTGGAAGAACGGAATTTCCCGGCAGCTAATATTCGTCTGTTCGCAACCTCGCGTAGCGCGGGCAAGCAGCTGTCTTTCCGCGGCCACGACATAACTGTCGAGGACGTAGAGGTAGCGGATCTGAGCGGTATCGATATCGCCATTTTTTCGGCTGGAGGTTCCGCTTCCCGCGCCCATGCTCCCCGTTTCGCTGCTGCCGGGGCGGTAGTAGTCGATAACTCCTCGGCTTGGCGCAAAGACCCCGAGGTGCCCCTGGTGGTTTCGGAGGTTAATCCGGAAGATATTAAGGATCGTCCCAAGGGGATTATCGCCAACCCCAATTGCACCACTATGGCGGCAATGCCCACGCTGAAAGTCCTGCATGATCTCTTTGGATTGGAAACCCTAGTGGCCTCCTCCTATCAGGCAGTATCAGGTTCTGGTAGGGCTGGAGTGAAAGAGCTTTCTTCCCAGCTAGAAGCGAGCATAGACCGCTGCGAAGAACTGGCTCTAGATGGGGCGGCTATCGATTTCCCGCAGCCGAAAACCTATGTGCGCCCGATTGCGTTTAACGCGGTTCCAGTGGCAGGAAACTTTGTGGATGATGGTTCAAACGAAACTGATGAGGAGCAAAAGCTGCGTAACGAGTCGCGGCGGATTTTGCATCTTCCCGAGCTGGCGGCCTCCTGTACCTGCGTACGCATCCCGGTAATGACTGCGCATCTGCTGTCCTTAAATGCCCGCTTTACTCGCCCGGTCGATTTAGCACAGGCTCAGGCGGCACTAGCGCAGGCTGTGGGGGTACAACTAGTGGATGTTCCCAATCCTTTGGACTCCGCTGGCCGCGACGGTACTTTCACTGGACGCTTGCGTATCGATCAGTCGGTTCCGGGCGGTAAAGGTCTAGCCTTTATCTGTTGCGCCGATAACCTGCGTAAAGGGGCAGCCTTGAACGCGATCCAGATCGCCGAGCTGGTTGCCAAAGAGCTGCTGGACGCTTAGTTGCTCCCCCCGGTGGGGCCCTAGTTAACGCTGGCCCCAGAGGTTACAGATGGCTATAAATTCTTCGGTGTATTCCGTCATCCAAGGCGCCATCACTTGGGGTAGGCACCTCCGCAGAGCTTGCGGGAAAGACTAATTGGCCGGGGCGCTGGCTTTAGGCTGGTAGGCTTCGGCACTGTTAACTGTTAGTTTCAGCCCGTTTCCGGTCTGTAGGTTCCAGCAATCAACCCCAGATCCGGAGGACTGGCAAGCATAGGCTCCCGAGGCGGCGGCCGCACCGCTAGCTAGAATAGTCTGCGAAGTCTCGCGATCTTTAACCCCGATATCTTCGGGAGGTTTCGCGCCATCGGCTCCGAGGGTGAACTTTACGGTTGCCCCGGGATTTTGCCCAATATTTCCGGTAAAACTGAAAACGTTACAAACTACTTCATTGCCGATGGTGCATTTAATGGGGGCGTCAGGGAGCGAGAATTCGGTGACCTGATAGGCACCATTTGGTAGCCCTTTTGCCTGCCCAGTCTGGTTTGTGGGGGCGGGAGCTATCTGGCGTCCCTCGGTTTTAACATCTAATTGAGCGCCGGCGTTGCTATTGCCGCCCTTCGCATCCTGACCAGCGGCATTCTTATTATTGCCGCTATTTCCCTTACCCTCTTGGTCATCGGGAATCCCATTATTGTTATGGTCGCGATTAAGGTCGGAATCCCCAAAGATTCGAGCGATCACTCCGTTCTTCCCATACCAACTCTTCGAGCCGTCACCGCCGGTAAGACGGTCCGCCAAATTACCTCCGACAGAGAGCACCAAACCAATCAACACCGCAATCACAATCACGAAAATCTTGCTCTTTTTCGAAGCGGTTTTTTCTTCCCGCGGTGAAAAATCCTCTAAATCTGCCTCATCAGCTAGTTTGAGCTTCTCAGATTTAGTCTTTGTCGCTACCTCAGCCTCGGTGGTTGCAGCTGTTTCCGGCTCTTGAGCCTGGTCTACAACTGTTGTGGGCTCTGTTTTCTGCGGGGACACGGCAGGTAAAGCTTGGGTGTCTTCACCGCTAACTGCGCTGGCAGTCGCGGTATGCCCAAGAGCTACCGTGGCCTCAGATATCGGGGATTGGTTTACGTCTTCCGGTTTTTCCTGGGGGAGAGGAGATGTCGCCGGGACCGGGACGCTGGCCTTTGTGCGAGCCGCGCGCTCTTTCTGGTTTTTTCTGCGCTGCAGGGCGGCGGCAATTTCTGGATCAGAAAATTCGCTTAACCACTGTAAAAGTTCCGGATAAGTGGAGGGGTTTTCGGCGATTAACGGGCGCAGGGAGGGATGATTTTGAGCTAAAAACTGCAGTTCTTCCAGCGGAGTTGCCGGGTCGCTAGCCCGCTGGATCGGGTCAGTGCTCATATCTCCTCCTTTAGTTCCCTCTAGCGATTATAGATTACCGAGACGCTAAAGTTTTTGGCACTTGCCTATAACTGCTCGCAAGGCAAGTAAAGATATCGGATAAACGAAGTGATGCTACCCGGGTAAGCAACAGTTACCGGTTGCTATTAGCCCGGTAAATTCGGGCTTAGCTGGCACGATGAATGGGACAGGCGGAGGTTGACATTCCCTCGTCTCCCCGAGTGGAGAAAGGATTTTCATCAATATCTAAACGCCGACCCAAGAAGTGTTTGCTGTTTGGCAGGGGGGCAAGGGTGTGGCTGGCACCCAAAGAACGCAACACATAGGCCTGCACGCAGTGGATCAGATATTCTCTATGCATCGGTTCATTTGGAAGTGTTCTGCCCGCCAGAGCGGCATTCACCATCGAGATTGCGACCGGTAAATTTTGGGGAGGAAGCGTTCCTTCGCTAATAGCTTTACGCAGAATTTGTCGTAAGATATTCTCTACAATCTGTGCGTGAAGACGCAGTTCAGCACTGGTTTCACTTGATACTTGGCGGCGTAGGTCCAACCCGGGGGCGAGGTGGTATGAAGACCCGAGGGTGAGTTGTTCTCGAATATAGATTCGCAACATTTTTATCGGGGAGGATACGCCCTGTAGCGAGCGGTTTAAGCGCACCGAATACTGTCCGGTTTCATAGGTCATAAACGCCAGGAGCAGCGCTTCTTTGTCTTGGAAATGGTTATAAACAGCGGTGCGTCCCACCCCGGCCTCTTCCGCAATCTTCGCCATTGTTAGTGATTCGAAAGTGCTGGTCTGCAAGAGACGCGACAGGGCATCAAATAGTTGCTGGCGGGTCTTCTTACGATGCTCTTCCAGCGTTTCCCCAATAATCCTTGGCATGTAGGCATTCTTTCATTTAATGACACTTCTAGTCTAATTGTCCGAAAGATTGGCGAATTTTAGAGTAGTGACTGGGGTGTTATAGCAGCGAATGTGGATTGATAAAAACAAGGTCCACCTTAGTTAGAGTGTTGACAAAGCCCTAGTCCGCGACTTAAAGAATTTTCTTCAAATATGCTTTTACCAGTAATGTTAGTGAAAAATGTTCCAGTTGGAAGCATCTTGACAAGGTGGGTTGAATTAAATAAATTATGCTTGCCTTAGCTAAATGATTGTAGATTTTAGCTAACTATCCCGCAGACTGGAGAGAAGATACTCGGCGCTTTACTAATTGCGTTACGTGAAGGTTTGGAGGCTGTTTTAATAGTTTCCATTCTTTATGCCTATGTAAAGAAAGTTGAGCGTGAAGACCTGCTGCCAAAACTATGGCTAGGAATAGTCGTGGGAGCAGTAGTTCCCATGAGCGTGGGTGCCTATCTGGTGTGGGGAACCTACACCCTCACCACCCAGGTACAAGAAGCCCTGGGCGGGTTCCTTTCCTTGTTCGCGGTCGCCCTCATCACCTGGATGATTTTTTGGATGGCGGAGCATTCTTCGGGAATGGCTGCCCGAATGCAGTCCCAAGTTAAGCAGGCTCTGGCGAAAGGTAGCGGAGCCGGATGGTCGCTGTTTGTAATCGCCTTGATTACCGTGGGGCGTGAAGGTCTAGAAACCGCGATTTTTATCTGGCCGATGTTCAAAAATGCCAGTGACAACGAAAACGGAACCAGCCTGGTTATCGGGATGCTGGTGGGGATAGCAATCGCCATCGCGCTGGGATACCTGATCTATCGGGGAGTTGCCCGCATCAATTTGCGAGTATTTTTTGAGATAACCGGGTATTTGCTGATTTTCGTGGCTGCCGGGGTTTGCTCCTACGGTTTTCACGATTTACAAGGAGCTGGGGTCATCCCCATGACTGCCCCGCTCTTCGATATCACCGCCTATATACCCGCTCTGGTATACAACGGTGGTCTCTACGACGTGCTAGTAGCTATCTTCCAGTTCTCACCCAGCCCGACCGCCCTACAGTTCTTTAGCTGGGTGATCTACCTGGTAGTCGTGGGGACCTTGTTCTACTTTTACAACCGCAATCAGAAACTGTTTATTACCGCGAAAAGGTCGCAAAAAGAAGACGGTGCTACGCCGGGAAAGGGAGTAGCTAACGCGGCAAACTCGGACCTGGCTGAGAGCGCATCCGGTGAGGGCGTGGCAGTAGCAGGAACAACTCACAAGACCAAAACGTCAGTTGTAGCCGGCTGAACGTTTTTTGAGGGCGCGCTCGCGTCCTCACCCTAATAATGCAGATAAGGAGACAAATAAATGCAAATGCGTAAGATTGCCGTTGCCTTCGTGGGCGCGGCGCTGGCAGTCACGATGACTGGTTGCGTAAAAAACGACAACAGCGCCGCCGGTGACGGCGCGGCGGGTAGCGCTAAACCTATCGAGGTGAAAATCGCTGACGATAAGTGCGAGCTATCGGTCAATACTGCGCCGGCGGGTACTATAAAATTCGCCCTAAACAACGAGGGACCTGCCCGCAACGAGTTTGAAGTACTCGCCGAAGACAAACTGCAGATTATGGGGGAAATGGAAAACCTGGCTGCCGGGGATAAACGCGACTTCACCGTGCAGCTAGAAGAAGGAACCTACTACACCGCCTGCAAGAAGAATATGGTCGGAGCCTTGGTGGGGCTGAAAGAGTTCAAAGTAACCAAGGGTGAAGGTGTTAAGGTCAGCGCCGATGAGCAAAAACTGCGCGATGACGCGGTTACCAAGTACACCGCTTACGTCAAGGATCAGGCTGGCCAGTTGGTGGAAGCCACTCAGGAATTTGTAGCTGCTTACAAAGCGGGCGACAACGAAAAAGCTAAGAAGCTCTATCCTTTGGCGCGGATGCATTATGAACGCATCGAACCGACAGCAGAATCCTTCGGTGATTTGGATCCGAAGCTGGATGAGCGGGAAGCCGACTATCAGCAGGCTGATGATGCTGACGGACGGGAATGGACTGGTTGGCACCGCTTAGAAAAAGATCTGTGGACCGATCAGAAGCTATCGGCGGCCGATCGGACCAAGTTCGCCGATTTGTTGATGAAAGATACTCAGGACCTGCACAAAGCGGTCTACGCTGCTGACTTCAAACTAAAGCTAGACGATATTTCCAATGGCGCTATTGGTCTGCTAGAAGAGGTAGCCACTACCAAGATCACGGGTGAGGAAGAGATCTTCTCGCACACTGACCTCTATGATTTCCAGGCTAACCTGGAGGGCGCTCGGGTAGCTTACGGCAATGTGCAGGCCTTAGCGCAGAAGAAAGATCCGGAACTGACTAAGAAAATCGATGCCAAGATGAAGGATCTGGAAGACACTATTGCCTCCTATAACCGGGCCAGTGGCGATAACCAGTGGGATTTCCCGCCCTACACCGATATTGCGACTGTAGCTATCGGTTTGGAGAAAACTCCCGAAAAGTACACCAAGAAGCAAAAAGAGCTTTCCGACAAGGTAAATGCGCTGCGCGCACCGCTGGCGAAATTGACGGAATCTATCCTGAAATAAGGTGAATATTCATTGAGTAAAAACTCTGTTAACCGTCACCTCGAGGAGGTAGCCGATGAGGTTGCCTCCTCGGGGGAAGCTCCCGCAGATGTGGATAATACTCCGGGGATTTCTCGTCGCAACGTGCTAATCGGCGGGGGTATCGCTGCCCTCGCCGGTATCGGTATCGGGGGAATGGGAGGATTCGCCTACGGTAAATCCAAAGGTGAGGCCGCTGGCGAAGCCGCTGCTGATGTGATGAAGATTTCCTATCCTTTCAGAGGTAAACACCAGCCGGGAATTCTCACCCCCCAACAGCAGCAGATGATGATGGCTGCCTATGACCTGACCACTGAAAGCCGGGAACTGGTTATTCAGCTGCTTAAAGACTGGTCATTGGCGGCTGAGCGGATGATGGCCGGTAATCCGGTCAACGATCCGAAAGTGTCCAAACTCGCGCCCCCGGATGATACTGGCGAAGCCTATGATCTCGGCCCTGGCGCCCTCACGATCACTATTGGTTTTGGGGAAAGTTTCTTCCTGAAAGATGGAAAAGATCGCCTGGGGATCGCCGATAGGATGCCAGAGCCGCTAAAGGGCGGGATTCCGCGGATGGCGGCGGAGAAACTGGATCCGGATCAATGCTATGGGGATATCGTGGTGCAAGCTTGTTCGGAAGACCCCATGATCTCTATGCACGCGATTCATAACCTTAGCCGCCTGGCGTTCGGCACCGCGACGGTTCGCTGGACGCAACTGGGGTATGGGCGTACTTCCTCTACCTCTACCGGGCAAAAAACTCCCCGCAACCTTTTTGGGTTCAAGGATGGAACTTCTAATATCAAAAAGGAAGATTCTGAAGCGGAGCTGAATAAGCATCTGTGGATCCAGCCCGGCGATTCGGGCGGGAAATATTTTGCAGGCGGCAGCTATCTGTGCACCCGTAAAATCAAACAGATGATGGAAGTGTGGGACGAACTGGTCTTACAAGAGCAAGAAGACACCATTGGCCGCGACAAGTTAGAGGGAGCACCCCAGTCCGGAGGAACCGAGTTCACCCATCCCGACTTTAAGAAGAAGGGGGAAGACGGGGAACCGCTGATCCCGGTGGATTCGCACGTGGCGATGGTGCACCCCGATAACAATGGGGGACACCGGATGCTGCGGCGCGGATACAACTATATGGAGGGGACTGACAGCTTGGGTCGCCTGGAAGGTGGGCTGATGTTTATTGCCTATGTTCGTAACCCCCAAACCAACTTCATTCCCATCTTGAAGAAGATGTCTGGGGATGCTATGACCGAGTATTTGCAGCATATTTCCACCAGTATGTGGGTGATGCCGCCCGGTCTGGGTGAGGGAGAAGACTACGTGGGGCAAAAACTCTTTGAGGCTTAAACTATTACCTCCAGAAAAATAGGTTTTGGGGAAACCTAAAACCGGGAGCGGGCCTTGCTGATTATTTTCAGCAAGGCCCGCAACTCTTATCTGTGGGAGGTAACTCAAGCCCGGCAGGCAGCTCTCGGTTAATGTACATTTGCGGCCTTAACTGATAGCTTTTTTTGAAAGGAGGCGCTCGTGACGAACTTACTACTATCCCTGATCTACCTGGCTTTCATTAGCTTGGGTCTACCCGATTCTCTGCTAGGTTCTGCCTGGCCAGAGATTTATCCGGATTTCGGGGTGCCGGTTTCCTATGCGGGCATTATCTCCATGATAATTTCCTTGGGAACTGTAACTTCTAGCTTGCTGTCGGATCGGATAATCTCCCGGTTAGGTACCGGGAAAGTGACCGCGATTTCGGGGTTGCTAACTGCTTTGGCTATCCTAGGCTTCGCCCTTGCCCCTAACTTTTGGGTGCTGTGTGCCTGTTCGATTCCCTATGGACTGGGGGCAGGTAGCGTGGATGTGGCCCTAAATAACTATGTGGCGCTGCATTTCAAAAGTACCCACATGAACTGGCTGCACTGTTCCTGGGGCATTGGTGCTACTGTTGGCCCTTATGTGATGGGAATAGCGCTTTCCGGGGGCGGGAGCTGGCAGAGCGGGTACTGGTATATTTCCTGTACCCAGCTGACCATTACCGCGATTCTATTCTTGAGTTTGCCGCTGTGGAAACGGCAGGAACAAGAAGACTCTGGTGCCAACACTGAGGAATCGCCCGCATCCGAGGCCTCCTCAGCTCACCCGCGTCCTCTAAAACTTTCGCAAGTAGTGCGGATTAGGGGAGTAAAAGAGGTAATGACCTGTTTCTTTTGCTATTCCGTGATGGAACAAGCCACCGGGGTGTGGGGTGGAACCTACCTGAAGTTATTTAAAGGTATGGATGCCGCTGCTGCTGCCGCCTTCGCGGGAATGCTGTTTCTGGGGATAACTTTAGGGCGGGCAGCCAGCGGATTCTTATCGATCCGCTATTCTGACCAGCAACTAATTCGGCTGGGGATGATCTTAGCGGCGGGCGGAGTGTTGCTGCTGTTAATACCGGGGCCGGCGATAGTTACGGTGTGCGGACTCATGGCAATTGGACTGGGCTGTTCGCCGCTGTATCCGGCGATGATTCACGCCACCCCCCAGATGTTTGGGAGGGAGCACTCGCGGGCAATAATCGGGGTCCAAATGGCCAGCTACAACGTGGGGGTGTTTGTGATGCCACCCCTTTTTGGTCTAATAGCGCAGCATCTATCAGTCGGCTGGTTGCCGATTTACCTATCGTTAGCCCTGGTGGTATTTGTGCTGATGCAGCATCGTCTTAGCCAGTCCGTCGACCTCTAGGCTGGTTTGCGATAGAAATTGTTTTCTCTGTTGCCACTTTCTTGAGTTGATAAAAATCCTGCAAAGTTGCCGGAGTTAATGCTGGTATGGGGACAGGTATCATTAAATTAGGTCTTTAATCCCCTGAAGTGCGTAAACGTTTGTTTAGACTTAGGGTACTGAAAATTAATACTACGAGGTATTTTCAGAATTATTCAAAGCGATGCCTGCTGAGAGTAATTTTTCGTTAAGGCTAAATTGCCGACGAAGTAAAACAGCTTCAGCCAATATAAAACGGAATATAGAAAAGAGTTAGTCATGTCGCCACAAAAACCAACTCCCGTCCTCACCGAAAACGCTTCCGACCAATCAGCGGTAGATGTGCTGGTAGAAAACGCCCAGCAGGCACTCAAAAATTTTGAGAAACTTGATCAGCGCACCGTAGATATCATTGTGGAAACCGCCGCCCGAAAAGCCCGGGAAGCCCATGCGGTACTCGCCGCCGAGGCGGTAGCAGAGACCAAGCGGGGAAACTTTGAAGACAAAACCGTAAAAAATGTTTTCGCCTCCGAAGTTATTGCCCAAGATTTAGAGGGGCAAAAAACCGTAGGGGTGATTTCCCGGGACGAATTCTCGGGGATTGTAGAGGTCGCGGAGCCAGTCGGAGCGGTGGCTGCTTTGACTCCGGTCACGAATCCCACCTCCACCACTATTTTTAAGGCCCTAATCTGTCTTAAAACTCGTAATCCGATTATTTTTGCCTTCCATCCTCACGCCCAAAACTGTTCGGCACATGCCGCCAAAATAGTCTATGAGGCCGCGCTGGATGCCGGGGCGCCTAAAGGGTGTGTGCAGTGGATTTCTGCGCCTTCAATGCAGGCCACTTCGGAACTGATAAATCATCCGGGAGTGGCAGTTATTTTAGCCACCGGCGGTAATGCCATGGTCAAAAGTGCTTATTCTTGTGGTAAGCCGGCGCTGGGTGTGGGAGCCGGAAACTGCCCTGCCTATATTCATGAGAGCGCAGTGGTGAAAAATGCGGTCAATGATGTCACCATTTCTAAATCCTTTGATAATGGCATGATTTGTGCATCTGAACAGGCAGTTATCCTGGATGAAACCATTGCTGACCAGGCGCTGGCAGAGTTCGAATCTCTCGGATGTTACCTGGCGAATGCAGAGGAAAAAGCGAAGCTAGAAGACCTGCTATTCTCAGCGCGCGCCGGGAGCGAAGCCTGCAAGAGTGCCAAGCTGAATGCCGCGGTCGTGGGACAGCCAGCAGCGAAAATAGCCGAGATGGCAGGTTTTAGCATTCCTGAGGACACTCCCGCCATTTTGGTGCAATGCTCTGAGGTAAGTTATGACGAGCCGTTGACCAGAGAAAAACTTTCTCCCGTCCTGGCGGTGTTGCGCGCTAAAAATGCGGCGGAAGGCATTGAACTATCTCGCCAAATGGTGGAACAAGACGGGCTGGGACACAGCGCCGCTATTCACTGTCGAGAGTGGGAAGTTATCGACAAGTTCGCCAAAGAAGTTAATGCGGTACGGATTATTGAAAACTCTCCCAGTTCCTTCGGGGCTATCGGGGGTCTATATAACGCGATGGTGCCCTCCCTGACTCTCGGCTGTGGCTCCTATGGTCACAACTCGGTGTCAAATAATATCAGCGCAGTTAACCTGCTTAATATCAAACGGCTAGCCAGGAGGAACCCGGTAATGACGCCTTTCCAAGTACCTAACCAAATCTATCTCGGTTCTGGCTATATTCGGCAGCTAGCCAATCTGGAGCTGGGGACCAAAATTACGGTGATCACTAACCAGCGCGCCGCCAATAGCGGGCAGTTGGATGTGGTGATGCAGCTGCTATATACGCGCAGTGAAAAAATATCTGTGCAGGTTATAGATGATGTCGAAAAGAGATTCACCCCAGAATATCTAGAAAAAAAGGTGCAAGAAATCGCGGGCTACGCTCCGCAAACAATTATTGCGGTGGGGGAGCGCTGCGTTATTAATGCAGCGAAGTTCCTGCGTCTATTCGTTGCCTGCCCCGAGTTATCAATTAAAGAGGTCTGTGCCGGACAAATTTCCTTGCCCTCCCATATTAATTCTCCGCAACTCATCTGCGTGCCTACTATTACCGGAGGGCGAGCTTCAGTAGCGCCCTCGACAGCAATTACCGACATTGATACCGGTTTTGCTCGCCCAGTCAAATCAACCGCATTCTTGCCGCAAATCGTGATTATGGATACTACCTGGGCACCCTTTTCTCGAAAAGATGCGCTGCGGCGGGGTTTCCAAGGTGTTTCCTGTGCGATCGAGGCGTACACCTCCACCCAAGCCAGTGAATACACGGATTCTTTGGCGCTGCATGGTCTGGAGAACGTCTATCAGACTTTGCCGCGGGTCGTTAATGCCGCGGAGGACAGTCAAGAATTGGTGGATCAGCGGGAAAAAGTTATCGAGGGGGCGTTCTTGATTTCTACCGCGCAAGGTAATACCGCGATGGGCTTGGCAGATTCACTGACCAAGACTTTTGCGGCCGCCTTCGGGGGGAGCAATCAGGAATACTTCCCTGCAGTACTCCCCAATGTGGTGCGCTTCTTAGGAGGTCGGCCGCGCAAGTTCGTGGCTTCTCCAAACTATTTGCGTTTCCAAGCGCCGCGGCAGCTAGCCGAAATTTGTCGTCGCCTGGGGATTAAAGCCCGGGAAGAGGACGCGGGGGAGGCTTTAGCGCAGGCTATGGAGAGCTTAGTTGCCACCTTTGGGGTGCCGCTAAAGGTACAAGACTTCCAGGTATCGGAAGCTGATTTCCTGGAGCGGCTACCCGAGCTTGCCCAGCGTACTTTCGATCGGGAGTCCTACACCGGTACGCCGCGTAAAGCTACCATGGCGGAAATAGAAAATATGCTTAAGGCCTGCTATTACGGGAAAGAATTCGTTTCCTAGTTCGTTTCTTAGCAAAAAAGTCTGCGGGGGCGTTATCGTGACGCCCCCGCAGGATTATCTTTGGTATTTGCTCTAGGACCCTGTCACCTAGAGAGTGGGGTCGCTGGCGAGGACCTCTGCGACCTCGGCTTGGGTAGGACCATAAGCCCCCACCTTACTTACCGTGATTCCCGAGGTGACGGTTGCCCGATGTAGGGCTGCTTGAATGTCGCTGAGGCGGGCCTTCCGTAGCCGCTGTTTGGCTTCTGCCGAACCCAGCAGCCCCGCATCTAGCAGTCCGGAGATCAGCCCTGCCATGAAGGAATCCCCGGCTCCTACCGTGTCTTTGACCTTGATATTTAGGGGATCGACCGCTAGCATATCTCGGTCATTAGCACATAGGGCATAGGAAGCCCACGGTCCGCGGGTAGCCACAATCAGACCCGGTCCCATAGTTTTCCACTTTTGCAACACGGTCTCTAGGGGAGTGTCTTTTCCGTAGAGCCAAGCAATATCCTCGTCGCTGGCTTTAACCACATCGGCTAGGCTGATCAGTTCTTCAATCCGCGGACGTACTTCCTCCGGAGTACCCATCAAGGCCGGACGCACGTTGGGGTCATAGCTGACGGTGCCCTGAGGCGCCATTGCTTTCACTGCCGCGACTACTGCCGAGGCACCGGGTGCTAGGGTAGCGGCAAAACTACCGGTATGCAGGTGGCTGAGAGTAGAGACTTCGGGCAGGGGTGGAACTTGCCACTCTAACTCGAATTCGTAGGTCGCTTGCCCAGCTTCATCTACATGAGCGTTAGCGATCGGAGTCTTGTCGGCATTAGCGCTGCCAGGAATAATGCCAACCCCGGCGGAGGCTAACTTTTCTTCTAGGCTCTTGCCGCGCGCGTCCTCGCCCCACCAAGAAGCCAAGGAGGTGGGGTGGCCTAAACTGGCTACTCCACAGGCAACGTTAAAGACGCTGCCTCCTACTTTTTCTTCGACGGTTCCGGCCCGTTCAATAACATCGATCAGGGCTTCACCCAAGCAAAGAACCGGGCGATCGGTTGTTTTTATTTCTGTCATGGTAGTTACTCCACTCCTAGTTTCTTGGACATTTCTTCAAGCGGAATTCCCTTGGTCTCCGGCATTACTTTCAGTACCCAAAGCAGCTGACCGCACATGCACAGGAAGAATATTAAGAATGACCAGCCGCCACCGAGGAAGGCAATCATGGAGGGGAATACTCCAGAGGTGATGGCGGCAAAAGTCCAGTGGGTAGTGGACCCTACTGATTGCCCAGCGCCACGTACCTTATTCGGGAAGATCTCGGAGATGAACACCCAAATAACTGAGCCTTGGCCGAAGGCGTGTGCCGCGATGAATACCAGCAAACCAATCAAAACTAGCACCGAGGAGCCAGAGGTAAAGTGTCCATCAAAGCGGAACATTACAAAGGTTAAGAATCCCAGGCTGCCTAGGTAGCCGAAGGAGCCCACCAACATTAGCGTGCGACGTCCCAGTTTGTCGATGACAGTCAGCGCGGTCATAGTGGCAACCAGGTTCATGAATCCGACGGCGATTGACATTAGGTAGGAAGCATTCTCGCCGGCTCCGGCCTCCTGCATAACCATCGGTGCATAGTAAAGAATCGCATTAATACCGGAAAGCTGGTTGAAAGCGGCAATTGCGATTGCCATCAGCATTACTTTCCGGTAGCGCTTGGAGAAGAAATTAACTTTGGTCTTGGATTGTTCCAAGTCGCGCTCAATCTGCTGTCTAATCTCGGTTAGTTCCTGATCAGATTCTTCCTGGGAGGAACAGAGTTTTAGGCTAATAGTTTCTGCCTCATCATCGCGTCCTTGTGCCATTAGCCAACGCGGGGTTTCGGGCACCGTGAACAGCAACAGCAAAAACACAATAGAGGGAACGGCCATAACCCCAAGCATCCAACGCCAAGCGGTATCTGCGGGGGCAATAGCGCGAATAATGGCATTGGAGGCATAGGCCACCAAAATGCCTAACACAATATTGAATTGCACCAACCCGACTAGACGGCCACGTTGCCGGGCGGGGGCAATTTCTGCGATATAGATAGGGGCACATACGCTGGCCATACCGACACCGACGCCTCCAAAGAATCTGGAGGCTAGGAACAACCAATAGGCGGAGGCTGGGGCTAGGGCAGTGCCTAGGCTGCCTAGCAAGAATAGGGCGCCGATAACAAATAGCAGTTTTTTCCGTCCATATTTATCGGCCAGACCCCCGCCTGACAGCGCACCGACGATAGTGCCGATGGTTGCTGAGGCAACAGTGAATCCGAGTGATTGCGGGGTTAGCTTGAATACTATTTCTAACGCGTGAGTTGTTCCTGAAATAACGGCGGTGTCAAAGCCAAAAATCAAGCCACCTACAGATGCCACTACGGCACTGCGGATAACTAGACCATTGGCACGGGAGCGTTCCAAGACGTTTGTCTCGCTGGACATAAAGGTTCCTTTCATTGATTCTTTCGAACAAGAAAGCGAATAGTTTCGGCACCTGAGGTCGGATCGAGGAACAATCTTTAACGATGATGCCTTGCTGTTATGTTACGCCGATTGGTGCTCAAAATCTCAGAAATGCAAATCTGAAGTTCCTTTATCCGGAGGTGGGAGGCCTGAATCAAACCCATTTCAATTTTCTTTTCTTAAGTAGTAGTAGCTGTTTGTTGGTTGTTCCCGCTGCCGGCACAGATACCTAGCAGCGAGACGCAGTCACCTATAGGTGCACCATTTTGAAAACCTGCATTTTCAAAGTAACAACCAGGATTTTTCTTAGGAACACCCAAAAGGGTGAAAACTATGCGAAAAGGGTGAAAACTCCGGGAAAACTGCGATAGCTTTCCCAGAGTTTTCACCCTTGAGATGTTGCCCCGTCCTTAAGGCACACTTGCTGAGTTAGATTCCTCAGTTCCCCTTAGTCATTAGCGCGTTGCTGCAGCAGGCGTAAACGTCGATGCAGGGGGTGGCTAGCGAGAATTGAGGCGGCCGTAACCGCTAAACCTGCCAGCATTAACAGGCTCATTTGAGTCACCGAATTCTCTGGTGTTTGCCCAGTCAGTTTATTTAGCATTTGCACCATCGGCATCGCGGCAATTATTCCCAAGATTCCTCCTCCTAGCACCGATACCGCTAGGGGTCCCAGGGTTTCCAGCCACATGGAGCGCAGTTCGAAGCCGCGCGGGGCACCCATTTTCGCCAAAGCTCGGGATTGCTCAGCATTTTCAATCACTGTTGCTGCCTGAGTAATTAGCATGGCGCAGGCACACAGCGTGAAGCTGACCGCCAAGGTAATCATGGTGCCAGTTTGGAAATCCCAACGGGTGGCTGAAATAAAGTTGCTGGAAATCTCATCGGAATATTCACTATTAACCAGCACTGGCGACATAGCTACGAAACCCGCGATAAAAGCTAAGAACCCCATACCACTTACGCGCCGCCAAGTAGTTTTGGGATCGGCCACTATCCTCCGAGAAGCCAGTACCATCGCGGGAATCGGTACCTTTGCCAGCAAGCGGGCATTTAGTTGCAACAGGTAGGGGCCTAGTAAATTGAACCCCAAAATAACTACCAGGATAATGCCCGAGACTATCGCTATCGTCCAGGTTTTTGATAACCCCAAGGTCGCCTGGCTGATAATGAAGGCGGCGATAAAAATAGCTAAGGCAGCTACCAGGCGCCAAATGCGCAGTGCCGGTTGGCTCGCCCTCCGAGTTACTCCCAGGGGAGATACTCGCACCTGCTGCATACCCCACCAGGAAGAAATCTGTCCCAGCAAAATAATTACTGCCAGCACGATCAACAGCAGCCACCAGGGCAGCAACATCTCTTTAACCGTTATATATTTGGCTTCTATCTTAAGAAAAGTCCAGGCAGGAAGGGTCACTAAATAAAGGACAGTACCGATTAGAGAACCGATAACCGCTTGGATCAGGGCGTCTAACAAAGTCATCTTGGTGACCTCCGCAGAGGACACACCCAACAGGCGTAGGGAGGCTAAACGCTTTTCGCGTCCTCGTGCCCCCAATACTGCCGCCTTGGTAGCGAGCGAGCTTAAAGATGGGATTATTAGAGCGCAGGCCAAAATGGCTAAGAGGAAATAGAACTTCAGAATGATCTCGAAACTCGCATCGGCTTTAAGTAGCTGGGCGGCAATTCCCGTTGGGGACATCCAGCGGTTATAAAACATATAGGTGCCGCCGGCAACCGTTAACGCCAATCCGGAACACACCGTATAGGCCAGGATTGACGCCAAATAAAGCAGAGATTCACCCTGGCGAGAGCGGAAACGGGCTTTGGTGAGATGAAAGGTTAACCAGTTGAGGTTTTGTGCGCGCGAGGAGGTAGCGGGGCTGGCTGTACTAGTAGTCGACATCTATGCCCTCCTAGACTGTGGTGCTAGAGCGCGATCGGAATGGATTTGGCCGTCCCGAATTTCAATCAGACGTGAACACCATTGCGCTACGTTAATATCGTGGGTTACCAGTACTAATGCTGCTCCGCAGCGTTGTACTTCCCGGGTTAAGATTTCCATCATTTCGTATCCGGTAGCTTGATCGAGGGCGCCGGAAGGTTCATCAGCAAAAACTACTTTCGGGTTGCCGATGAGGGCGCGAGCAATTGCTACCCGCTGTGCTTGACCCCCAGACATATCTCCGGGACGCCGCTTTTTCAGCTCAGAAAGTCCCAGCTCAGCAAGTAGTTGATCTGCGCGCTTTAAAGCTTTTGGCAGCAGGGTGCCGGTCAAGACCAGGGGGAGTGCCACGTTTTCGCGGGCAGGCAGCTCGGGGATGAGTTGCCCGTCTTGGAACACAAACCCGAACTGGCTGAGCCGCAGCCGGGAGCGCTTTACATCTTTTTGTGCCGCGATATCCTCGCCCCGGAATAGAACCTTTCCAGATTCAGGAACGAGGACGCCGGAGAGGCAATGCAGCAAGGTCGATTTTCCTGACCCCGATGGTCCCATGATTGCCACCGACTCGCCCTCGTGAATTTGTAGAGAAACCCCGGAGAGGGCGTGAACGTTTCCAAAACTTTTGGTGATGTTATCGGTGCTGAGCACCTCTTTTTCTTTATCTTGATTCATACCTTCTATTTCAGTCCGCCTGCCGGGCGCAGGGAACAGTGCTGAAACTGATTTTTAGGTATTGCCAAAACCTACCCGGAGGTAGAGCTGTCACTACCCAAGGGCAGAGTGCGCCCTCTGAATGTTTTTGTGCCCTAGATCTTCCCCCACAATGACCTGATTCCCTTTGAAAAAATGGGAGCCCCGAAAGATGGGCGCAGTAACCCACTTTGGACAGTTGAATAAGAAGCCGAGTCTACGTTCTTAGAAGATAGCGAAAAAGCGATAGTTTGTAGTGCTGTCTATGGGTATCGTGGAAATATGAATTTCGGTATGCGAAAACCTAGCCCTAAGCGTTCCTACAAGGCAGCGACCTCAGGCAGAGCTAAAAGAGCCGCTAAGCGCGCAGTTAATCCCCTATATGGCAAGAAGGGCATGGGGTTTTTGAAGGATCCGTCTCGCGCGGTCAAAAACGCTATCTATCGGCGCACCACCTTCGGTTGGCGCGACCTCTTCAAGTAGCTGGCAGCCTGTTGCTCAAAGCGTCGAGCATTAATGCTCATGAGCTGTCTAAACTCGGGCGGTGATTCCGTACGGAAAACAAGGGAAATCAAGCTGCGGAGTTTTCCGATATTCTGACTGAGAGATTTTAAGGTTTTGTGGGACGGGAGCAGTGGTCATGCGGTGGTACGAGAATCCTGATCTGTACTGGGTTATTGGTTGCTGTTTAGCGGGGTGCAGTGGAGTTTTCGCGGTACTACTGTTCTGCGGTGCAGTCAGCGTTATTACTGGTGTAGCTAATATTCTTTCTACTTTAGCCCTCGCTATTACCTGTTATGTCTTGTGCTACCGCTTCAAACAATCTGCACCTGACTCAGATGATAGAAGTGTGAAAGAATCTAGTCAGCTCCATTAAGATCTGCCATTAACTCGGTGACGCTATCAAAGGAAGCTCCGGTGCGGGATTCGGCTTCAGCGCGAGCAATTAGGTTCGCTGATTTTTCCCTGCGCGGAGTGAACGGAATACCGTTGCTGACAATTGACTGCCTCAAGAACATGTTAATTGCAGTGCTCATATCTAGCCCGAGGTCGCGGAACAGCTCCGCTGCCTGTGTCTTGGTCTGGTCATCAGTTCGGAACGATATATTAGCCACCAGAAACACCTCTTTTCACGCAATTATTGTTACTATGTGCCTACAATAGCATTAATATTGCGTGAAATTAATGGCTTTAAGAAATAAATTTGCAGCCTTAGCGTTCCCGGTCGAGGGCTAATAACGGGGATGACTTGCTGTCAGATTGGCATTCAAGTGGAGGGGTATTCGGTCGCGGCGCTCCCTATGACATTTCTGATCCTCACTCAGCGCGGGTGTGGGCTTCACAGCCACTCAAAATGTTCGTGAAGCGTGAAAACTGATTAGTCTTCAATCCGGCCAACTATGTTCTCGATTAACGGAATTATCTCGTGTGACATCGTCTCCCACAGCATTGACTTGTCAATGTCAAGGTAGCCGTGCGCCATGCGGTTACGCATACCACGAACTTCGGCTAACGGTAGATCTGTGCATCAAGCCACGGTTTCAGCCGGAAGGTCTTCAAGCATTGCTTGTAGCCGAATAATTATCTGACAAGAGGCAAGGTAGAGGAGTTCCGCTTCGGAAGAATCCGACAAGAAAAGCTCTCTTCCCTGGCTGATGACATGCTTCACCGCCTCAGCGAGCTCGGCAAGTGCTTTAGCCACAACTTTTGGATCAGGAGTTGGGGTCATGATTTACCGCGATTGCCTGGGAACGTGCGTGGTCTGCCGCGTACCCTTTAGAAGAGCTCGGCATAATCTCAACCGGGTTGTGGAGCAGATTGCTTAGCTCAATTTCTAAAGCTGCCAAGTTGAAGTAGCTCGCACCCGGAAGGAACTCCACCAACAAGTCGTAATCCGAATCTTTGGTTGCTTCGTCCCTGGCAACCGAACCAAAAACCCAGTATCTTCCTGTGCCTTTATGGTGCTTGATAACATCACGTACGTCATCATCGGCAGCACGAAGCCGCTCTAGTGACGGAGCAGTCGTTGCAATCGGATTAGTCGTGATTATCATATTGCTATCTTACTTCGCGACCTAAAGATTAAATAGCCTTCTTCGCCTGTTTTTCCTTGGGTAGTACGGTCGAACGTCAGTGGAAGATAATCGCCGATGATGCTTATTGGAAGAGGCTTTGTCGCTGTAAGTTACTTCAGTCTTTCATCTTTCATAGATATCGCGGCGGTGTCCCAAATCAATCGCTAGGATCAGCAGCTCTGAGTCCACGATGTCGCAGATAACCCGGTAGTTTCCCACGCGATAACGCCAGTAG
>CAMYFZ010000027.1 GCA_947255165.1 uncultured Varibaculum sp.
AGAAGATTATCCACCGTAACCAGGCGGCTAACCGCAAGTCGAAACTGGCGAAGCTAGTTAACTCTATGGATAAGTAACCGCTTTTCTAGGGTTTAACTTCCCGGTAACGACACCTGCGGGTGCGTTGCTTGAAAAATATCTCACTGCCCCCGGTAGTGAGATATTTTTTATTTCTCAACCCTGGCGGTTTCGGGGCTAGTGCCGGGCTAATGCCCGGTTTTGGGTTCTACCCAACCGTTGCGGATACTTTTCCTGGCACTTAGGGTAGAGCCGTGGAGACCATGAATGAGCAAGAACCAACAGCACCGATTATTCCTCCTTGGGATAGTTTTGTAGCCATCGGAGATTCCTTCACCGAGGGGATGACTGATGCCCTGGAAGATGGCAGCAATGACCCCCTCTACGTGGGGTGGGCTGATCGTTTGGCGATGGAGCTTTCCCGGCGCCGGATTTCCGCGGGTCAGCCGCCGCTTAAATACGCCAACTTGGCCGTACGGGGAAAACTTATCGGCCAGGTAAAGCGGGAACAATTGGATGCGGCCATCGCGATGAAACCGGCATTAATGTCGATTATCGCTGGCGGTAACGATATGATTCGTCCCGGTTCCTCGGCTGATAAAGTGACGGAGCTGTTAGAAGAGATGGTGCTCAAGGTACGTTCACAGGGGATCGAAGTAATGCTTTGCGCCCAGTACGATCCGCATCACTCCCCGATATTGGGGCTTACTAGGCCTACGGTGGCTATCTTCAATTCCAATCTTTGGTCGCTGGCGCGTCGCCACGGCTGCTACGTGATAGATCAATGGGGGCTCCGCTCGCTTCGCGATACTGCCCTGTGGGCGCCCGATCGCCTGCATTTAACCGGGGAAGGACACCGGATACTGATGAACGCCGCCCTAGCAGCATTAGGGCAGCCGGTTGCAGATCCGGACTACCAAACCCCGGCTGCTGCCGGCAAAGATCGTTTTGCGGCCTCGGAAAATATTGCTTGGGCAAAGGATCATCTCTGGCCGTGGGTAAAGCGCCATTCTCGGGGACGCTCCTCCGGAGATGGTCGCAGCCCCAAATATCCGCAGTTAGTCCCGGTTACCGACGATTTCTTAGAGTAATTACCTACTTACTACCGGAAGTAGCGACTTCTCTCCCTCTATACTGAAACCATGGGGAATACTGAAACTGCTTATTTCGCAATGGGATGTTTTTGGGGAGCCGAGCGCCTGTTTGCGCATGTCCCCGGGGTTACGCAAACCGCAGTCGGCTATATGGGAGGAAGCACCGAGAATCCCAGCTACCAGCAGGTTTGTACCGACACTACCGGTCATGCCGAAACGGTACGCGTGGATTTCCACCCGGAACAAGTCAGTTACCGCCAGCTGCTCGAGATATTTTTCTCCCACCATAACCCCACCACCCGTAACCGGCAGGGCGGAGACGTGGGTTCCCAATACCGCTCCCAAATTTTCCCGACCACTGCGGCTCAAGAAAATACGGCGCAGGCAGTGCTTTTGGAACTCAAAAACCAGATCTTAAAACTCTACGGCGCCGAGCCCGTCACCGAAATCTCGACTGCCACTCAGCTTCCGGTGTTTTACCCAGCCGAGGAATATCATCAACGCTACCTAAAAAAGAATCCCTTCGGATACTGCTCAATCAAAGATAATGGACTAATGAAATGCAACTAGGAAAACTGCAGGTAGAGGTAATTCTATCCGATATCACTACCTTGGAAGTAGACGCGATTGTAAACGCAGCTAATACTTCCCTCTTGGGAGGAGGAGGCGTAGACGGCGCTATTCACCGCGCGGCCGGTCCCGGTCTGCTGCAAGAATGCCGCACCCTGGGTGGGGCGCGCACCGGGGAAGCCAAAATCACCGGGGGCTACAACTTGCCCGCCAAATACGTGATTCATACTCCCGGCCCGGTTTGGCACGGAGGAGGCAGCCGGGAGGTCAACCTATTGGCCACCTGCTGGCGTAACTGCCTGCATCTAGCCGCGGAGAATCACTGCCACTCCATCGCGTTCCCCTCGATTTCGACCGGGGTTTACCGCTTCCCCATCGACCAGGCTGCCCAGATTGCTATAGGAGAAATCAAAGACTTCTCCGCCTCCCCCGCTACCCTAAAATCCGTAACTATCTGCTGTTTCAGCCCAGAAGACCAGGAAGTCTACCAACAGGCCCTAACAGCAATCGCCAAGTAACAGCGAGGTTCTCGAAGGCGCGGGGGCGGATTTATGCGCGGGGGAGAGATTTTTCCTCCTGCCCAATCTCCGTGTAGATACGTACGCACGAGGGCGGATTTATGCGCGAAGGAGAGATTTTTCCTCCCGCCCAAGAATTCGGAAAACGTAGCGACGTTTTCCGAATTCTTATGCCCACCGCGCCCACTCGGATAAAATCTCTCCTCCGCGCGCTTCCAGTAAGCGGTTACCGCAGACCTTATGTCCGCAGACTTACAGATTTCATAATCTGAAAATTGAGTGTCCGAGGATGACAGCTAGTGATGCAGAGTCTATCTAGTGGAAATCAAGCTCCCCCGGGCGTCAAGAATCACGCCGGCTAACTTGAGGGAAATCTGGCTAAAAATCGTACATGCGTATCCCAGGCGCGGGGGCGGATTTATGCCGAGCAGGCTAGGCGGGCGTAAAACTCCTGAAAGACCTCGGTCTTTCAGGAGTTTTTGGGCAGGAGGCGAAATCCGCCCCCGCGCCTAACCACGTGCATACTTGGGCGGGAGGAAAAATCTCTCCCCCGCGCGTACGTAGTATCTACATCCAGTTTTCAGGGCGGGAGGCGAAATCCGCCCCCGCGCATACCCCGCGAGTAGTACCCGCGCAAAGTACGGGAACTAGCCGTTGATTTGCTTAAGAATCATTTCGCGAGCTTCGCCGGCGTCCGCCTGCCCCTTGGTGGCACGCATAACTCCCCCCATGAGGGCGCCAATCGCCTTGACCTTCCCGCCTTTGATTTGCTCCACCACTTTCGGGTTATCCGCAATCACTTGGGCAACTGCCGCCTGGAGGGCAGCGGTATCCCGCACGATTTCTAATCCCCGCGCTTTCATCACTTCTGCGGGGGTGCCTTCACCTTCAAGTACCCCGGCGATCACTTTACGGGCTAACTTATCGTTGAGTTTGCCCTGGTCTACCAGGTCTTGTAGCTGCGCCACATCAGAGGGAGTGGCCGCTACTTGTTCTAGCTCCAGATTCTTTTCTTTGGCGATGCGGGAGATCTCCCCCATCCACCATTTGCGCGCAGCCTGCGGCGCGGCACCCGCCTCTACCGTGGCCTCGATAATATCTAATGCGTCCGCGTTTACGACGTCCCGCATTTCCATATCGGAAAAACCGTATTCTTCGCGCAGGCGGCGGCGCCGGGCTACCGGCAGTTCCGGCAGATTGGCGCGCAACTCCTCCACCCATTCTTTCGCGGGAGCGACCGGCACTAGATCCGGTTCCGGGAAGTAGCGGTAATCTTCCGCATCAGATTTTTCCCGCCCGGCAGAAGTAGAGGAACTATCCTCGTGCCAGTGACGAGTTTCCTGGATTACTTTGCCGCCTTCAGAAAGAATCTTTGCCTGACGGCGAATCTCAAAGGTAACCGTCTTTTCAATGGCTTTAAAAGAGTTAACATTCTTGGTTTCAGTCCGGGTCCCTAGCGGAGCATCGGGGCTGGGACGCAAAGACACGTTTACATCAGCACGCACGTTTCCACGTTCCATCCGCGCCTCCGAAACTTCCAAAGCCCGGAAGATATCACGCAGAGTGCGTACATAAGCCGCCGCTACCTGTGGGGTTTTTGCTCCGGCACCCTCGATCGGACGAGAAACGATTTCTACCAGCGGTACCCCGGCGCGGTTATAGTCCACCAGGGAATAGGCGGCGCCTTGGATACGTCCGGCTTCTCCCCCGATATGGGTGTTCTTGCCGGCATCTTCTTCCATATGGGCGCGTTCAATATTGACCCGGAAGATTTCTCCATCCTCGAGTTCAACATCCAGGTATCCGTCATGGGCGATAGGTTCATCGAATTGGGAAATCTGGTAGGCCTTGGCCAGGTCCGGATAAAAATAGTTTTTGCGTGCAAAGCGGCAGAAAGGCGCAATCTCGCAGTTGAGCGCCAGGCCAATCTTGATCGCGTATTCTACGGCTCGCTTATTGGCTACCGGCAGAGATCCGGGCAGACCCACCGAAACCGGGGTGACCCGGGTGTTAGGTTCGCCCAGCGAAGAGTTCGGGGCACTATCAAACATTTTGGTTTTAGTACCTAACTCAACGTGGACTTCCAGCCCCAATACCGGATCAAACTCGGCTACCGCATCTTCGTATTTCATTAAGTCGCTCATTGCTTCTCCTCTACTTCACCGGGCAAGCAGCCGGAACGTCGGTGCCGCAGGCATCAACTGCGGCTTGGGCTACCTGATACATGAGGGCGTCGGCGCGCTGCGGCGCCATCACCTGGAACCCAATCGGCAATCCTTGATGATCCAGCCCGATGGGCACGCTGATCGCCGGAATTCCTGCCAGGTTCGCGGGGATGGTGGCAATATCGCAGTTATACATAGTCAATGGGTCGCCAATCTTTTCCCCGAGTTTGAAGGCTACGGTGGGCGAAGTCGGCAGCACTAACGCATCTACCTGTGAAAATGCCTTAGCATAGTCTTCTTGCACCAAAGTGCGTACCTTTTGAGCGCTGCCGTAATAGGCGTCGAAGTATCCGGCAGATAACACGTGGGTACCTAAAATAATCCGGCGTTTGACTTCCGCCCCGAACCCGGCCTCGCGGGTAGCAGCCATTACGGTTTCCGCAGTTACCGGCCCCGAGGTCGGCTCCACCCGGATTCCGAAACGAATACCATCAAAGCGCGCCATATTAGAAGAAACTTCCGCCGGCATAATCAGATAGTAGGCGGCGAGGGCGTCTTTAAAAGAAGGCATATCGATTTCAGTAACCGTTGCTCCCCGCTCTTTCAAAGCCGCCACCGTATCGTTAAAGGCACGGGTCACGTCCTCTTCGTATCCGTCTCCGCTGGCCTGTTTAACTACCCCGAGGCGCAGCCCGGAGAGATCAGTTTTACCTTGGTATTCCTTAACGGCCTCCAGCAAAGCCGGAACCGGCTCATCTAGGGAGGTGGAGTCAAAAGGATCATGCCCGCCCACTAGTTCCTGCAGCGCTGCGGCATCCGCAACCGTGCGGGTCACCGGACCGATCTGATCTAGGGAGGAGGCCATCGCCACCAGACCATAACGGGAAACCGCACCATAGGTGGGTTTGGCGCCTACGGTGCCAGTGACTGCCCCGGGCTGGCGAATTGAACCGCCAGTATCGGAACCTAAAGCTAGAGGCACCATGAAGGAGGCAACTGCCGCGGCCGAGCCCCCGCCGGAGCCACCGGGAATCCGGGATGGATCCCAAGGATTGTGGGTGGGGCCGAAGGCAGAATGTTCGGTGGAAGAGCCCATCGCGAACTCATCCATATTGGTTTTACCGATAATCGGCAGCCCCGCATCCTTGATTTTTATAACTACCGTGGCATCATAGGGAGGCTTCCAACCAGCCAAAATCTTCGAGGAGCAAGTAGTTTCCTGGCCGCGAGTAACCATATTGTCTTTCAAGGCAATCGGCAGGCCTGCCAGGGGATGGAGTTCTTCTCCCTTCTGGCGAGCCTTATCCACGCGACGGGCAGTTTCTAGGGCGCCCTCCGGATCTAGATGCACAAATACGTTGAGCTCGGGGTTTAACTGTTCAATCCGATCCAAGCAAGCCTGGGTTAGCTGCTCGGAGGTCAGTTCCCCGCCACGCAGCTTTTCTGCTAGCTGCAGCGCTGAAAGTTTCAAAAAGTCTTCCACGGTTACTCCTCCCCAATGATTTGCGGTACCCGGAACTGGCCGTCCTCGGCCATCGGCGCTCCGGCCAATAGTTCCTCCCGGTCAAGGCACTGACCTGGCACATCCGGGCGGAGCACATTGCTCATTTCAATCGGGTGGGAGGTGGCTTTGGTATCTGGACCTACGGCCTCGGACACGGTGGCAACCGCCGCCGCAATCTGCCCCAGCTCCCCCGCGAACTGGTCTATTTCTTCATCGGTGAGTGCGATCCGCGCCAAAGCGGCCACGCGCACTACTTCGTCCCTATCAATTGTCGACATAACCCCAGTCTAATGCTCGCGGCACTCCCGGTCATATTATGCCCAGGAGCTACGGATAGACTCGGGCTTGCCCAGTAATCCGCGCACCTAAACCAGGAAGGCAAACGGACGTAAAAGTCGCTCCGCTATCCGGGCGATAAAGGGACGCTGATTCCATTCGTGACGGCTAATCGAGCGGGCATTTAAAAGGTCAGTAAAGAAAATATTCTCCATAGTTGCCGCTAACGGGCGGGAAGTAATTGACATATTTATTTCGTGGTTCCCAGTCATCGATAGCCGGTCGATATTCGCAGTGCCAATAGTGGACCAGTATCCGTCGATAACTGCGGTCTTGGCGTGGATCATCACATTGTCGTACAGCCACAGTTCCACCTGGTTATCAAGGAGATCAGTCAGATAGGAGCGGGAAATCCAGTCCGCAATAATATGATTTGATTTTGCTGGTACCAGTACTTTTACGTCTACTCCCCGGCGGGCAGCATCAATCAGAGAACGCTGAATTACCCGATCAGGAACAAAATACGCCGAAGTAATATAGACGGATTCTTGCGCTTTATCTAGGGCGTTCACGTACATTCCGCGTACCGGAAATAACAGGCGTTTCGGGTCATTAACGCAGGCTTGGATTTTTGAATTCCAAGATTTAGCACGCGGGTCCCGTACTTTCTTTAACCGCAAATGCCATTTTTGGGCATAGTTCCAAAAGTCGAGGAACGCGCTCTCTAGCTCCCACACGTTAGGGCCACTAATCCGCAGGTGAGTGTCTCGCCACTGGTTTTCCAGGTAGTAGGAGCCGATGTTATATCCGCCTACGAATCCCACCTTGGAGTCCACTACCAGAATTTTACGGTGGTCACGCGCCGTGTGTTTCAGCGAATACCGCAGGACGTGCAGGTTTTTTAGGCGGGGAAAGCGGAAGAAACGCGGGGCTACCACCAGGTTCCCAAACTGATCCCAAATGATGTAGACCTCGGCGCCACGCTTAGCTGCCCGAATCAGCGCCTCTTTGAACTGCTGACCGATTTCGTCTGATTTCCAAATAAAAGTTTCAAAAAATACCCGCTCTTTCGCGCCATCGATCGCCGCCAGCATATCGCGGTAGAGACTGTCCCCATCCGTATAAGTTTTTAGGCGGGAACGATCCACACGCAGGGGTTCATTATCAACCTGGGGATACCCACCCGGTTTACCCGTTTGCCGCAGTTTACGCAGCTGGTCAATCGCCACGATGACCGAAATCGTAATGGCCTGCAGCGTTGCAATCACCGCACCTGCGATTTTCAAACCTCGCAACAGCGGTGGGATCGTTTTCTTCGGGATCCGGAACATGCTAATAACTTTAGCGCGTAGCCGAGGCACTTCGCAGAGTAAACGCTAGAAAAGGCTATCGGCACTCTCCGTGAGTTCTTCTTCCCCAGCCGGTGCGAGTTTCTCCGCTGAGGAGGTGCTCGGGGTTTGCGAAGACTGCCCGCTTCCTTGCCCGGCTTGGGCAAGCGTGGCCTCCAGTCCCTGCTCAATAAGCTGTGAAAAATACTGCTGCGGCAAGCAGGTGACCCCTAACTCGCGGGCTTTGGTCAGTTTAGACCCCGCCTTTTCGCCGTAAACCAACAGGTCAGTCTTTTTTGATACCGAGGACGCCGATTTTCCTCCTGCCCGCATAACCGCTTCTTTAGCTTCGTCCCGGGTATAGCCTTCTACTCGTCCCGACACCACCACGTTTAGGCCGGGCAGGGTTTGCGCTACGTTAGCGGCGCCCTCTTCGCGCAGCACTACCCCCGCTTTTTCCCAGGCGGATACGATCTCTTGATGCCAATCAATGGCGAACCAGGCTTTTATGGAGGACGCGATCTCCTCTCCAATATCGTCTACGCTGGTTAGCTCATTTTCACTGGCACTAGCTATGGCTTGCAGGGAGCCAAACTGCGCCGCTAATGCCCGGGAGGCTTGCGGTCCTAGATGCCTAATCGAAAGCGCCACTAAAATCCGCCACAGCGGCTGGGTTTTCGCTTTTTCTAGTTCCGCAAGCAGTAGTTTTCCGCGTGCTCCCAAGGTGGCTGCCTGCGGGTCTCCAGCTCCGAAATAGGCAGCATAAGTCCAGATTTGGCCGCTCTTTAGCAGCTTGCGACTAAGGGCTGCTGCCTCTTTTTTATCTTTTCCGGCTGCCACTAGCTGCGCGGTGAGCGCCTCCCGGTCACCCTTGGTCACCTGTTTAAGATTCCAGATTCTTACCTGTAATAGCTGCCCAGCATCTAAATCGAAGACTCTGGACTCTAGCGGGAGCACAGGGGTAGCGGGCGCAGGTAGCAGCGACTCGGCCTCTTTGGATGGCTCGCTAGCAGCCGGGTCCGGCTCGGAACAATAGACAAACTTGCCCGCGACCATTACTGCCGCGCCTCGGGTGAGGGCGAGCCCCACCCGAGATCTGTCAGCCTCGGGCATGGTGAGTGCCGCCGCGGACTGCTCCCCTAGCCCTTCAATATCGAGGGCGCCGCGCGAAGCTAAGAAAATAAGGCGTTCTTTGATCTGTGCAGGGCAATGACGCTGATTGGGGCAGCGTAAATCCTTGTCGCCCTCTTTTTCGGGGCGAATCTCGCTCCCGCAGGAGGGACAGTGCTTAGGCATTTCCCATTCCCGTTCACCACCGTCCCGCAAATCCACTACCGGGCAGACGATTTCGGGGATTACGTCCCCGGCTTTGCGCAGTACCACGGTGTCCCCGATTTTTACGCCTTTACGGCGCACCTCGAAGGGATTATGGAGGGTTGCGCGCTCCACATTAGACCCATCTACCAGTACTTTTTCCATTACTCCGTAGGGGGTTATCCTGCCGGTACGCCCCACCCCTACCCGGATATCCAGCAACTTGGTATGGACTTCTTGCGGCGGGAATTTGTAGGCGACCGCCCAACGCGGGGCGCGGGCAGTAAAGCCCAGTTCCCCCTGAGTTTTCAGGTCATCGATCTTGAGTACTACCCCGTCAATTTCATGGCTAATTTCGGGGCGGATTTTACCGATGTGGGTAATAAACTCTTGGATTTTATCCAGCCCCCGCAGCGGGCGGGTATATTCACTGACCGGCAGTCCCCATTCAGATAGTTGGTGATACCACTGCAATTGGGTGGTGGGCGGGGTAAAATCGGCCGTTAAATCTGCTGCCTTCCATTGTACTTTCCCGATGCCATGGGCAATCAAAGCTAGCGGCCGAGCTGCCGTTATCCGGGCGTCTTTTTGCCGCAAGGATCCGGCGGCAGCATTGCGGGGATTAACGAATGGAGGTTCCACCTTGCTAGGCAGTCCCGCTTTTTTTCGCTGCGCGCGCCAAGCGGCCAGTTCCCCCACTTTCTTAGCTTCGCTATATTCCTCCCACCAGCTAGCTCGCTGTTCATTTAACCGGTTAAAATCGGCAAGCGGAAAATAGATTTCCCCCCGGATTTCACAGAGCTCGGGCACTATCTTTCCGCTGAGTTTTTGGGGAATGTTAGCGATAGTGCGGATATTAGCGGTCACGTCCTCCCCTACGGCTCCATCTCCGCGAGTCGCCCCGATGGCCAGGTTTCCATTCCGGTAAGTAAGGTTTACCGCCAAACCATCGATTTTTACTTCCGCGCTCACCTGCGGGTTTTCCTCTCCGGTGGCCTGCGCCATCCGCTGATACCAGCTAGAGACCTCTTCGGTATCGAACACGTCATCTAGGGAAGCCATCCGCTCCAGGTGAGTGACCACAGAAAATGTTTTTTGCGCGCTCCCTCCTACGGTTTGAGTAGGCGAATCGGGGTTTATTAGCTGCGGAAAACGTCCCTCCAGGGCTTCTAACTGGCGAAACAGCCGGTCATAGGCAGCATCAGACAGCGTGGGACGGTCGCGGTCATAGTAGAGAACCCGCGCCTGGTTGATCTGAGTTGCCAGGTCTTCCCACTGCTTTTGCGCCTGAGTTAATGCCTCTTCGTATTCGCTCGCCATGGCTTTATTTTCCCCTTTTTTGTTCGGAAAAGAAAAAGGTGCCCCCTTCCGTTAACAGTTATCCACAGGCCAAAAAATAATCTCGCGGGGCAGAGCAGACGGTAGTTAGATTGGCGAAGTGGAGTTGAAATCGGTACGGCAAGCCCTGGGAGCCCCTTGTCATTTACAGGTAGAGCGCGGCCCCGCCGCCGGGTTAGTGCTGCCTTTTGTCGGCTCTTACTGCCCGGTGGGACGTGCCCACTTGCATGATCCGGCAGTATCTCGCGAGCATCTGTTATTTATCTCTAAGGATGGAAAGCTGCAGGTGCGGGACCTGGATTCGGCTAACGGCACTTTTCGCGGACACCGTCCGTCCTACTTTTCCCGGATTCGCGGCGAGCAAGAGATTGGCACCTCTTCTCGGATTAGGGCGGGAAACACAGTTCTGAAAGTCTCCTCTCGTCCTCGTGCCCTCCGGGTTGCCCGTCCTCGCCCCAAGCCGCAACTTGGGTCGTGGCGGCAATGGTTATTTTTGCCAATGTTACTGTTCTTGCCGCTCTCGCTTATCTCCTTGCTCCGGATCCCGCGCCTATGGGGCATAACTCTTTTCATTGGGATCGCGATCTCGGGGCTAGCGGTTTGGCTGTATCGCCGTCCTCGCCCCGTAAGTCCCGCACAGCTATTACTAGTTGCTAGCCAGCCCAAACGTCCCCCATCCTCCTCGCAGCGTTTTGGCGGTGAAGGAGTCGCGGTAGGCGCTTGGATTAGTCCTCACCGGGTGGTGCGCAGCAAAGCAGGAGATAAAATTTGTTTTACTGGCAACTATGCCCGCGAGCGGTCGCTATGGTGGGCGGCGCAGCTGGCTTGGCAGGAGGAGACTGCCTATTACCTAGATTTACGGCTCGCAGAGCCAGATCTATTCTCTGAAGGGCGCGATCACCCTACGAAGCTTTCAGATAATAAGGGGGAAGATAGCAACCAGTATGCGGGAGAGGTACAGAACTATCCGGATCCCGCTACCGAGAAAAATAAACCCCGCCTTCCGCGGGTACTGGTGATTTCACCTTCCCAAACTCCGGGCGGCTGCGGGGAAGATATTTGGGTCACTTGGGCAAAAACTCCCGGACAGGCGCCGGTATGGGCTAACCGGATTGAGGAAGTGCCCACCCATCGCCGCGCCACGTCTCACGCGGATTTACCAAGCCAGGAATGGTCCCGCCTGCTCTCACAGGCTTGCACTGCTAAATCAGCGAATGAACTAGCAGATCAAGTTTTCTTTGAGCAACTATGGCCCGAACTTTTCAGAGGTAATAATCCCCTGGCTAAGATTCATGAAAACTGGCAATGTTCCCGGTCGCTGCAATCCCCGGTGGCCCACGACGGCACAGGCATCAGCTATCTGGATTTAATTAAGGATGGTCCCCATGCGTTACTGGCAGGCACTACCGGTGCCGGAAAATCGGTGGCGCTAACCACCTGGCTGCTGTCGATGGCCCTATCTCACCCGCCCAGCAAATTGCAATATGTGCTGGTGGACTATAAAGGCGGGGACGCTTTTAGAAAATTACGGGCCTTACCGCACGTGCTCGGAATTTTAACGGATCTAGAGCCGGCATTAACCAGACGCGCTATCTTGTCACTGAGTGCCGAGATAAAATACCGGGAGCAGCATAAACTGCTGTCCCATCCCCGGATTGTGGTGGTGGTGGACGAGTTTCGAGTCCTGGCCACCGATCACCCGGATTTACTTGATTCCCTAATTCGCTTAGCGACTTTAGGACGTTCCCTGGGAATCCATCTGATCTTAGCTACCCAACGTCCTGCGGGCATAGTCGACGGGCAAATCAAGTCGAATATGGGCCTGCGAATTTGTTTACGGGTGCTAGAGGCAGCAGATTCTGGGGATGTGTTGGGAGACGGCCGCAGCGCGCAATTGCCCGCCATTCCGGGACGCTCCTGGATAAAATCAGCTACCGACGCCAGCGGAAAACTGGTGCAATTTGGATGGATTGCGCGACCGCAGCAGGCAGAACAACTGGCTCAGCTGTGCCGCACCGCCTGGAATCCTCCCTGCTTGCCCCGTCTTCCTTGGGCTCCTCCCTTGCCCCCTCGCATTGCTTTGTCACAGCTGCCAAGGACAGAAGAAAAGGTAGTTTTGGGTTTGGGGGACTATCCTCGCCGCCAATGCACCGCTCCCTTGCTGGTTCCCCTACCGTTTTCGCTGCACCTGGTAGGTTCGGTGGGGTCCGGAAGAAGCTCCCTGGCATTAATGTTGGCATTGCAACTGGCAAATAGCGGTAAGGAGATCCATGTAATTTGCCGCGACGCGAAAGAGTTTTTTGGTGCTTCTTTTAATGCCGAGCATGAAAAAACTTGGCCGGGAACTATTGCTACCAGCCCTCAAGTTGCTTTGGAACTGCTGGAACATGCGAGTAGAGGCCACCTATCCGGGACCTTGATTATTGATGATTGTGAGGATCTGTTGGACTCGCTGGAACGCGCCTACGGTCCGTTAAGCGGCACTGATTTACTAGCCGGACTCTGTCGACAAAGTGAAGCCTTAGGATTTTCACTGTTGATCGTTTCGGGGCCGTCGGGAGCATCTTTGCGCCTATTTCAAGGACTGAAAACCCAGATCGTGGGCGGGATTCGCGACGGCGTGCAAGCAGCCCAAGCTGGCTTTACTCCCCGGGTACTAGAACAGATTAGTGGGGTGGGAGTATTCGTACTTGCGCCCAGTCGAGAAGCCACCCCCTTCCGGGCAGCGGCGGTACCTACCCCCCAGCCAGATAGATTCTTAACTACTCCTCGCCTGCGTCTTCATCGCCTTCCTAAGCAATTTTTCCTCCCAAAGCCCACCGATAAGGAGGGGGCAAGAAAAATTTTTGCCTTCGGATTAAAAGGACCGGTATGCCTAGAGGAGTCCGATCTGTCGCGAGATTGGTTGATAGTCGGGGAAAATGGCAGCGGAAAAACCAATGCCGTTCACCTCCTTGCTGGTTTATTGCCTGACCATCAAGTAATTGAAGACTTGCGTGCCCACGATCCACGCCTCACCCCGGATGCAGGGGTGATCCATTCCCCTGGTCTCCAGCCGAAAACAGACTTATCGCCTCCGCTTCGTCCGCCGCCGACTCAGACTAAGAGTGCACCGCTGATTGCCAGCGTAAGTCCGCAAATCCTGGAGACTACTTTTTCTGGTCCTCTGGCCGAGTTGCGGCAGCGGGCGCGGCTGATTGTTTTAGGCAGTGCTTCCCAGTGTCGTCCTTTTCTGAAGGGGATGGATTGCGAGGCGCTTCCCGATCAAATCGGTTTAATTCCCGGACGCGGAATCCTCATCAAAGAAGGTAAAGGTTTAGCCATCCAATTGCCTATTTCTTCTAAACTTCACTAAAGTTTCGGCCTTTTGTGACACGTTGCACGCAAAAAACCAGCTCTGAGCTGTTAAAACCCTTGATTTATCTGCCGTTAACTAAAAAAATGGAGAGTAGCAAAGGTGCTGCCCGCGAAGACAGCGTTCTCTGCGGGCAGTTACCCGCAAACTTGACACTTATTATTAACCTTAAAAGGAGACGCAGATGGATTGGCGTTCACGCGCAGCCTGTCTAGACGAGGACCCGGAACTCTTCTTCCCGATCGGAAACACCGGCCCGGCTATTGCCCAGGCCGAGCGCGCTAAGATAGTTTGTGCGCGCTGCGAGGTAGAGTCAGTCTGCTTAGCTTGGGCGCTAGATAATAACCAGGACGCCGGGGTATGGGGCGGCAAAAGCGAAGATGAGCGTCGCAGCATGCGGAGACGCAAAGCCCGTGCCCGTCGCGCCTACTAACTGAAATCTACGTAGTAACTCTCTGTCTTCTTTCCTTATGGGGAGGCAGAGAGTTATTGTTTTGCTTTTCCCACGTTAACTTAACCCTGCTTAAGGGGGCCCTACAGCGGAGCCCCACCCTAGTTGAGGGGAACATGTTAATTGAGGGGAGCGCGCCGATTCCAGTCCTTCATGGCTCTTTGAGCTTCTCGTTTGTCTTGCTGTTCGCGCAGGCTTTGCCGTTTATCCCACTCTTGTTTGCCCCGGGCAAGCGCAATTTTCACTTTCACCCGCCCATTAGAAAAATACAGTTCCAAAGGCACGATAGTGTGGCCCTTGGCCTGCACCTGCCCACCCAACTTGTCGATTTCCCGCCGGTGTAGCAATAGTTTCCGTTTGCGCAGCGGGGAATGGTTTGACCAGGTGCCGTTAATATACATGGGGATATGAGCATGCTGCAGCCAGGCCTCACCGCGATCAATCTCTACCCAAGATTCATTTAAAGAAGCCCGGCCCATCCGCAAGGATTTCACCTCGGTACCGGTGAGTACTAACCCGGCCTCATAGGTTTCTTCAATAAAAAAGTCATGCAACGCCTTTTTATTGCGTGCGATCATCTGCACCCCCGTCTTGCTGCCGGTGATGGTGACCAGACCCTTATCTTTCTTACTCATAGCGTTCCTACGCTACCGCATGATAGATAGCTACGGCAGGGGTATGGGGTTTATTACTGAGCCGTTCTTCCACAGTTCAAAATGCACATGGCAGCCAGTAACCCTACCGGTAGCACCGGTATAACCAATAAGTTGCCCCTTGGAAACCCGCGCTCCGGGACTAGTAGCAAATTGTGTCATGTGACGGTAAACACTGATCCAGGAGTTTCCTCCTAGCATCCCATGGTTAATAGTGACCGTGTTTCCCCCAGTGCCTTCATAGCGGGTAGAAACCACGGTGCCATTAGCAGCTGCATACTGTGGCAGCCCACAGGCAGCATGAATATCTGCGCCCATATGCAGACGCCGCTGCCCCGTCACCGGATGAATCCGGTAACCAAAGGGAGAAGTAAGACTTATAGCGCCTTTAATCGGTGCTTGAAAGATTCCCCCTGAAGTGTAACCGGCACCACTCTTGCCGGCGCTTCCGCCAGTGGAGCTGCTGTTATTTTTCGCTTTGGCTGCAGCTTGCGCGCTACGGTTCTGAGCATCAATCTGCGCAATCCGTTCCCGTGCCGCCTGCTGCTCCTTTTCGGCTTGTTCGAGCTGCTTGGAGATCTCGCCTTTCTTTGCTGCCAATTCGGCCTCGTGCTTATTCTTTTCCTGGACAGCTTGATTCAATTCCGTAAGCTTCGCTTGCTTAGAACTCTTAGCGCTATCTGCTGCTTGTAAAGCCGCATCCGCCTGCTCTTTTAATTTGCGAACTTCAGACGTCAGTTCGCGCTGTTCCATCTGCGAGTTTTTTTGCTCCACTATCTGATCTTGCACATCTTTTAAAGAATCAGATTGCAACTGGGCAGCCAGCTGCGCATTCCGCGCATAAGTGCTGATATCGCCACTGTTCTTATCGGAAATAAAGAAATCAAAAGTGCCACCAACAGACGGGTTAGTGTAGGTTTCGCGAGCCACCCGCCCAATATTGCTTAGGTTTTCACTCTCTTTTTTCTGCGATGCCGCCAAAGCTTTTTCAACCCGGTTTAGCTGGGCACTAGCCACCTCCAACTGGTCTTGTGCCTGTGCTTGTTCACGCGCCGCATTAGACTGCACCCGAACTGCCTCGTCATAGGCACCCTGGGCGCTCTTTTGCGCATCCTTGGTGTTTTCCAGGGCGATCACCGACTGAGCCAAATCCGCACTCACGTCCTCTAAAGACGCCCGCAACTGGGCCGCTTTAGTGGAGGCAGCTTTTTCTTGTTCCGTTTCTTTCGCCCGATCGGAAGCCATCGTGGTACCGGCAGTACCCGCCAAAACTAATGCTCCCGTTAGAAAAGCGGTACTGAGGATTTTTCCTAAACGTTTCCTAATAACCATGGTTACACCTTCGCGTATTTAGCTAGAGAAGCCAGGGAAGCAATAATCGAAAGTACCAATGCCGCGGCCACGATAATGCCTGACAAAACCGCGACCTCGCGTAAATTCACGAATTGGATAAAGGGAATAGTCTTTTGTAGCCAACCCTGCACCAAATATTTCACGCCCGCAAACAAAGCCCCACAAGCCAGCAAGGCTCCCAAGAGCGCACACAGCGCGCCCTCAATCATGAAAGGCAGCTGGATAAACAACCCGGAGGCACCCTCCATACGCATAATCTCGGTTTCTTTTTGCCGCGACATGGCCGACAGGCGAATGGTAGTAACAATCAATAGGATCGCCGCAATCGCCATCACCGCCGCTAATCCCCAAGAAATCCGACTTGCCTGGCTAAACAGATTCATTAACGGTTTTACCAGCTGTGATTGATCCTGAACCTGTTCTACCCCTGGTTGTCCCTCCAACTGAGCAGACACAATCTCGTACTGGGAAGGGTCTTTCATTTTTATCCGGAAGGCTTGCGGCAGCATCTCCGGTTTAGTGGCCTCCCCTAAAGTGGTGTCCCCGTACTGCTTTTGAAAGTCCGCATACACCTGGTCATGGTCTTGAAAATCGTAATGGTCCACATAGGAAGCTAAAGTGCCTCGCTCCAACTCGTCGCGCACATCTTTAATCTGTTGCTCAGTAGCCTTTTGCCCATTACAGTTAGCTACCTGATCGTCCTGAGCGCACATATATACGCTCACTTCCACCTTGGCGTACCATTCCTTTTGCATAGCGGAAATCTGCATCTGGGCGAGGCCACCCACCCCCACGAACAGTAGAGATATAAAGGTCACCAGCACTACCGAAATGGTCATCGCCATATTGTGCCCCAGGCCAGAAAATACCCGGCCGAGGATAAACCGCAAACGCATTTTTTCTCCTAGCTCCGACTCGATCCATACACGCCGCGATCCTGATCGCGCACGATTTTCCCATCTACCAGCTCAATTACTCGCTTGCGCAACTGATTGACGATTTCCTCATCATGAGTGGCCATCACCACCGTGGTACCCGCGCGGTTAATCCGGTCCAGCAGGAGCATAATTCCAAGAGAAGTTTTCGGATCCAGATTTCCAGTGGGCTCATCTGCCAGTAGAATCTCCGGGCGATTGACCATAGCCCGGGCGATCGCTACCCGCTGCTGTTCGCCACCAGAAAGCTCATAGGGTAGCCGTTTTTCTTTACCCTCCAGACCAACCAGGGACAAAACCTCTGGTACCTCTGTTTTTATAGCATGGCGAGGACGACCAATCACCTGCATCGCTAAGGCCACATTTGCCTCCACCGATTTATTATCGAGCAGGCGAAAATCTTGAAACACCGTGCCGATTTGGCGCCGTAACTTCGGAACTTTCCACCGCGAGAGTTTGCCAACGTCTTTGCCCAGCACCGTCACGGTACCTTCAGTGGGACTGTTTTCTCGGTAAATCATAGTCAGGAAAGTGGACTTCCCGGAACCCGATTTACCTACGAGGAACACGAACTCTCCCCGTTCGATATTGGTGCTCACGTGGTTTAACGCGGGGCGAGCGCTCCGCTTATAAACCATCGAGACGTCGTCAAAAGTAATCATGCATCCCCCATGTTGGAAGCTTCCGGCACTGACCAACTTAGCGCCTGAGGACCAAGCATTGTTGCTTACACGCCGATTAGGGGACGCTTACCGCGTTGACGTGCTAGTTCTCACTTTCTTCCTGGGCTTTTCGCCAGCGAATCCCCGCATCCAAGAAAGTGTCAATATCCCCATCGAGCACCGAATCTACCTGCGAAGATTCCTCTAAAGTACGTAAATCTTTCACCATCTTGTAAGGATGTAGCACATAGGAGCGCATTTGATCCCCCCAAGAGGCTTTTACCTCCCCGGCGAGTTCCTTTTTCTTCGCCTGTTCTTCCTCGTGCCGCAGCTGCAATAGTCGGGACTGCAGAACCCGCAGCGCCGCCGCCCGGTTCTGGATTTGGGATTTTTCGTTTTGCATACTCACCACGATGCCGGTGGGAATATGGGTCATCCGCACCGCCGAGTCGGTGGTATTTACTGATTGCCCGCCCGGGCCCGAAGAGCGGAACACATCTATCCGCAAATCAGCTTCCGGAATCTCAATATGGTCATCGGATTCGATCAAAGGGATAACTTCGACCGCCGCAAAAGAGGTTTGCCGTCGCGACTGGTTATCGAAAGGACTTTGCCGCACCAGACGGTGGGTTCCTGCCTCTACCGATAACGTGCCATAGGCATAGGGCGCATCTACCTGGAAAGTTGCCGATTTTATGCCCGCTTCTTCCGCGTAGGAAGTGTCCATCACCTGGGTGGGATAGCCGTGGCGTTCCGCCCAACGCAGATACATACGCAGTAACATTTCCGCAAAATCTGCGGCATCGACTCCCCCCACTCCGGAGCGGATAGTAACCACTGCCCGGCGCTCGTCATATTCCCCAGAAAGTAAAGTGCGCACTTCCAGGTCGGCTAGTTCTTTATTTAACTTTTCTAGCAGAGCGCGCAGCTCACTTAGCACTTCTTCTCGATCGCTTCCCAGTTCTTCTGCCGCCATCGCCTTGAGAGTTATCGCATCCTCGACACTTTGATCTAGCCGTTCAACCTGGTCAAGCCGGGATTTTAGGTGTGAAAGCCGGGAAGTTACTTGCTGAGCATGCTCGGGATCATCCCAAAGATTAGGGTCAACGCTGGCTTTTTCCAGCTCTGCTATCTGGGCGCCTAGCTTTTCGGGATCGGTGACCGCCCGGATCTTCCCTAGGGTAGTTTGCGCCTTAGCGAGTTGCTCTTCGTAATCGTATGCCACGCTTCTAGGTTACCCGAGGAAACTCTGCGGTGAATAAGTGCTTAACTTAAAGCCCCGATAGCCAGCTCTAACACCGCCGCCACCGTTTGCAGGCGAATCTGATTGCGATCGCCCGATAAAGATAGTTCCGTGGTTGCTCCCCCGGCAGGAGTAGTAACCGAAATAAACACGGTACCGGCGCTATGACCGTCCTGGCTGCCAGGGCCAGCCACTCCCGTAGTGGCGAGGGCGACGTCCGCGGAAAATAATTTCGCGACTCCTTGCGCCATCTGTTCAGCCACCACCGGATCTACCGCGCCAGTATCCTGTAAACGAGAACGCGAAACCCCTAAGACTTCGCTCTTAGTGCGAGTTTGGTAGGTGGTGACTCCCCCGGCTACTACCTTGGAGGCACCCGCAATATCGCAGAGGGTAGCGCATACCAGCCCGGCGGTTAAAGATTCCGCACAGGCAATCGTGTAGTTTTTTTCGCGCAATATTTCTTGCAGCCGGCGCGCCAGCGCATCTAGTTCTTGATTCATAGTTCCATCATGGCACGAGCGCCCTCGCCCCTATTCGGTTTCAAAATCCATATTGGTAAGTGCCTGCCGGGTAGCCTCGCGGCACTGGCTGGGCGAATATCCTTTACGCGCCAAAAAAGAACCGATTCTCCGCATTGCCTGGGGGTAGGAAACATTATGGAGGGAGCGCGCCTTCTTTTCCGCTAGCATTTGGGCACTTTCTGCCTCTTGCTCCGGGGTGATCTGCGCGAGTGCCTCTTGTTGCAGGTCAGAGGCAATCCCTTTCCGATTTAATTCTTGAAGTAAGGCTCTGCCCACTAATCCCCGTTCCTGAAAGCGAGTCCGCACCAGCATCGCCGCATATTCCCGGTCATCTAGCAGCCCCACTTCACCAAAGCGATTGACGATTTCTTCGGCAATCTCCGGTAAAAAGCCGGCTTTGGTGAGTTTTTGACGAATCTGGAAACTGGAGGCAGCAGTGCGATCTAGCACCCGCAAGGCGGCTTCTCGCGCCGCCGCTAAGGCTTCCTCGGCAGGAAGCTCCGCATTTTTTTGCCGCCTCGCCGCCAGATCTGGACCTTTTTTCCGACGGCGAGGGGCCCCAAAATCACTTTCGGGATCGAGATATTTAACCATCTTGCCTGGTTGACTGTCCCCTACTTCGCGTTCTCGTCAGCCGCTTCCTCAGCGGTCCCAGCATCTTCTTCTGCGATAATCCCCACCGCTTTTAGAATTTTCTCTTCGATTTCATTGGCAAGTTCCGGATTATCTTTCAGATATTGCCGCACGTTTTCTTTGCCTTGTCCCAGTTGGTCGCCTTCATAGGTGTACCAGGCACCTGACTTGCGGATAATTCCCAAATCGGTGGCCAAATCGATTATGGAGGCTTCGCGAGAAATCCCCTCGCCATACATCAGGTCAAATTCGGCGGTCTTAAAAGGCGGCGCCATCTTGTTTTTTACCACTTTTGCCCGGGTGCGCGAACCAATCGGTCCCGAAGAGTCTTTCAAGGTTTCGATGCGGCGCACATCGATCCGGACTGAGGCATAGAACTTGAGGGCTTTACCGCCGGTGGTGGTTTCGGGAGACCCGAAGAAAACCCCGATCTTTTCCCGCAGCTGGTTAATGAAAATCGCGGTGGTGCCGGTGGCGGACAGCGCGCCGGTAATTTTCCGCAGGGCCTGGCTCATTAACCGAGCCTGCAAGCCTACATGGGAATCACCCATTTCTCCGTCGATTTCCGCTTTGGGAACCAGGGCGGCTACCGAGTCGATAACTAAAATATCGATGCCCCCGGAACGCACCAGCATATCGGCGATTTCTAGCGCCTGCTCCCCGGTATCTGGCTGGGCAACTAGCAGCTCGTCGGTGTTTACCCCGAGCTTCTTGGCGTATTCGGGGTCGAGGGCGTGCTCGGCGTCAATAAATGCCGCATTCCCGCCAGCTTTTTGCGCCGCCGCTACCGCGTGCAGAGCCACCGTGGTTTTACCCGAGGATTCCGGGCCGTAAATCTCTACGATGCGCCCGCGCGGCAAGCCGCCTACCCCTAGGGCAATGTCTAGAGCTACTGAACCAGTAGAGATGACCTCTACCTGACGATGGGTGTTTTCCCCAAGGCGCATCACTGAGCCTTTTCCGAACTGCTTATCAATTGCCGCCAGCGCCATGTCTAGCGCCTGCTCGCGATTTCCGCCTGCATTTACCTGCCGTTTTGCGGTCTTTTTTGCCATGGTTTCGATCCTCTCTGGTTCTCTCCGAACGATTAATAGGCTGGCCTGGTTTTCCTGACTTGGGATTCCCCTCTCCGAGGAGCCAAGCCAACGCTACGTACGGCCAAATACGTTTTACAGTTTGGCGATAATCCCCTGAGGAAATATCACTGACTGCGCGTCTGGGTACAACTCTACCTAGCGAACAGATGTTCGACAAATGAAACACCGGGGAATAATAAAAACGGCGATGAAGGCAGCAGCAAAGCGCTGACCCTTACCAATAATCCGGGGCAGTCCTTAACCTACCTATCGGCGCTAGAGGCGCCAGTATCCCCTCTGAGCAGCCCTTTTCGCATTAGTTCATTTAAAGTTCTTCGGTCAGCGCGGTGAATAAAACGCAAGTCGGGGTCACTATCGGTTTGCACCAGTAATAAATCCCAAACCTGCTGCGGGTCTTTTCCCTGCGCTAAAGCTTCTGCCGGAGTAGCATGCAGATCCGGTAAATAAAGATCAGAAAGTAGTGACGCCCCGAAAGCCTGCCCAAAGACAGCTTTCAGGGCGTT
>CAMYFZ010000028.1 GCA_947255165.1 uncultured Varibaculum sp.
CAATCATTGAAGCAATCGAACCGGTGGGATCAATATCGTTAATAAAATTCTCCACTGAACTAAACACGTTCATCGAGTTCAAAAGCAACCACACCAGCAAACCAGCCAGCACCATCGCGATCCCGAGCGCCACAGAGAGCAGGAAGGAGACCTTCATAACCGACCAGGGATCGATCC
Organism: uncultured Varibaculum sp.; assembly: GCA_947255165.1. The sequence goes on from CAMYFZ010000028.1 coordinate 178, forward strand.
GGGAAACCACCAACGAGATTTGGCGGGGCTGATATTCGGCAATCTTCTTTGTCGAGGATGCACTGGAGGTTTCTGCCTCCCCCGCCTTCTTAACAGTGTCGGATTTTTCCGGCACCTGGGGAATCGCAGAGTTACTGCCACCCTTCGAATCCGACTTACGCGCGGTTTTCTTTCCCGCCACCGGGGATGATTTATCGTCCTTGTTCACTAGGCTGTCGCCATCCTTACCTTTACCGTCATCACCTTTAGCTGCCTTATCCTGCGGAGACTGGCGGGAACCGTTTTCTTTTTCTCCGCCCAGATCGTGAGATTTACCCTCCGGGGGGAGATCATCAGCTACTTGCTCTGAGCGAGCCTTATCTTGATCTTTACCATCAGTTGTCATTGGTTAGCCTCTCACTAGAGCTCGGTTGTTTCGGTTTCTAATGCGGCCACTTCTTGATCGAGTTCCTCGTCCGTAGCCTCATCGATTTCACTATCCTCTGCCTTTTCATTATTTAACGCCACGGCCAAAACCGCATCCCCCTTAGCCGGGCGAGTGAAAATCACTCCCTGCGTGTTGCGTCCCGTACGGGGCACTTCGTCCACCCGAGAACGCTGCACTTTCCCAGAATGCATAATCACCATGACTTCATCATCGGGGTCTACAATCAAGGCTCCTACCAGGCCGCCGCGCTCAGCCACCAGGTTCGCAACCTTGATTCCGAGGCCGCCGCGCCCTTGTACCCGGTATTCCTCTACCGAAGTCCGTTTCGCGTATCCGCCCTCGGTCACCACCAAAAGGTCACTGTCGGGACGGATAACCGTCATCGCCAACAGATGATCCCCGTCGCGGAACTTCATTCCCCGCACCCCGGAGGTGGCACGGCCAGTAGGGCGCAAAGCCTCGTCAGAAGCTAAGAAGCGCAGCGACTGTCCCTTATGGGAAACCAACAGCAACTCATCATCACTATTGACCAGTTCCGCAGATACCACTTCATCAGCGCTACCATCAGGCATTTCTCGCAGGTTAATCGCGATCAAACCGCCGGTACGATTGGAATCATATTCGGTAAAACGGGTCTTTTTCACCAAACCCGAACGGGTGGCCAGCGCCAAATATTCGGCATCATCGTAGGAACTAAACGCCAGCACCTGGGCAATTTTTTCCTCTGGTTGGAACGCCAACAGGTTCGCTACATGCTGCCCCTTAGAGTCGCGTCCTCCCTCGGGCAGTTCATAGGCTTTCGCCCGATAAACCCGACCTTTATTGGTGAAGAACGCCAACCAGTGATGGGTGGTGGTGGTAAAGAAGTGATCCACCACGTCATCTTCGCGCAGCTGCGCACCCTTGATCCCCTTGCCGCCGCGCTTTTGGCTGCGGTATTGATCCAGGCGGGTGCGTTTCACATAACCCGAATGGGTGATGGTGACTACCACGTCCTGTTCTTCAATCAGGTCTTCCATCGACATTTCCCCGGCGAACGGCATAATCTTGGTGCGCCGCTCATCGCCGTATTTATCGACAATCTCGCCCAGTTCGGTGGAAATAATTCCCCGCTGCCGCTCGGGACGAGCCAAAATATCTTGTAGATCCTTCACCCGCGCTTCGAGCTCGGTGTGTTCATCCAGAATCTTTTGCCTCTCGAGGGCGGCGAGGCGGCGCAACTGCAAAGCTAAAATCGCATCCGCCTGGACTTCATCCACCCCGAGCAGTTCCATCAGGGCGCTACGCGCTTCATCAACCGTGGGTGATTTACGGATGGTCGCAATCACCGCGTCCAAGGCGTCCAGCGCCATCAGGTAGCCTTGCAAAATATGTAGGCGATCCTGCGCTCGCTTCAGGCGGAAGTTAGTGCGGCGCACAATCACTTCCAGCTGGTGAGTGATCCAGTTAGAGATAAATCCATCGATAGAAAGCGTCCGCGGAACCCCATCTACCAGCGCCAACATATTGGCAGGGAAGGAATCCTGCAACTGGGTGCGCTTATAGAGATTATTTAGAACCACCTTGGGAACCGCGTCCCGTTTCAGCACAATCACCAGACGCTGCCCGGAGCGGTCCGAGGATTCATCACGGATATCCGCAATCCCCTCGATCTGTCCGTCTTTAACCAACCCGGCAATCTTGGTCGCCAGGTTGTCCGGATTTACTTGGTAGGGAAGTTCGGTAACTACCAGACAAACCCGGGAGTTAATTTCTTCCACGTTGACGATTGCCCGCTGCACAATCGAGCCGCGACCGGTGCGATAGGCACTTTCAATCCCTTTACGCCCCAAAATGGTGGCGCCCGTGGGGAAATCCGGTCCCTTAATCCGCTCGATCAAAGCTTCCATTAGCTCTTCCCGCGAAGCCTCGGGGTGGTCAAGTGCCCACTGCACCCCATCGGCAACTTCCCGCATATTATGAGGAGGAATCCGGGTAGCCATCCCCACCGCGATCCCCTCCGAGCCGTTAAGCAGCAGGTAGGGAAGCCGCGCAGGCAAGACTGTGGGTTCTTGAGTGCGCCCATCATAGTTGTCCATGAAATCGACAGTGTCTTCATCGATGTCGCGCACCATTTCCATCGACAAAGGCGCCATTTTACATTCCGTGTAACGCGGAGCTGCCGGCCCCAAGTTCCCCGGGGAACCAAAGTTACCTTGACCAGCCACCATCGGGTAGCGCATTGACCAGGGCTGTACTAGGCGCGCTAAGGCATCATAAACCGCGGCGTCACCGTGGGGGTGAAAATGCCCCATCACGTCGCCAACTACGCGCATACATTTGGAAAAACCAGCGTTGGGGCGGTAACCGCCGTCATACATGGCATACAGAATCCGCCGATGTACCGGCTTGAGACCGTCCCGTACCTCCGGGAGGGCGCGCCCTACAATCACGCTCATCGCGTAATCCAAGTAGGAGCGCTGCATCTCGGTTTCTAGGTCAACCTGGTTAATATGCCCTTTTGCCTGGAAAAGACCGGAATTATTTTCGAGGGCGTCTGGCGTGGAAGTAGCCCCTGCCCCTGCCCCGAAAGCCGCACCGGAATGCTGGGGGGTTTCCGGGGAGTCTGCTTGCTGATTTTGATCTTGGTTGTCTATATCGCTCATTTTTTCCGTCCCTTAAATATCCAAGAATCGCACGTCAGTGGCATTGCGCTGAATGAAAGCGCGCCGCGACTCCACGTCTTCGCCCATTAGCATCGAAAAAACTTCATCCGCGCTGGCCGCCTCGGATAAGGTCACCTGTTTGAGCATCCGCTCTTCCGGGTTCATAGTGGTTTCCCAAAGTTCCTGGGGATTCATTTCCCCGAGGCCTTTGTAGCGCTGTACCCCGCCCTCTTTCGGCAGGCGCTTGCCATCGGTTTTGCCCTCCTCTAAATATTCGTCACGTTGACGATCCGAGAACACGAACTGGTGCGGAGAATTCGACCATTTCAGCCGGTAAAGCGGCGGGCAGGCAATAAATACGTGCCCTTTTTCAATCAACGGACGCATATAGCGGAACAGCAAAGTCAGCAGCAAAGTGGCGATATGCTGGCCGTCTACATCGGCGTCCGCCATAATCACAATGGCGTTATAACGCAGCTTGGAGATATCGAAGTCTTCGCCAATGCCAGTACCGAATGCGGTAATCAAAGACTGGATTTCTTGACTGGAGAGGGCGCGGTCTAGGCGCGCTTTTTCTACGTTCAGGATTTTGCCACGAATCGGCAAGATTGCCTGGTGAGCCGGGTCGCGCCCTTGCACAGCCGAGCCACCTGCCGAGTCGCCCTCAACAATATAGATTTCGCATTGGGAGGCATCGCGAGAGGAACAATCCCGCAACTTCCCGGGCATAGACACGGATTCCAGGGCGGATTTACGCCGGGTAGCTTCCCGGGCTTTACGCGCCGCTACCCGCGCACTCGCTGCCTGCTGTGCCTTTAACAGGATCGCTTTCGCGTCCATGGGGTGAGCATCTAACCAGTCACCCAGTTTGGAATAAACCTGCTGCTGCACAAAGGTACGCGCCTCGGTGTTACCCAGTTTGGTCTTGGTTTGCCCCTCGAATTGCGGCTCGGTGAGTTTAACCGAGATAACGGCGGTTAACCCTTCGCGAATATCGTCACCGGTCAGGTTATGATCCTTGTCTTTGAGGATCCCTTTATCGCGGGCATATTTATTCATCAAGCTGGTCAGTGCCGAGCGGAAACCTTCCTCGTGGGTGCCGCCCTCGGTGGTGTTAATAGTGTTCGCGTAGGTGTGCACCGATTCCGAATAGGCGGTGGTCCACTGCAACGCGATTTCTAGGCTGATGGATGCGTCCTCGTTAACCGCCTCGAAATCGATAATCTCGGGGTTGATGACCTCGGATTTCTTGGAGTGGTTAATGAACTCTACATAGTCGCGCAGACCGTTTTCGTACATGAACGACACTTGCCGGAAACCGGGAACCGGATCATCGGCGGTACCTTGCGCATCGCCAGTCACTAAATCGCCGGCATCGGTAGCCTCCGGGCGCTCATCAGTTAAAGTAATCCGCAATCCCTTATTCAGGAACGCCATCTGCTGGAAGCGCTGACGCAAAATCTCGAAACTAAAAGTAGTGGTCTCGAAGATTTCCGGATCCGGGTAAAAGGTCTGTTGGGTACCGGTTTCCTCGGTTTCTTCCCCGCGTTCCAATTCGGTAAGGGGATGCCCGCCGTTACCGAAGGACTGTCGCCAGACGTAGCCTTGCCGTTTTACCACGGTATCCATCCGCACCGAGAGGGCGTTTACTACCGAAACCCCAACCCCGTGCAGACCGCCGGAAACTGCGTAACCGCCAGATCCGAACTTGCCACCGGCGTGCAAGATAGTCATTACCACTTCCACTGTGGGGCGTTTTTCGGTGGGGTGCATATCCACCGGGATTCCGCGGCCATTATCGCTGACCCTCAAACCCCCATCTGCCTGGATGGCAACTTCGATATGGTCGCAATAGCCGGCCAGAGCCTCGTCGACGGAGTTGTCGACTACCTCGTATACCAGGTGGTGCAGACCGCGCTCCCCGGTAGAACCGATATACATGCCGGGACGTTTGCGTACTGCCTCTAGCCCCTCTAAAACTGTGATGTCGTCCGCGCCGTATTCGTGCTGGACTTGTTGGTCACCCAGGTCAGACACCTGCTGGATCTCCTTGGTCTAGTTCGTTGACCCCGAGCCGGATATTTCCAGCCGCTGAGCACTGTATGCCCCGGGGCATTCACGCCGAAAATCCGGCGCTCACTGACTCTATTCTACCGTGAAAGCCTCAAAAACCCACATTTTACGGCTTCACCCCGCTTTTCGGGGGTAAGTCACTTTTTTGCTTTCGGCGCGTCAGACGCAAATTTTTTTCGAGGACGCGCCCGGGGTTAGAAGAAATGAGCAAGCAGCCGCGAAAAGACCTGGGTATCGCGTGAGGAAAGACAAGGGCAGGGTTTTAGAATCGAGGTGGGCGGCACTCTCGGAAAGAAACGGGCGGTTCTTAAAAAATAAGCCCTCGGTATTTAAAGGAAAACAGCCGCTATTTCGGATCCATAATCCGGTAGCCAAGTCCGCGCACAGTCACGATAATCTTCGGCGAGTGCGGGTCGTCCTCAATCTTGGACCGCAGCCGTTTCACGTGTACATCCAAGGTCTTGGGGTCACCAAACCAGTTTTCACCCCACACCCGATCCATAACCTGTCCGCGAGTAAGCACCCGTTCGGGGTTACGCAAAAAATACTCGAGCAGTTCGAACTCGCGCAGCGGCAGCTCTTTAAGCTCCCCATGTACCCGCACTTCATGGCGGTCAACATCCATCGTTACGGGACCGACCTCCAAGATGTTTCCGACCTCGGGAAGATCCTGGGTGCGGCGCAAGACTGCGGTGATTCGTGCCAAGAGTTCCCGGAAACGGTAGGGCTTAGTCACGTAATCATCCGCGCCCAGCTCCAAACCGATTACCACGTCAACCACGTCATCTTTAGCCGTCACCATAATGATGGGGGTGTCGCAGCTTTCGCGCACCTGGCGGCAAACCTCGGTGCCGGGAATACCCGGAAGCATCAAATCCAGCAAAATCAGGTCGATGTGGTTGGTTTTAACCACGGACAGCGCCTGGTCACCGTCGGCTACTCCGATGACTTCGTAACCTTCACGTTTGAGGGAATACTCCAGAGGTTTACGGTAAGCTTCCTCGTCCTCAACTACTAATATGGTGGTCATTCCGGTTCCTTTTTCAGCTCTATTCTCTTAGCTTGCGTATCTTGGGGGCTGTGGCGGGGCAAAGTGATAGTGAAAGTTGCACCCTCCCCCGGTTTAGAGTTCACGTGGATAGAACCGTTAAGATCCGAAACCACATGTTTGACGATTGAGAGCCCCAAACCGGTTCCGCCAGTGGAGCGGGAACGCGCCGGGTCTACGCGGTAAAAGCGTTCAAAAATTCTGCCTTGGTCTTCCTCGGAGATTCCGATGCCATCATCGGCAACTTCAATCACCACGTTATCGTCTTCCCGCAAGGTGACATCCACGTGACCTCCAGGATTTGAATAGCGAATCGCATTTTCCAGCAGGTTTTGCAGAGCGGAAGTCAGTAGCTCCAGGTCAGCAAGGACTAAGACCTCTTCTCCCTGCGGAAAATGAGTGTTCAAAGTGATATTCGAGTCTTCGGCGGCAGTCCGCACTTGGTCTAGGGCATCGTTGATGGCTTCGATTGCCAACATGGAACGCGGCTTAGCTGGCAGGCGGCCATCTTGCAGGCGCGCTAAAGAGATGATTTCGTAAACCAGTTTGGTTAGCCGCCGCGATTCTTTAACTAGCTGAGTGGAAAAGGTTTCCACTGCCTGCACATCGTCGGCATTGTCGTGAATCGTTTCTGCCAGCAAAGAAATCGCTCCCACCGGGGTTTTCAGCTCGTGGGAAGCGTTAACCACGAACTCACGGCGAGTGGCATCAGCTTGGAGGACGCGAGTGCGATCCTCTAGTAACACCAGGGTATGCCGGGGCGAGATTGGAGCCACCCGCACCCGCACTGACCAGGGAACGGCGGCATCAGGATGCACCAAATCGTAGTCTTCCTCTACGATCCGTCCCGCGCTGCGCGCCTTGTCAATTTGCGCTAACAGCTGCTGATACTCAATTTTCCCATGATGAAACAGGGGCACTAGGCGCGCCAACTGGGAGATATAGGCAAAAGAGTTATCGGGATTGAGCACTACCGAAGCTTCCGGTAGGGCGTCAAGAATCGTAGATAGATCCTCTACCTGCCAGCCGGAACCGTCCCAATGTGGCTGGTCGCTTTGGCTCTCCATATTTAACATTTTAGGGGGGTCAATCTTCGAGAAACTAATTGTAGGGACTTTGTTAACCAACTGTTAACCCTGGGTAACGGTTGGTTCTTGACACTGTGGGCTCTGAACTTCTGCCGATTTCCGCCGCGCAGGCACCCTATCCAAAGCGTCCCGCAATATAGTTTTCGGTAACTTTTTCGTGAGGGGTGAGGAAAACGGATTCGGTAGGCCCGATTTCCACCAGTTTCCCGGGTTGGCGCGGCCCGGAAATGTTGAAGAACGCTGTCTGATCGGAGATCCGCGCCGCCTGCTGCATATTGTGAGTAACGATCACAATCGTATAAGTCTGTTTCAACTGAGAAATCAGATCTTCAATCGCCAAGGTAGAGATGGGGTCAAGTGCCGAGCAAGGCTCATCCATCAGCAGCACCTCTGGTTTAACCGCAATCGCTCGCGCAATGCACAGGCGTTGTTGCTGCCCACCAGACAGGGAAGCACCCGGTTTATCTAGCCGGTCTTTAACTTCTTCCCACAGGTTCGCGCCTTTTAGGGATTCTTCTACGATCTGATCGCCCTCGGATTTGCTGGTTCTCACCCGATTCAGATGCAAGCCCGCTAACACATTGTTCTTAATCGACATGGTGGGAAAGGGGTTTGGGCGCTGGAATACCATTCCAATCATCCGGCGCACCTCTACCGGGTCGACCTCTTTGCCGTAGAGATTATCGCCGTTAAGTAGGACTTCGCCCGCAATGCGCCCTCCGGGAGTGACCTCATGCATTCGGTTCAAGGTGCGCAGCACCGTGGATTTTCCACACCCCGACGGCCCAATCAGGGAGGTTACCGTTTGGGTTTCAATCGTCATATTTACGTCCTCTACGGCTTTGAAATCTCCGTAGTAAACGTCTAAGTGTTTAGTTTCTAAACAGATTGCCATTTTCTTTTCCTATCTGTTTTGCTTCTTGGAGCCCTGCTGGTAGCGAGGGCGAGTTATTTATTTACCAATCGAGAGTTTCTTGGCTACGAACCGGGCTCCTAGATTCAAAACCAATACCGCGAACACCAGCACTAAGGCAGCTCCCCAGGCGCGATCCACATTGATAGTGGGATTACAGTTCACTGCGTGAGCCGCGCAAGAAACAGTGGAGGTGTACTGCTGATAGATATAGACCGGCAGGGTTTCCATACGCCCGGAAAACACATTGTTATTGATCGCATCGAACATCCCCGCGGTAATCAGTAAGGGCGCAGTTTCCCCCACAATGCGGGCGATTGCCACTACAACCGAGGTAACTAGCCCAGCCGCGGAGGTGCGCAGCACCACCGAGATCACGGTGCGCCATTTGGGCACTCCCAAGGCATAGGATGCTTCCCGCAAATCATTAGGCACCAGCCGTAGCATTTCTGCTGCCGACCGTACCACCAGCGGAATCATCAATACCGAGAGGGCGACTGCCCCCATCAAGCCAGAACGATACGCTGGACCAATCACCATCGTGAACAAGGCAGCCGCGAACAGACCGGCGACGATAGAGGGAATACCGGTCATCACGTCTACCAAGGTAGTAGTGAGTTTGGCGAACTTAGTTTTGCCCGCATATTCGGTCAGGTAGATGGCTACCATTAACCCGATCGGTACCGAAATAATCGCTGCAACCAGGGTAATCATCAGGGTGCCGACCACCGCGTGATAAATCCCGCCCGCTTGCATCCCTCCGTACACGCCCTTCATGGATACGCTTAAGAAATAGGGAGAGACAATCCCGATGCCGCGCCGGATAAGTTCGTATCCGATAGAAGCCAAAATTGCGAGCACCAGCAGACCGCACAGCCACATGGAGGCCGCAATCGCGTTATTGGTGAACTTGCGGCGGAATGAAAGCGCTTTATCGCCGCCCAGTTTGGCGTGTTTAACCTCTTGCTGTGACTTAGCTGCTTTCGGCTGCTCCTGGTACTTCAGCTTTCGCTCCAGGATTACCGCCTGCAAAGCGGAAGTATTATCGGAGGTGGAAAGAGCCGCAAGCTTATCGCTCTTGCCTAGGCTCCCCGCCCCGGTACTGGCGGAAGCTTGCCCGGCACCTATAGATTGTTGCTTTACCTTCAGGTCACCCTGATTCTGATTTTCTTCCCTCATTTATTTCCCCGAACTTTCCTTGCGGGCAACCATCCAACGAGCACCCGAATTAACCAGTAACGTCAGCACGAACAGCACTAAACCAGTGAAGATTAACGCTGCCGCCATATTGGAATCAGCCTCCGGGAACTGGAGGGCGATATTAGAGGCAATCGTAGAGTGCGCTCCCGCTCTAAACAGTGACCACACATAGGAGGCACCGGGCGAAAGCACCATCGCCACTGCCATAGTTTCCCCGAGAGCCCGGCCTAAGCCGATCATCGCTGCCGAAACCGTACCGGAACGTCCAAAGGGCAAGACCACGGTTTTTATCATTTCCCACTTAGTCGCTCCCAGCGCCAGAGCCGCCTCCATTTCCAGAGCGGGAGCGCGGGCATAAACCTCGCGGCACAGTGCGGTAATAATCGGAATCACCATAATCGCCAACACCACCGAGGCTGCAAAAATCACTCGCCCGATCGGAGACACTGGCCCTGAAAATAGAGGAAACCAGCCAAAATAGGTGGCGAGGAATTCCATGATCGGCTGCAAAATAGGCAGCAAGATTAGTCCGCCCCATAGTCCGTAAACCACCGAGGGAATCGCTACCATCACGTCAATCAAACCGGCGATAATCGCCGAGATTTTCTGGGGAGCATAGAAGTTTACAAATATCGCCAGCGCCATAGAAAGTGGCAAGGCAATCGCCAAGGCAACCGCGGCTGCCAGCACTGTTCCAAAAAGCTGGGGAGCGACATACTCCCAGATACCGACCATTTCGGTGCGTCCGCGCATCCGCAGCCGCAAACCCGGGTTAGAGATCGCCGGCCAGGCTTGCAAAGTCAAAAACATCGCTACCAGAGCCAGCACGGCCGCGATAACCGCTGCAGAACCTTTAGTAGCTAGATAAAACAATCCGTCCCAGTTGAAAATTCCTTTTCGAGAAGGGGATTGCAGAGATTCTCGTTTTTCAGGGAGGGTTTTGCTACTCACGTTTACTCCAGGTGGTTAAGGCCAGGAGTACCGGCATTTCGCCCGTACTCCTGGCCACCATTGCTCAAATATTTAGGGAGTTCTTACTTGATTGCGTCTAGCGCAGTAGTGATCTTCTTGGTGATTTCTACGCCCAGGGGAGCAGATCCGGCTGCTTCGGCAGCTTTCTGCTGTCCATCAGCAGATACCACGTAGTTGACCCAGGCTTTCACCAGTTTGGCGGTGTTGGCATCTTTGTACTGTGGGCAAACCGCGTAGTAGGAAACTAGCACCAAGGGGTAGGCCTCGGGATCATCAGGGGTCCGGTTCAGTTCCAAGGCCAGGTCGTTCTTTTCCCGCCCGTCCTCAACTTTGGCACTTTCCACGATTTTGGCAGCTGCATCGGCAGAGTATTCCACGAAACCATCACCTGCTTTGAGCGCTGCTGTCCCAAAGTCACCGGCCTGAGAGGCATCAATATAACCGATCGCGCCTACAGTTTTCTTTAGGTTATCGACTACGCCCGCGGTTTTATCCCCGGATTCTCCGCCAGCTACCGGCCAATCTTTTGATGGCTTATCCGGCCAAGCATTAGGAGCTGCAGCGTGCAGATAGTCGGTGAAGTTTTCGGTAGTACCCGACTGGTCGGCGCGGTGTATGGCTACAATCTTGGAGTCAGGTAGTTTCGCGTCCTTGTTGTCGGCGACAATAGCCGGATCATTCCATTTGGTGATTTCCCCGCGGAAGATCTTGGCGATGATTTCTGGCTTCAGGTTCAGTTTCTTGATGCCATCCAGGTTGAAGGCTACCGCCACCGGGGAAACATAAACCGGCAGGTTAATCGCTTTAGAGTCTTTACAAACCGCAGCTGATTTTTCGACTTCTTCAGACGAGAGCGCCTGGTCAGTACCTGCGAAGGCCACCCCACCTTGCAAGAAAGTGGTCACGCCCGCGCCGGAACCAGTGGGATCATAGGTTACTTCCACATTCTTAGCTACATCCGCGAACCCGGCTTTCCAAGCCTCAACAGCGCTTTTTTGTGAAGATGCGCCCGCCCCTGCCAGTTTGCCAGAGATATCAGTGGTTTCAACTTTCTTGGTCTGGTCAGCTGTCCCGGTGGCATTATCAGATCCACAGGCAGCCAAGCTGGTCGCCGAAAGGGCAAGACCAGCGATAACAGCTAAAGATTTAATGCTCTTACGCATATCTTTCCTTCGATTCTTTTAGATTTTTCATTGACACTTGCAAAGTAAACGAAGAAGTTAACGCGGCCCTGACGATTGCGTTAATTCCTAGTTAACATTGTTTGGGCACTGAAAAATCACGAAGTTAAAGTGGTTATACCTGCACTGATACACCAAATGGGTTATAGTTTGGTGGCACTCCAGACCAGGGTGTAGTAGGGCAAAGTGACGGTTTGCTTGGGGTCTAAAGCCAAATCACCCAATAAATAAGACCGCAGATTACTCTGCATATGCTGTTTTCCCCGCTCACTAGCCTTCAGATAGGAAGAGCGGGTCTTGGCCAGGGAAAACAGGGCAGCTACCGGCAAAGATATGCCCCATTGAAAAAGCTGTAGTTCCGGTTTAGCGAATTGTTTTCCTATCTGGGGTACCCGATCTGGATGGTGCACATCTCCGGAACGCATCACTCGTGAAAGTCGCTTTACCCAGGGGAAAGACACATTCATTTGGTTATAAATAATCAGTATTCGCCCACCTGGTTTCAAAACTCTGGCTGCCGCCGCGCAGGTCGCCTCCCTCTCGACCCAATGCCAGGATTGCGCAAAACACAACGCATCGAAACTTCCCGGGGCAAACAGTTTTGCTGCATCCTCGGCCTTCCCTGCATAGAGGGGGACCTGGGGTAAAGCTTTACGAAACATTTCCCGCATGGCTGATGCAGGCTCCAGCGCGGTAACCCTGATTCCAGCGGTCACTAATTCCCGGGTAAACTTGCCGCTACCAGCCCCAACATCTAAAACTTGAGGATTATGTAGACCGGATAGACCCGCACATACAGCAGGTAGCGGATAGGCAGGTCGGTAGCGTTCGTAATCTCTCCCCGCCAAGGTATAGGGGTTTCCCCCGCTCGCTGCCCCGCCCACCTGCTGCTCATCGGTGATAGTACCGGGGGCCGGTCCCAGACTAACCATAGGTGTCACGCGGTCCGCGACCTTTCACCGAACGCGGTCCATGTTTCCAAGAGGGCGTTTTCGGACCTAGCACAATCAAACGTTTTATTACCACCGAACCCGCGTGATCCTCGATTAGCCCCATGAGCTGGGGAATCAAGTTGCGTAATTCGGAGGCCCAACGAGTGGAGTCACAACGCAAAACCACGTCCCCATCTTGGATTGATTCAATTTGGGCGTGTTGAGCGACTTGCGAGCCAACAATCTGTTCCCAATTGGCTTTCAGTTTGCCTTCATCAAGTAGCTTCCGCAACCCAAAATTTCGTACATAAGTTTCCCATACTGAACGTAGGCGGCGCGGTTCCCGCCGCGACCATCTGCCCCCGTGGCCTCCTCCTGCCAGTCCCGGGGAGGGCTGTAACTGCATTAATCCCGGGACCCGGTCACGCGCGTAACTATCATTGATCCCTTTAACTCTTCCCAAAGAGACTTCCTGAAAATCTCCCGCGGATTCGTCCTCGGAAATAGTGGGGGCATCTACCCCATCCCAGTTACGTCTTCCCCGATAGCGACGCAGCTCGCTGGCTGACATTCTGATTAGTCCTTGAGAAAAGGCGTGCTCTTGGGCGGCTCGCAGCATTCGCTGGGTGTAGGTGGGAGTTTCCTCTGGCTGCTCACTCATGAGGCATCCCACCGGGCATTTTCTGAGTCCGTTTTCGCCACCTGCTGCGCGGACAGGCTCGGCTCAATAGTGGTTCCTTCCGGCCCGCGTAGCACCTCGAAAAAATGTCCCTCGATTTCGGTAGGTAAATCTTTGCGGCTGGTAGCGGTAATCAGTACCTGGTCAGCGCGGTTCATAAAATCCAAGAGGGCGGCGCGGCGGGAGGGGTCCAATTCAGCGAACACGTCATCCAAAATCAGAATCGGAGTTTCCCCCACCTGCCTTAATAGTTCAAACTGCCCCAGACGTAAAGCCAGGGCGGCGCTCCAGGTTTCTCCGTGGGAAGCAAAACCCTTTACCGGTAGAGCATCGAGCATCACCGCCATATCGTCACGGTGTGCACCCGCCAGATTTACCCCGCGAATCAGTTCTTCCTCGCGGCGAGCAGCGAAAGTTTCTTGCAGCGCCACCTCGACAGCCTGCGGATCAGCGAGGTCGGAGGGAGGAGTAAAAGATGGAACATAGGACAATTCCAAGGTTTGGGAAGAGTTCGCCAGGTGATCTTCCCCTAATACCAGCAAGTAGGCTTGCGCCGCATGGGGGGTAAGAGCCTGCAAAGCCCGGACTCTACCCGCGATTAAGCGCGCACCTACCTGGGATAACTGATTATTCCAAACATCAAGAGTGGAAAGCTCTAAAGAAAGGTCAGCCCCGCGGCGCTTCTTTTTTGCCGCCTGCTTTAACAGGGCGCCGCGCTGCCGCAATATCTTTTGATGCTGGGTGATAGTGCCGGCCTCTACTGGCCACAGTTGCACCAATAGATCATCCAGAAAACGGCGGCGAGCTGCAGGATCGCCTTGCAAGATATCTAAATCCTCCGGTGCAAACAGCGTGGTAGCGATCAGTCCTCGCACCTGTTTTAGGGGTACCGGGGAGCGCGCTAGCCGGGCGCGATTAGCCCTCCCAGAGCTTATCTCCAGGTCAACCAGTATTTCTCGCTCTTTAAAGTGGGCTTTCGCCCTAATGATTGCTGCTGCAGGAGTGCCCCCGCCGGCAGTACTAGCAGTATTAACCGCAGCTGCGTTCTCGAATGCCGAGTCTTCCTCTTCAGTGGCGGCTGGTTTCGTCATTTTGCGGCCAGCCAGCGCCGCAGACTGGGGCGCGAACCGCACCAGCGCGCTGTCTGCGCTGGAGCGATGGGAATGGAAGTTCGTTAAATACCCGATTGCCTCCACAAAGTTAGTTTTACCTTGACCGTTGGGGCCAACCAGGATATTTACCCCCGGCGATAAATGCACTACGCAGTGGTGAAAGCTGCGGTAATCATCAAGGGCAATATCGGAAATATACATGGCGGTAACGGCGTTACCCCGCCTGCCTAGGAAGAATAGCGAATCGGCATCAGCAAATATCTAAAGTCCGCAGAGTCGTCGCCGTCTAGTTCTTCCTGCCCGGTAATCACCGCTGGTTTAGTGGGGTGCGTAAAAGACATCCGCACATAGTCGGATTCCAAAGCCCCTAAGCCATCCAAGAGATACTGGGAGTCGAACACGATCATCATCGGCTCATCAGCAATAAAAGTGCAGGTCATTTCTTCATGCGCTTGCGCATCATTGCCCTGTCCAGCCTCTAAAGTGAGGGTGCCGTCCGCGAAATTCATGCGGATCTGGGCACTGCGGTCAGTCACCAAAGAAACCCGTTTAATTGCCTGCTCGAGTTCTTCGCGGCGAATAACAGCCTTTATCGGAGCTTCTTCGGGGAACAGGCTGGTCACCGGAGGATAATCACCTTCGGTTAGCTGGGAAGTAATCTTGCGTCCTCCGGCTTCCAGGGCGATAATCGACCCGCTTTCGGAAGAATTTTCCAAACCTAAATGAATCTCCCCTGCGCCGGAAAGTGCCTTAGCCATTTCCGAAAGAATCCGCGACTTAACTAGCGCGTCTGCGGAAAAATCAGTTTCCTTCGGCTGCCAATCCATTACCCGCACCGCCAGGCGGTAGCGGTCGGTAGCCATTAGGGTCAGGTGGGAATCCGCCAGCTCCATCCGCACCGTAGCCAGCAAAGGTAGGGCTTCATCAGAGGAGGCGGCGCGGGAAACCTGCGCAACCGCCCGGGCAAACTCGCCCGAGTCAACTTCCCCGATAGCTGCGGGGACTTGCGGCAACGCCGGATAGTCATCCAGGGGCATCACTGCCAGCTGGAAACTGGAGGAACCACAGGAAATGCTGACTTTACCCCCCTCCATCTCGACTGTTACCGGCTTCTTAGGGAGCTGTTTACAGATATTGGCCACCATTTTTCCGGAAACCAGAACTTCGCCCTCCGATTCCACATCGGCCTCAAACTGGTTCCGGGAGGAAACTTCATAGTCGAAGCTGGACAAGGTGACGATACCGGCTTTGGCGCTCATCCACACCCCACCTAGTACGGCCACTGCTGGACGTGCCGGCAAAGTGCGAGCAGTCCAACTAATCGCGTCCTCGAATACGTCCCGCTCGACTACGAATTTCATGCGCTGCCCCTTTTATCTCTTTGACCATGGTGTATGGCGCGATATCTGCAAAATTCAGCCAGCGACAACCGGGCTGAATCATTTGTTCCAGTCTCCCATTATAGGGTTTCGCATCCCGATTAGCACTAAAGTAACCAAAACTGGGGATAACGCGCCGATTCTTGCTTCAGGTCAGATTTTCCCCCAGCTGCAGAAGGCTCTTTAGTTTCTCCGCTTTAACGCCAAGTGCGGGACAGCCCCGATAAGTTCGGCAGTATAGTCCTGCTGCGGATGAGAAAACACCTGCTCAACCGGGCCTTCCTCTACGATTTTTCCCTCTCGCATTACTATAACCCGCTGGCACAGGTGGCGCACCACCGCCAGGTCGTGACTGACAAACAGTAAAGTCAAGTTTTCCCGCTGCGCGATCTGCATTATCAGATTCAATACTTGAGCACGCACCGAAACGTCCAACGCGGAAACCGCTTCATCAGCGATTAACACGTCAGGACGCGCAGATAGGGCGCGAGCGAGGGCGATACGTTGGCGCTGTCCTCCCGAAAACTGATGGGGATATTTATCGGCGTCTTCGCTACTTAAACCGACTTCCGTCAGTACTTCCTCTAGACGTGCCCCGATATTGGTAGGCACCCCCTCGCGCCCGCGCACCCAGGGCGAACGCAACGGTTCGGTAATAATCTTGCCCACCCGCATCCGCGGATCCAGGGAGCTGAGCGGATCTTGAAACACGATTTGTACCCGGGAACGCAGGTGTCCTAACTGCTTTTCTTTTAGCCCGGTAATCGTGCGACCTGCAAATTTAATTTCTCCACTAGTAGGGCGAGAAAGAGCGCATAGCATGCGAATTAATGTTGATTTTCCGGAACCGGATTCGCCTACGATTCCCAGGCGCTCCCCGGCGTTAATCTCCAGGTTTACTCCAGCTACCGCGCGTACCTGTCCAGTGGAGCGGGGATAGATTTTTACTAAATCATTAGCGAGGAAAATCGGTTGCTCACTCATCGCTCCCCCTAAAGAAATCACTCAGGACTGGCAGGCGCGCTCCCGGTTCTACCGCCGCAATATCGGCGGTTGCCAGTAGGCCGCGAGTATAGGGATGTTTAGGCTGTTCCAGCACTTCCCGCAGGGGACCGCTTTCCATGATTTGCCCTTGATACATCACCAAAAGATAGTCACAAATCTCGTTGACCACCGCTAAATCGTGACTGATAAACAGACAGGCCGCAGCGCTACTAGCTAGTTCTTTATCTAAAAGCCTTAGCACTTTCGCTTGCACCGTAACGTCCAAAGCGGTGGTGGGTTCATCGCAAATCAGCAGTTGCGGGGCATTTATCAGCGCCATTGCCATCATTACTCGCTGACGTTGTCCCCCAGACAGCTGATGAGGAAAGGCGTTGGCGCTCTGCTCCGGCTGGGGCAAACCCACCCGTTCCAGCATTTTTATGACTTCCTGGCGCTTGTCACTCCGTCCGCGTTGATGCAGCGCTAAAACCTCCGCCACCTGTTTACCGACTCGCATCGTGGGGTCGAGGGCGGTCATCGGTTCTTGAAAAATCATCCCGATTTTCGCTCCTCGCAACGGCGCCATCTGCCTATCGGCCAGTGACAATAATTCTTTTCCGTCAAGAGAAACGGAGCCGGAGACCCTCGCGTCCTCACCCAGAAGGCCCATTAGTGCGAGCGCAGTTACCGATTTGCCCGAACCAGATTCGCCAATCAGTCCCACCCGCGCCTGGGGTGGAATCTCGAAACTGATTCCTTTGACTACCTGGTGACCTCGAAAAGAGACCTGTAGGTTGTCTACTTTTAGTCCCTTCATTGTCGCTCCCTAAGCCTCGGATCTAGTACCTCACGCAGCCCGTCACCTAAAAGGTTGAACCCTAAAACAGTCAGGGCGATCCCCAGGGCGGGCCACAGCGCCAACTGCGGGTTTACCAGCAGAGACTTTTGGGCTTCAAATAGCATTAATCCCCAGGTGGGAGTGTCCGGACGGGTACCTAACCCCAGGTAGGAAAGGGCGGCCTCCGCCAAAATCGCGAGGGCGAAACTCACCGAGGCCTGCACGATAATCGTGGGAGCGATATTGGGGAGCACGTGGGTGAAGGTGGCGCGATAGCGGGGAGTGCCAGCCGCTCTGGCCGCCACCATATAGTCCTGGGACATTACCCCCAAGGTGGCAGCCCGGATATTGCGAGCAAATGCGGGAATCGAAGCGATCCCGATGGCCACCATCGCCGTCCAAGTGGAACCGGATCCGCGCGCCGCCGCCAGCAAAATCGCCAGCAGCAGGGCAGGGAAAGCATAAAGGATATCTAGGGAGCGCTCAATGATCCTGGCCGGCCATCCTCCACGCTGAGCAGCATAAACACCCAGAGGAACCCCGATTATGGCGCCAATACTGACGGAAACTATCCCTACCAGCAGACAGATTCCGGCTCCCGACAGCATCCGAGAAAACACGTCGCGTCCAAAGTCATCGGTTCCGAAAATATGGGAGGAAGAGGGCGCACTTAAACGCTGTTCGCTAACTTCCGTGGGATCAAAAGGCAGGTAGAGGAAAGATATTATTCCCATCAGCACGATGAGACTTACTAGCGCGATCCCCATCCACAGATTGGGGTGGCGGCGTAGCGATAGTTTCCGGCCAGTTTTCATCGCTCCACCCCCTGCCGAATTCGAGGATCCAGTAACTGGTAAACCACGTCTACCAGCGCGTTAATTACCAGCACCGCCGCGACCAGAATCATCACTACCGCTTGCACCACGGTTAAATCCCGCTGCCCGACGGCGGCAATTAGGTAGGTACCCAAACCGGGGATCGCAAAAACCTGCTCCACTACAATCGCCCCTACCAGCAGGGTTGAAAGTTGCAGCCCCAGGACCGTGATTACCTGCAAAGATGCATTTCTCACCCCGTGACGCAGCAGCGCCCCCGGAAACCGCCAGCCAATCGCCCTCGCCGTGCGGAAATAGTCCTGTTTGATTACTTCGATAAACGCCGAGCGGGTGTAGCGGGTAAGTACCGCTCCTTGCACTATCGCTATCGAAAGTGCCGGTAGGAATAGGTAGCGTGCCCATTCCAGCGGATCGTCCTGGAAAGAAACGTAACCGTTTGCCGGCAACACCTGCAGTTTCACCGCAAAAACTATGGTTAGCAACATTCCGGCTAGGAATGCGGGGATCGCCATTCCTAACTGGCTGAGGACAGACACCACGATCCCGCTCTTACGATTGCGGCGCAACGCCCCGAACATACCCAACGGGATTGCCAGCACTAAAGCCAGAATCATTCCCGCAAATACCAGCGAAAATGTAGCCTCTAGGCGGTGGGGAAGCTGCTGAGAGATTGCCTGTCCGGTAAATATCGAGGTACCAGGATCTAGGCGTAGCATTCCACCCAACCAGCTAAAATAGCGTAAAATTAGTGGCTGATCTAGTCCCATAGCTGCCCGCAGTTGCGCCACTGAACCCGGGTCGGCATTCGCCCCCAAAATCACGCCAGTCACGTCCCCAGGAAGTAGGTTTATCAGCAAGAACACCACTAGCGAAGCCACTATTAGGCTCACTATTAGGGTGGCTACCCGCTTCAGGATGGCCTGTGCCGGCGCTTTCATCTCAACTCTGGTAGCTAATAGACGATAGGTCGAAGGAAAGTCCGGTTACATTCGCGGCTAGGCCGGAAATATCTGCCTTAGTCACGATCAGGTTTGGCAGCAGCCACAAGAATCCGGCGGCAGCATCATCAGAAAGTACCTTTGCCGCCTGTTTCATATATTTAACCTGGTCTTCCGGGGTACCCTCATCTGCTTTTTGATACAAATCCCGGAACTGCTGTGAATCGTAATGCCAGTAATAATCGGTGTTGGTAAAGCGAGAAATATCGCGCGGCTCCATATGGGCAACAATAGTCAGGTCGTAATTAGATTTGACCATTACCTCATCAATCCAGCGCGCCGGGAATTCCAACTGCTCAATCTCTAAATTAATCCCCACTTTAGAAAGCTGGCTCTTAATATGGGTGGCCGCTCCCGAGGCATAGGGCAAGGTAGGAATCCGCATCTTGAGGGTGAGCCCCTCTCCGTATCCCGCTTCTGCCAGCAGTTTCTTGGCTTTTTCCCGATCTAAAGGATAGGCAGAAGACAGATCTTCATACCAGGGATCAGTCGGCGGCACCATCGATCCAATCAATAAGCCTTTACCGGCCCAAACTGCGTCCCGCACCGCTTTGCGGTCAATAGCATAGTTAATGGCTTGGCGTACTCGCTTATCTTTGAGGGCTGCTTGCTGCTGATTCATCCCCATTACCACTTCCCCATTGGTGTGGCCTTCCAGGACTTTGAAGCGGGAATCACCAGTGAACTTATCGAGTGCCTGCGGGGCAGCCAGGTTAGAAATAATATCTAGCGAACCAGAAAGCATCGCGGTATTCATGGCGTTCGGGTCGGAGAAATAGCGGAAAGTCGCTCCTTTGACCTTCGGTTTTTCACCCCAATACTTCTGATTAGTGGCTAACTGGATTTCTTCCCCCTGTCGCCACTCTTTCAGGGTGTAAGGACCAGAACCAGCCGGTTTAGTTGCCAAGTCACCCTTATCGAGTGCCTGCGGGTCATAAATAATCCCGGCAGTCGAGCTCAGGTAATAAAGCCAGGCATTCGAGGGATGCGACAGCTCAAACTGAACTTTGTTTCCCCCCAAATCTTTGACTGCTTTTAAGGCTTCCATCTCTTGTTTGCGGGTGGGGCTCACGGTTTTATCAGTCAGCAAATAGTTGAAAGATTTTGCGACCGCCGCCCCATCAACCGGGGCACCCGAAGCAAACTTCGCGTCCTTCAAAGTAAAGGTATAGGTCTTGCGATCAGCAGAAACCTGGTAATCTTTCGCCAGCAGTGGCACCAGCTTGCCTTTGTCGTCTACCCGCAACAAAGTTTCATACACGTTATAGAGCAGCGCATAGGTAATCGCCGCCGCATCGTTATGCGAGGGATCCAAAGTCGAGGGCGTAGCATGCACCCCGATAGTCAGCACTCGCTCGGATTTACTGTTTGAAGAATTGGTACTGGAACAGCCAGCTAATACCAAACCGGCAACCGCCAGCACGGCCAATAGACGCTTACGCAAGGATCTCCCCTTTATCGGCGATGGGTCATGATCGTTTCAATCATAACGCTTGCCCGCCCCGCCCGAATTTGTCGCTCACTGCCCGCCCTCACGGGTTAGATCCCCCGCTTGTACTAAAAAATGGGCTGCGCCAACAGGCGCAACCCATTTTTTAGTACGCCCGCAGGGGATCGAACCCTGGACCCACGGATTAAAAGTCCGTTGCTC
>CAMYFZ010000029.1 GCA_947255165.1 uncultured Varibaculum sp.
AGTCGCACGGTCACTACCGCGGTCAGCCCCGCCATCACGTCCTCTTTTTCGATTCTGATCTTCGATTCTTTTTGCGTGAGTTTCAGGCGCTTCGATTTCTTATTCTTATCAATCTGGCTGCGCAACACCCGCACCAGGGCGTTTTCGAACCCCATGATGTGGGTGCCGCCCATCGGGGTGGCCACGATATTTACGAAAGACCGCTCTACGGTGTCGTAGCCGTTGCCCCAACGAAGCGCAATATCAATATCGCAGGTGCGTTCGACTTCGACCGGACGTAGATGTCCGCTTTTTTGGTCTAACTGTTGAATAGTTTCACTGTAGGTGCGCTGGTCACGGATACACCAGGTGTCGATAATTGCCTGATCGGGGGCGAGGAAATCTACGAAGTCTTCGGTTCCGCCCTCGGCCTTGAAAGATTCCTCTAGGGGTTCTTCGGGGCGTTCATCTCGGCAAATAATAGTTAGTCCCGGCACTAGGAATGCGGTTTGGCGCGCACGTTCTAAAAGGTGTTCCCAAGAAAATCCGGTGGAGGCGGTTTTGGGGAAAATCTGGAAATCTGCCCAAAAACGCACCCGGGTTCCGGTCTTTTTCTTGGGGGCTTTCCCTACTACTTTCAGTTTCGATTCTTTAGTGAAGGGCTTAAACGGCGAGGTCGGGGTGCGGGATTCGCTATCATCAAACTCCCCGGGTTCTCCACGCAGGAAAGACATTTGATAGGTTTTCCCACCCCGATCTACCTGCACATCTAGGCGCGCAGAAAGAGCGTTGACTACCGAAGCGCCCACTCCGTGTAGGCCGCCCGCGGCCCCATAGGAGCCAGTGCCGAACTTTCCACCCGCATGCAGCTTGGTGTAGACGACCTCTACCCCAGAGAGTCCCACCCCGGGGACTTTATCAACGGGGATACCGCGGCCATTGTCCGCTACCGATACCGAATGATCATCGCCGATAGTGACCTCGATCTGGTCACAGTAACCTTCCAGGGCTTCATCGACCGAGTTGTCGATGATTTCCCATAGGCAATGCATCAGCCCGCGGTGATCGGTGGATCCTATATACATTCCGGGACGCTTGCGAACTGCGTCAAGTCCTTCTAGTACCGACAGATGCCGGGCGGTGTAGTCCGATTTCGTCTTAAGTGCCACCCTCCTAGTTTAAAGGGTGGCGCTTTTAGGGTGGCGAGCGGCTTTCCGAGGGCGAGTTATTGTGAGGGACTTCCCGTCGGGTTTTTGGGGGCGTTTCCTCTGTTTTACAGTGTTGGTTTTAGCTCCGGCGGAATGAAGATATGAGTTAATAAAGGTAAAGAAAATGCCTAAGTAACTGACTCTAGCTAGTCGGGGAAGAAGGAACCGCCTTGAAACGCCTAGCAAAGATGCTCCTCGGTGCACTATTAGCTGTACTCGCCCTGCTGATACCAGCTGAACCCGCAAATGCAGCCAACGATTATCTGCTTGACATGTCTATAGATGCGGATTTAGAGGTTCACGCATCTATGAACATTCCACTATCCGAGGAATTAGCTACTTTACTGGGGGGTGCTTTAGATTGTGGGTTGATAAAAGCATGGGATGAGTTCTTCCCCGGAGGGGTCCGCGATCTGAGTAACTTCAAAGTTGAAAGCTGTGACCAGCAAGGGAACATTCTTTCCTTCGAATTGTCGGGGCAGGCCAGAGAGGGCGCTCAAAGCACTAACGGCTGGAAAATTACCAAAGATGAAATTATCTTGTCCTTTTCTCCTGGCATTGGTGCGGCATCTGACGCAAACGAAACTGATATCGGCGGAATCCGAGTTACCTTCCCCGGAACAGTTAAAAGTGTAGAGCCCAATGTGGGATCCACTTCTGGCAATATTTGGTCAGTAGATAATCCTAGCGAAATAGACAGAACAGTAACTATTACCGCTGAACGTAATAAACCCTCCTTTTTCTCTGGTTTGAGGCCGGTGCATCTCATCATCATCACTACGTTACTACTGATAACTATTGCAGCGGTTATTGTGGCGGTGCTGGTGATAAGAAACCGCAAGAAGAAGCCGCAAAACTCCAGCAGGTCTAAACCCGATTCCAGCATCTATCCCCCATCAGCCTCTATGTCTAAGGATTTGGGAATACCCGGGGAGCAGCCGCACGTTGTTGGCTCTCCACAAATGCCGGGATATCCTACAGCTCCAGGTGCACCTGGTATGCCAGGAGCGGCGCCCTATCCCCCGAACGTCCCCCCGCAAGGGCAGCCAGCTGTGCCCATGCCCGGCGGGAACTATCCTTATCCGTATCCTTACCCGCCAGCCAATCCCCAAGGCTCGCAAGCTGGGTACCCGATGCCACCACAAAGCTACGGCTCCCCCGCACCGGGATTCCCCCCACCCCAAACACCCCTGCAACCCGATCAACCTACAAATTCACCCATGACTGCGCAATCTCCCAGGCAAGACAATAGGAAGAAACCTGGATTCGACGAACAAGAAAACCCAGATACCTAGGACAGGATCTATTCCTGACCATTTATAAAACTGCAATAGAAATTTACCATCAAGACCTACGACTATAATCAGGCACACAAAAAGCTCAAGAAATCTACTTATGGACTACCAAGAGGAACCGCCTTGAAATACTTAACAAAGATGCTTCTCGGCGCGGTAATAGCTGTACTAGCCCTGCTGATACCAGCCGCACCCGCGAATGCTGATGATGACTACCTACTCGATATGTCCATAGATGAGAATCTGGCAGTTCACGGATTTATGAATCTCCGAGTACCGGATAGACCTGTTTCTGATTCTGGGGACTATTTATCTTGTGAACTGCTGAAAACGGAGACTCAATATCTTCCCGGAGAGGTTACAGGGCTTAGCGGCTTCCAGATTGAAGACTGTGAACAGCACGGACATCAGATAAGTCTCGAATTCTCTGGGCATTGCCAAGAGGGCAGTCAAAGCAATCATGGCTGGAATATTACCGACGATGAAATCATATTGTCGTTTCCTCCCGGGATAAGTGGGAAAACTTCTTTCGAGGATAGTGATAGTGCCAGTGATATCGGCGGGTTATACATAACTTTCCCCGGAAAAGTTAAAACCGTAGAACCCGGTTTTGGACATACATATGACAATACTTGGTCGATAGAAAGTGCTAGCGAAATCGAGAGCTCGGTAACGATTACTGCATCACGTCATGCTTCTATCTTGGGGACGACAGGAATGATTATCCTCGCTTTGCTGATTATTGTGGCAATAATTGTGGCAGTGATAGTGGCGAATATCCGCAAGACGAAGCCAAAGGACTCCGATAAATCTAAACACGCCTACGGGACCTACCCGTCGCCACCTGCTGTGCGCGAAAATCCTGCGTCTGCAGCCAGCGATGAGTCCGGGGCTCACTCACCCGCGCCTAGGACGGCTAGGATGTCCACCGCACAGCCTCCTCTGCCTTCGACGCAGTCTTCCCTGCCTGACGCTGAGGGAATCCCGACCGGGCAGCCCGACATGGCTGAAACTCCCGACATGCCCATCGGACAACCTGTGATGCCGGTCCCTCCACAACCCTCTATGCTTGAGGGTTCCCCCCAAATTAGCTATCCGCCCCAATACGGTTACTTCCCACCGGCGCCCTATCCCCCGAATGTTCCTCCGCAAGCACAGCCGGGAGCGGCAAGGCAGAGTGGCCACTACCCCTACCCCTACCCCTACCCCTATCCTTATCCGTATCCCTATCCGCCAGCTAATCCTCAAAACCCAAGTGGCGGATATTATCCGATACCAAACCAAGGCTACGGCGCCCCCACCCCGGGATTCTTTCCGCAGCAAGCTCCCCCACAACCCGGACAAACTGACCAATCCGGCAAGCCTTGGCATCCAGAAGAGTCAACGCCAGGCATTGAGGAAGAAAATAGGAAGGAACCGGGCTCCCATCGATAAGAGCACTTGACGAGCAAAAACGCTGTTGTCGCCTGGAATAAATAAAATTCCCCTCTACGCCCCTTACTCGAACCTAGGAAATATAATCAGGAATACATACAGCTAACCGAGTCAGCTGCTGGACTAGTAAAGGAATCCCCATGAAATGCCCAATATTCGCCAAAGGACTTCCCCACCTTTTACTAGGGGGACTGCTGACCGCACTACTGGTCGTTTCTTCGGTGGTTCTACCCTCCGCACCCGCACACGCCACAAATCAATACCTCTATGACTTTTCCATTTCCGAAGACCTCAGCTTTAAGGCTTCTGTTTACGAGGGTGAAAAAGAAGATATGCCCAGCCAAACAGACGCAACAGATCCCAAAAAAATATGTGAGGGACTAAAATTAGATCGAAATAGGATGATAAATAATAAGCTCGAAAGAGACGGAGAAGATGAGGGTATTTCCAGCCTCCAGGTAGAAGATTGCAGGTTTATAGACTCGCACGTTTTTCTCGAATACACGGGTAAATGGGACGAAAAATTACTTGAGAGAGCCTCCTCAAAAACGAGTCCAAAAATCACTGATGAGGGTGTCCTTATCGTAAAACCCGCCTGGATGGGACCGATATCTTCAGAAGAAATAATTAAGGGGCACGATCTTGGACTTATACGGTATGTGTTCCCCGGAAAAATTAAAAATGTGACTCCAAATATTGGAAAAATATCCGGCAATACCTGGACACTGGAGCACCCTTCAACAGATGAACAGAAAGAGAAAGTCATTGAGAGTTGGAGCCAGCTTACTATTACTGGTGAACGTTACAGCTCCAAGTTAGGGCTGATTTTAGGGATTACGATTCCGGCGGCGCTGATTATTGTGGCAGTGATTGTGCTGTTGATCGTGAGAAGTAAGCGCAAGAAGAAGCAGGAAAACCTGCCTCCATACCCGGCAGGATACGGCGCCTACCCTCCGCCTCCTTTTACCCCGGGAAACTCCGCATACCCACCCCAGCCTCAGATACCGGGATATCCTGCGGCACCAGGGGTTCCCGGCATCCCAGGAGCGGCGCCCTATCCCCCGAATGTTTCCCCGCAAGGACAGCCAGGAGCGCCAATGCCAGGCAGCTGCAACCCCTACCCGTATCCTTACCCGCCAGCCAATCCCCAAGGCTCGCAAACTGGGTACCCGATGCCGCCTCAAGGCTACGGAAGGCCCACCTCGGGATTCCAACCTCCTGCCGCTCCCCCACAACCAGCAGCAGGACAACGGGGAAATCTTGACGACTCGAATCAAGCTACCGAATCCCACCGCGGAAAACATGCAGCTAGCTCGCCGCAGCCTGGACAGTCCGGGCAACCCGCACAATCCTTCGAACCTACCCAATCGGGAGAGGCAGAAGGAGCGGGGAATCCGGACGGATCAAATCAAGATAGCGATTCCCACAAGCCCAAGCACGTAGCCGAAACAGAGCAATCTACTCAGACAGATTGAGCTACG
The DNA here is from genome assembly GCA_947255165.1 of uncultured Varibaculum sp. The sequence goes on from CAMYFZ010000029.1 coordinate 5,398, forward strand.
GTTTTTCTGTATCGACACCACCTGAGCCTAAAATCCCAGGCATCCAACCAGAACCACCCCGACAGACTATCTAATCGGGAAAAATCAAACCCAGGGATTAGCGCAGCTTAGAAGCTGATAGCTAGTACGGTAACCCGCCCCTAGCGGGCGCGAGAAAGTGAAGTCAGAGGCGCGTTTTGGGCTTCCTCTAAATGCAGCTGCTCGGTGTTATCTACGATTTCGGCGCCGCTTTCCCGCAAAGCCGGCACTAGGACGTGGGCGTGATGGGCGCAGAAAAATAGATTGCCGGCCTCCAGGCGGGCAAGAACCCACGCCTGCGCTCCGCAGGTATCGCAACGATCAGTCGCGTCAAAAACATAGGTTTGCTCACTCATGCTTTCATTGTCCACTGCCCACCTAAGGAAGTCACGCCCACTGCTCATCCTTTCGCGTCTGGCAAAATCCCCCAGCGGCTAGTCTGAATATTAGGACTTTTATTTAAAACGATAGACAGTGCCCTCATGTCGATGGATATTCTTTGAATGTGAATAGTTTTTCTCCCGCTGATCGCGGTAATAAACAATTCCCAGATGACAAAGACGTGACTGGTGACATTAAGGAAACAGTGCCTGTTTATCCAAATAACGCTGCAGTTCAAAACAACTTTGGTGACACGGGTAAGAAAACCAAAAAAACCAAACTATGGCTATTCCTCGCCATAGCGGTGTTGCTAATTGTGGCCCTAACTATTCTGGGAATATTGGTTTCTAAGAAAACGGTTTCTCCCCCCGAAAAAGCTTTAGACCAGGATACTTTAGACCAAGGCATCAGCAAATCTTGGGATAAGGAAGCCACCAACCTGGCAGCAGTAACCGGCGAAATCACCAGCACCTACGCCATGTCACTCAGTGACAAACAGATTGCGTTAATTATGCTGAATCAAAATCAAGCTGGAAAAGTGCAATACCTGTCGACTAAAGATGGAAAAGCCCAAGGCACTATCAAAGATCTCCCGGCTTGCAACAACGATTTACTCCGTCCCTACCTAGTCAAAGATTCCAAGATTATCTGCGCTAAAACAGATCAGGTAACGGAAAATAAAGACGATAAATACCGTTTCACTCACCAAATCTATAAAGATGAAAACGTTATTATTGGGGCGGCGCCCAGCGCCGATCAGGCAAGCATTATCGTTGCCTACAGCCCCAAAAATAATAAACCCCTGTGGATGGAAAAACTTCCGGACAAGCCAAGTGTTTACGCTGATAAACATGGGGTTTACACTAATACTACCTCCCCTGAAGAGGGCGGAGTAGTTAACAAGACAAACTTCTATATTCCAAGTGATAAAGCCGATAAGTCTCCTATTGCGGACTCTGATATTCCTCAGGTAGCAAAACCAGATGCCATCAAAGACATTGACTTTGAAAATCTGTACTTCCCTAACGGTAATTTTGGTTATGTCCCTAGCGAAAAATGCGCTAAATCCTACTGGCAGGATGACCAAGGAGCTCCCCAGTTCCAAAAAATGCCAGATGGCCCAGCAGATTGCTGGTTAGAGCTTAGAGATGGCCTCTCAATTGAGACAGCACCCGGGATGGTGGAAGGCACTTCTGATCCCTTAGTAGATATTTCTAATAACGGCGCTCATCAAGACGATAAAGGATTCACCCCCGATCCGAATCACAGCAGATTCTCCTATGCAGACGTAAATCAAGACGGGTATCTCGACGCTTTAATCTACGACAATGTGGGGATGGGGTGGCAAAAGGTGCTGTGCATCTTTGACCCGGAAGATTCTGCTCACCCCTACTGCGCGCATATTGTGGGAGGCGCCGCTCCCTACAATCTCAACTATTCCGGTAACGGGAAAATTTCCCTCTACCAGCCGCCCGAAGGGAAAACCGAAGTTGAAATGACCATCGGCACCCAAGACGGAAAACCGGTAGTTACCGATTACCAAAAGCTATCGGCGGCCTGGTAAATCTGCTGGATTCCCGGAAAATAAGCTCGCTTACTTTCCGTAACTCCCATTTTTGCAGCTTCCGCCCCTAACCGGGAGGCTAGTCGCGGTGAGGTTAGCGCCGCAGGCAGCTAGTCGAGGTAGTCGCGAAGCACCTGGCTACGGGAGGGGTGACGCAACTTCGACATAGTTTTAGATTCAATCTGGCGGATACGTTCGCGAGTAACCCCATAAACTTTGCCGATCTCATCCAAGGTTTTCGCCTGGCCGTCACCCAAACCGAAACGCATCGACACTACCCCGGCTTCCCGCTCTGACAGGGTGTCGAGGACGCTGCGCAACTGTTCTTGCAGGAGGGTAAAGCTGACCGCATCGGCGGGTACTACCGCCTCGGAGTCCTCGATCAGATCCCCAAATTCGCTGTCACCGTCCTCCCCCAAAGGCGTGTGCAAAGAAATCGGTTCCCGACCGTACTTTTGCACTTCCACCACTTTTTCAGGCGTCATATCCAGCTCTTTAGCGAGCTCCTCGGGAGTAGGTTCGCGCCCCAGATCCTGCAGCATCTGCCGCTGTACCCGGGCCAGCTTGTTGATTACCTCGACCATGTGAACCGGGATGCGGATAGTGCGGGCCTGATCGGCCATCGCACGGGTAATCGCCTGGCGAATCCACCAGGTGGCGTAGGTAGAGAACTTATAGCCTTTGGTGTAGTCGAATTTTTCGACTGCCCGGATTAGCCCCAAGTTCCCCTCTTGAATCAAATCCAAGAACAGCATTCCCCGTCCGGTGTAGCGCTTCGCTAGCGATACCACTAGCCGCAAGTTAGCTTCTAGCAGGTGATTCTTGGCATGCTGACCATCGATCGCCAAAGAATGCAGATCCCGGCGCATCTTAGAAGTCAGGTTTTCCGATTCAGTTTCTAACTTATGCTGGGCAAAAAGACCGGCCTCAATGCGCCGTGCCAAATCTACCTCTTCTGCCGCGTTTAGCAGCGCAACTTTACCGATCTGTTTCAGGTAGTCCTTTACCGGATCGGCGGTTGCACCTGCGACCGTGACTCGCTGTGCCGGCTCATCGGTTTCATCAGAATCAGAAACGGTGAAGGAATTGCCTTTTTTCTTCCCCTTCGCATTGGCTTTTGCCTGAGCAATCGCCTTATTTAAGCCCTCGATCGCATTGGCGGAAGCAGGTTCCTCTGCTTCCTCTTCTTCCTCATCCTCGTCTTCTTCGGGTTCGCGATCTTCACCGTGCTTTTCATCGTCCTCTTCATCCTCATCGCTATCAGCTAGCTCCGATTCGAGGTCGATTTCTTCTGCGTCGCTGAGATCCTCTTCGCCCGGCTCTACCCCGTCCTCATCAAGCTGGGCATCTTTTGCCGCTAGTTCTTGATCATCACCTGCAAGAGTGCTCTCAGTTTCCTTTTTTGTTGCTTCCTTTGCCTCTTCTGCGCTGGTTTTCTTGACTGCTGGTTTCTTAGCGGCAGCTGTCTTCTTTGCAGCGCTAGTCTTGCTGGAAGCAGTAGTTTTCTTGGCAGCAGTCTTCTTAGCTGCCGGTTTCTTAGCTGTTGATTTAGCCTCGGTTTCTTTAGCCTTCTCCGAAGCCTTAGCAGCGGTCTTAGGCGCAGCCTTGGCCGCCGCAGCAGCCTTGGCAGTGCTGGTCTTCTTGGCAGCAGTCTTTTTCGCGGCAGGAGTCTTCTTAGCCGCTGGTTTGGAGGCTGCGGTCTTGGCGGTAGTTTCGGCCTTTGTCGAAGCCTTGGAGGCAGTCTTAGGAGCCGCTTTAGCGTTGACAGTAGTGGTTTTCTTAGCTGCAGTAGTCTTTTTGGCGGTGGTAGCCTTGGTGGCCGTCGCGGCCTTCTTAGTCGCCGTAGTCTTCTTGGCAGGAACCTTGGCCGCTGTTGTCTTCTTGGCAGCAGTAGTAGTCTTCTTGGCAGCACCGGTCTTGCTGGCCGCCGCAGTTTTCTTAGCCGCCGTGGTCTTCTTGGCAGGAGCCTTGGCCGCTGTTGTCTTCTTGGCGGTAGTTTTTGCCGCCGCAGCGTTCTTGGTGGCAGTTTTTGCCGCCGCAGTCTTCTTGGCAGCAGTAGCAGTCTTCTTGGCGGCACCGGTCTTGCTAGCCGTCGCAGGTTTCTTAGTTGCCGTCTTCGTGGCAGTCTTACTGGCCGCCGTTGTCTTCTTAGTAGCGGCAGCCTTCTTGGCAGGAGTCTTGGCAGCTGCCGTCTTCTTGGTGGCAGTTTTTGCCGCTGCTGTCTTCTTAGTAGCAGCAGTCTTCTTGGCGGTAGTCTTCGCCGCTGCTGTTTTCTTTGCCGCCACCGTCTTGCCAGTGGTCTTCTTGGCAGTGCTTTTAGCGGTCTTCTTATTAGCAGATTTTCCGGCGGTAGTAGCCTTCGAGGAAGTTTTCGCGCTAGATTCAGATTGAGCAGGTTGAGGAGTCACAGCGACCTTTCCTGATTTCTAAACGATTTCATAGAGAATGCTCAATAATTATAATTCAATACCACACCTTCTAGCACAAATCCAGGTCGATTTTCGCGGCTAGAGGAGAGCTTAAGAGGAAAGAGAGTAAGCAAGCGATGCCCACTGCACAGGATTTTCCCACCCAGATTGACGAATTATTGCCGCAGGCTTGGAAAACCGGGGTATCTCTCTGGCGTGACCTGGAGGGATTCGAAGAATTATTCCAAGTGGGATTAGCGGCTCTTTCCGGAGGTAAACGCACCCGAGCTCTCCTCGCCCACACCGGGTGGACAACTATCACCGCGAGCACCTCTACCCCACCAAAATCGGTTTTTGACCTAGGGGTAGCTCTAGAGATTTATCAAGCTAGCGCCCTGGTACATGACGATATTATTGATAACTCCCCGCTGCGACGCGGTAAAGATGCCGCCCATATTCATTTCTCTAAGCAGCATCTGTCTGGGCAGCGCCGCGGTGACAATCAGGAATACGGACGGCTCGCGGGAATCCTCTTAGGAGATCTGCTACTAGCGGTTGCCGACCAGTGCGCTTTCGAGGTATCCGCCAGCGCTAAAGATCCTGAAGCTTTCTTCACTAACTGGACTGAAATGACCCGGGAAGTGGCCGCCGGGCAATATCTGGATTTGCGGCTAGAAACTGATGAGCTTGATCCCGCAGCGGCGCGGGAACGAATTTTGACGGTTATTCGCCACAAATCTGGCCGTTATTCGGTTGCTCACCCCCTCACTTTAGGTGCGCGCCTAGCCGGTGCCAGCACCAGCCAACTGAAAACCTTGTTCGCGATTGGGGAATATTGGGGCATCGCCTTTCAACTTTGCGATGATGAACTCGGAGTTTTTGGCGACCCTAAACAAACAGGTAAACCCGCAGGTGGAGATCTAACTGAGGGAAAGAAAACGGTGCTCTGGTCCCTAGCGGAGCAGTTGCTGAGCGATTCCGCCCGCGAGGGGCTACATTATGTTTTCGGTAATCGGGCAGCCACTGCCGGGCAGATTTCGGCGGTAACCGAAGCCTTAAATGAGCAGGGGGTAAAAGAGCGGCACCGCCAGCTAATCGCAGAATACGCTGCTAAAGGTGACGCCTTAGTAGCAAATGGCGATTTCGATGAGCGGGGACGCGAGGCACTTTTGCAGCTGGGACGCTCTCTAGTTGAGCGAGATTCCTAAGGGCCTTGCCCTAGAGAGCTTGCATCGCGGCCACCGCGTTAACCTTGCTGTGCGTGCCGGCACGCAATAGGTCTAGGGGGCGCTGGTCAGCCAGTAGAGGCTGGGGCGACAACACCCAGTCGGTTGCCTGTTGAGTAGTAAAACCCCCGTCTAGCAAGGTGAGCATAGTTCCTGGCAAACGCTCGATTAAGGTCCATCCCTCGGGGGTGTCCAGCAGCGAGTCGGCTACTACCTGTAGTTTTTCCTGCTCATCCGGTAATGCAAGCAGGCGATGCTCATTTAGGAGGCGGTGGACGCGGGTAACTTTTACCCCGAGGCGCTCGGCGGCTTCCGCGAAACTGATCATATCCATGTTCTTAGCCTATCCGAGAGGGCAAGCCAGCTCCTATCCGCGCCGCTTCGCGGTAATGGAGCCAGCTCCCGCTAGGATTGCCTTATGAGAATCGATCCGGAAGCTAAAGGACGCGCCAGCGACACCCCGCAGGATTCGTCTATTCCCCACGCCAAGGGTAAAAATACCGGGCAGATTCCGGACGGAGAGCAAAGCGTTACCAGTGAAGACCAGATGCTAAAACGCCTGATCGATGGACGCTACCGCATCGTGAAGATCATCGATACCGGGGGGATGGCCAGCGTTTACCGGGCCCACGATGAACGCTTAGGGCGCGATGTAGCCCTAAAAATTATGCATCCTCATTTAGCGAATACCGCTTCCCTAGTGGAACGCTTCGAAGCGGAAGCCCGCTCTGCGGCCCGCCTGATGCATCCGGCAATTGTACAGATTTTTGATCAGGGAACTTGGCGACGCCGCCCCTACCTGGTGATGGAGTTTATCAACGGCTCCAACTTGCGACAGGTTCTTTCCAAAGAAGGCACCTTACCGCTGGGGCGCGCCCTTAAAATCACGGAACAGGTTTTACAAGCTCTGCAGGCTGCCCATGAAATGCAGATTATTCACCGGGATATTAAACCGGAAAACATTCTGCTAACCCCCTCGGGACAGGTAAAAGTGGCGGATTTTGGGCTCGCCCACGCGGTGAATCAAGCTACCGGCACCACTACCGGATCGGTGATGGGGACGGTTACCTATCTGGCTCCGGAACTGATTTCCGAGACTACTTCGGATGCCCGCTGCGATGTTTATTCCGTGGGAATCATGGCATACGAGCTGATCAGCGGGGTACCTCCTTTCCAAGGAGATACCGCGATTCGCACTGCCTGGCAACACGTAAGCGAGGACGTACCTCCCCTGTCCGATTCGGTACCTTGGATTCCGAGCGAGGTTGATGACTTAATTGCGGCGCTGACCGCTCGCAATGCCCAGGATCGGCCTACTGATGCCGGTGCGGCTCTGCAACTGGTACGGGCGGTATCGGATTGCCTTAGTCCCGAGCTTTGTAAGCGTCAAGCTGAACGTCCGGCAAATGCTCCGCAAGAAAAAGAAACTGAACGTACCCCGCTGGGGAAAGGGGGCACCGCCCGGCTACCGGTCTTGCCGGTTGCCTCCCCGCAGGTCCCCTCGGCCCCACGTCGTCCTCACAGCTCCCCTCCTAGCACTGATTATTCCGCTCCAACGGTTACTTCCCACCCCGGAAAATCGGTATCTATGGTCGAAGCTGCAGACGCCATCCCTTCCCCGACACCCACTCCCGGGCACGGAAAGAAGAAACGCTGGATAGCAGCAGTTATCACCCTTATATTCGTGCTGGTGGCGGCAGTGGCAGGCTGGTATTTCACCCTGGGACCAGGAGGGCGAGTAACAGTACCTAACGTCGAGGGTAAAACTGTCGCCCAGGCCAGAACCCTGCTAATAAAAGCTCACTTCAAAGTGGATACCAAGCGAGAGTACTCCGACACTATCGCTGCCGGAAAAGCCACTCGCACCGACCCGAAGGCCGGGGACAAGGCCAAAAAGAATTCACTGGTGAAACTGTATATTTCCCGGGGAATTGAATATGTGAAAGTGCCAGATCTTGCGGGTAAGGAGGGTGCTCAGGCGGGCAGACTCCTCAAAGAAGCCAAATTGAAACTAGCTTCCACCAGCGAGGAATACTCTGACGAGGTAGAAAAAGGGAAAATCATAGCTACCGTTCCGCAAGCCGGAACCACTTTGCGCCATCACAGCGGGGTGAAGGTAACCATTTCGAAAGGTAAAGAGCCGATCACCCTACCTAATTTCACGGGGAAAACTGAAGAAGAGGTTACGAAAACCTTGACTGAACTCAAACTAGAGTTGGAAAAAACTACCGAGTTTTCTGATTCGGTACCTCGGGGGCAGGTCATCGGACAAGAACCGGCACCGGGAACTACCGTTTACCATCACGACCGGGTAAAAGTGCGGATTTCGCAGGGACCAGAAATGATTGAGGTTCCCAACGTGACCGCACTGTCCATGGGAGAAGCAAAAAAGAAGTTAACGGACTTGGGTTTCCAGGTTGAGGTAAAAAAGCAGCTGCTTGGGATCGCTCCCAATCGGGTTTATTCCCAATCCCCGGGCGGGGGTACCAAGCTAAAGAGCGGCTCCACGGTTACTTTGACCTACGTTTAGGTTAGGGCTTTTTGCAGGGCGCAACTGCCCGCCAGCCGCTAAGACTTTTCCGCTTTAAACGGCGAAGCCTCGCCCCTAAACCGTGTATCCCCAGGGCTCTAAAGGTTCGCGCAGGGGGTTGCCCAAAGTGTCGTGGCGTTTCTGCAGCATCTCTGCCACTTGGAACGCCAGCTCCAGGGATTGTTGGTGATTAAGCCGCGGGTCAACCAGGGTTTCGTAGCGATTCTTTAAAGAGTCCTCGGTCAGGTGCTCGCTGCCCCCAATCACTTCGGTGACATCGTCCCCGGTTAGTTCTACGTGGATTCCTCCTGGAATCGTCCCGGCCTCCTGGTGGGCGGTGAAGAAACTAGTTACCTCCTGCAGGATGCATTCAAAGCTGCGGGTTTTATAGCCCGAAGAAGAGGAAATAGTGTTACCGTGCATGGGATCGCACATCCAGGTGACGGGCCTGCCGTCACGTAGCTGCGCCTCCAATAGCGCCGGTAAAGCAGCCTCCAGTTCCTGTGCCCCCATCCGGGAGATAAAGGAAAGACGCCCGGGCTCGGCCTCGGGATTGAGTTTATCTTGCAGGCGCGCAAGATCATCCCCAGTGGCGTTGGGACCAATTTTTACCCCGATCGGATTGGCGACTTTCGATAGTTGCTCCACATGGGCACCATCTGCCTGCCGGGTACGCTCCCCAATCCACAGGAAATGCGCAGAAGTGTCATAGAGTTCGCCAGTGCGAGAATCTACCCTGGTCATTGCCTGCTCGTACTCTAAAAGCAACGATTCGTGGGCGCTATAGAAATCGACGGTACGCAGTTCATCGGAGCTAACCCCGGCAGCGTCCATAAAGGAGATAGCGCGATCTATATCAGCGGCTAAGGCATCAAAACGTTTATAGGCCGGATTAGAAGTAAATCCCCGGTTCCATTCATGCACCCGATGCAAGTCGGCATAACCACCTTGGGTAAAGGCGCGGATCAGGTTCAAAGTAGTTCCCGAGCGAGTGTAGGTATCTAGCAGGCGCGCCGGATCCGGCGTGCGCGCCTCGGGGGTGAACTCGAAGGAGTTAACCGCATCCCCCCGATAGGACGGGAGCGTAACCCCATCGCGAGTTTCGGTATCGCTGGAGCGAGGTTTGGCATACTGCCCAGCCATTCTCCCCATCTTCACGATCGGCAAAGAGGCGCCATAGGTGAGCACAATCGCCATCTGCAAAATGGTCTGGATTTTGAGCCGCACTCGATTAGCGGTTGACTCGGCGAAAGTTTCCGCGCAATCCCCGCCGGTGAGCACGAAAGCTTTACCCTGACTGGCTTGCCCCAGTAGTTCCTTGAGGGCATCCACTTCGCCAGCAAACACCAAAGGAGGACGAGTACGCAGGTCAGCCAGCTTTTCTTGCAGGTTCTCCTGATCTGGATAATTGGGTTGCTGACTGGCCGGGTATGCCCGCCATGAATTCAGCGCTTTAGTTGTTTTCTCGTCCACGAAATCCACCCTAGTAAGTTTTAGATTTTAAGACGAATAAGTCCGGGAGACGGACTTATTCTCTGCCTATTTCTCCTCTGTTCCCGGGCCGCAGTTTCCGGTTATTTCTGCCTTCCAGCTCCCCGCAGGCAGCTTGGCTACCTACCCGTTGCAACTGGCGGTAAAAACTTCTTTGGCTCTCGCTGCTAGCCGCAGCGAGAGCCAAAGAATTCTAGTCAACAGGTTATTTAGCGCCTCCCTACCCCACAGCTAAAAGGGGCTAGGTGCGCCAGCTAAACCTTAGGCAGGCTCTACTTCCTGCCCGATTTCCTTCATCATTTCCTGGAACCAGGGAGTATTGATATCGAAGGCTTTACCGCCCTTGATCCGAGAGAAGGCAATCGAGCTCAAAATGTTGCCATTTTCCTCGTCATGGCCGATTAAACCGGGTTTACCTTCCAGTGCACACTGCACCGCATAGTCGGTCATAGACTTAATCAAACGCAGATCTTCTACCCCAGCTGCGGAAGCACGCGAGAAGTAACCGGATTTTTGCACCATGACTTTTTCGGCTCCGATGCGCTCCGCGAACTGGCGAGCAAACCACTGACCGGGGTTAATCTTGTCTATCTGCACGTGGCCAAAGGGATCCCGCGGAATTGTCTCTCCCGCCTGTTCCATCTGCTCCACGATTTCATTGATTCCCGCGCCCTCGGAAAGGAAAATATTAACGTTGCCGACCTCATCCATAACTTTCCGAAGACGAGTAGCTTCGCCCTCGATATCGATATGAGCTTCGGGAACGAATAGCGCGTGAATCTCGCGGGACTCGCGGGTGAGCCCCATTGAGGGCAACCATTCTTTCTTATCCAAAAGTTTACGGTAGGAACGGGCCGTGGCAGCCGCCAAATATCCGCAGTGACGTCCCATAACTTCGTGAATAATCAATTCCCGCGGATTGGACTGACATTCGGCGATCACATGTTCGGCATAAAGCGCCCCATTATCAGCCGCGGTCCAAGCCCCGAGGGATTGCCGCACCGGAATAATGTCATTGTCAATCGTCTTAGGCAGTCCCACCACAGTCAGTTCATAATCGTGTTCATGCAGGTAATGCGCAAGGTCAGCGGCAGTGGTGTTAGTGTCATCCCCACCGATAGTGTGCAGGACCTCTACCCCGTCCTCTACCAAGCGATTCGCCGCAAATTCCAGAGGATTAACGCCCTCTTTAACCAGACCGCGTTTAACCAAATCCTTGGTGTTGGTGAGCTTCACCCGGGAGTTACCAATCGGGGAACCACCATATTCATGCAGCAGACCAGCATTTTTACGCGCCTCTTCGTCTACCACAATAAAATTCTTTGACAGCAACCCGTGATAGCCGTGCTTGTAGGCAATAATCTCAACTTCCGGGGCCAGTTCGGTATAACGCTCAATCAATCCACCAACCGCTGATGAAAGACAGGGCGCAAAGCCGCCCGCAGTTAGTAGTGCTACCCGTTTAATGGTCATATCTCCTCCAAAAGATTTGTTTGGCCAGTTTTGGCCCCGACATTCATTAAGTCTACTCGATAACTCGAGGACGACTCTAGGACAAGGGGTAGTCTTCCCCTAGCTAGCTACGAGTTATCGCCCAATCTGCGCGCGAATCCCTAAAGTAACTAAAACTGGCCGCAAACATCAGTTTATGGAAGAAAATATCCGAAGTTTCCTAGACGGGGGCTATTCTTTCGTTTTTTCGCCCTCACCGGTAGTTTCTTCGGGAGGCTCCGGCACCTCGGTTTTTGGAGCCTGCCTGCCGCCAGGGGCCTGCACTTTCGGTTCGGCAGCAACCGCGTCCTGGTCATCCTTCTTCGCAGCCAACGCCTTTTTCACATCCGCCGCATACAAGTCCACGTATTCTTGCCCCGACAGGCTCATCAAGGAATACATAATCTCGTCGGTGATTGCCCGCAACACGTAGCGGTCATCTTCCATCCCCTGGTAGCGGGAAAAGTCCAAAGGATCCCCAACCACCACTCCAATGCGGTGCAGGCGCGGAATACGAGTGCCAATCGGCTGGGCGATATTGGTACCAATCATGGCTACCGGAATAACCGGGGCACCCGAGCGTAGCGACAGCCGCGCCACCCCGGTTTTGCCTCGATAAAGCCGCCCATCGGGACTGCGGGTACCCTCCGGATAGATACCAAATAATTCGCCCTCTTGTAGACGCGCCAACCCCTTTTGCAAAGCGGCCTGGGATTTCTTCCCCCCAGAACGGTCAATAGGGATTGTGCCCACCTGAGTCATAAACCACTTCACAAAGGCACCTTTTAGACCTTTACCGGTGAAATAGTCGGCTTTGCCCACGAAAACTACTTCGCGGTCAATCATGAGCGGTAAAAAGAAAGAATCAATCACCGCTAGATGATTCGAGGCCAGAATCGCCGCCCCGGTCTCGGGAATGTTCTCGGCTCCTTTGATCCAGGGGCGGTAAAGAACCTTTAGAATCGGCCCCAGGATTACTTTCAGCATCCGGTAAAACACGTAAGCTTCCTTCCCGCCCGGGCTAACTAGCCGATCCCTAAAGACCGACTAGACTAACGACTATGAAACTCCCCAAGAAGTGGGGGGCGCATCGCCGCCGCAACCCAAGTCAACGTCGCGTAGATGAAGAATTTTTGGATATTACATCTAGCTTAAATGATAGCGGTATTTTTGCCCCTGGACCGCGAGATTACGAATTAGCCGAGCCGGACGAACAGTTTCAACCCCCAGAACTGCCCGCCAGCATCCGCCCGCGGGGGGCAATGCGCATCTTAGTGATCACCGTAATAGTGCTGATAGCCTGGGTGGCCAGCTATATTGCGGGCATTAGCCTGCCGATCTGGCTCCACGTATTGGGATTTGTGGATTTAGCGCTATTTTGTGCCCTCTTGGTTTATTTGCGTCCTCGTGGACGCAGTGCATTGACCAATAAATGGGACGACGATGATGGAGCGAGGGTGTGAGTGCCCAATTTTTCGGTCCACCCTCACGCGCTTTACGCGCTCATCTAAATACCCTGCTGCCCACCACCGATGAAGTAGGGCCGCAGGGAGAATTTTCCCAATTGGGAACCCCTTTATCGGATTGTTGTTTCCTAGTGGTTGACTTGGAAACTACCGGGATGGGCGCAGGTGCAGAAATCACCGAAATCGCCGCTGCGCGTTACTATAAGCGCCGGCTGTGCGGAACTTTTCGTTCTCTGGTGCAAACCCGCCGCCCGATTCCTCCCAAAATAGTGGCGCTCACCGGAATCACCAACTCGATGGTGCTTACCGCCGATCCCCTCGAAGCAGTATTTTCGCGTTTCCTTTCGTTTTGGAGGGCGGAGCGCCCCGACTCTCCTCCGGTAAACGCCCTGGTAGCCCACAATGCAAGTTTTGACACCGGATTTTTACGCCGCGCCGCCGAACAACTTGATGCTCCCTTGCCTTCTGCCCTTACGGTCGATACTTTGGCGATTGCCCGACTGCTGCTGCCCCGCCCCTTCGTCGCCAATCATCGTCTCGCCACCCTCGCCAGCTATTTCGGTGCAGAAAAACCTACTCACCGCGCCCTCGACGATGTCCTGGCTACTGTCACGGTGCTCCAGGGGTTACTTGATCTGGGACAGGGAGCGGGGCTTACCCACAGTCAAGATTTTCGGGTATTACAAAAGGTTCCCCGGCAAATTCGGGCAAAACGGATACTGGGAGCGGATTTACCGGAGCGCCCGGGGGTCTATATTTTTGAGGACGCGGAAGGAAAACCACTCTACGTGGGGTCGGCCTCCAATTTGAGGACGCGGGTCGCCAGTTACACCACCTTAAGTGAAAAACGCCGGCAAATGCGGGAAATGCTTGCCGCAGCCTGCCGGATTAAGCATCTTTGTTTTCCTCACGTTATCTTGGCGCGCCTAAAAGAATTGGAGTTAATCGCCCGCCTCAACCCTCCTTTCAATCGGGCCAGCACCCGGCCCGATAAATACTGGTTGCTGGAACTCACTAACGAGGATTTCCCCCGCCTAAAACTTTCAAAACGGGTAGAGCGGGAAAATGGCTCCCGTATCCTGGGGCCTTTTACTACCCGTAAAAGCGCCGAGCGAGTCCGCCGAGTACTCTCCCAGCAATGGAATCTGCGCACCTGCACCCAAGGGATTACCCCCGGCTCCGCCGCCACTTCTTGTTACCTAGAGCAGTTGGGCGCCTGTATTGCTCCCTGTCGCCCGCAGAATCAAGAAAAGTATGCTCGGCACCTAACTCAGCTGGCAGCTAATAAACCCGCCGCACAACTGACTGCGGTCGATGCGCTGCTAGCTAAAGTGCAGAACTTGGCGGATAACGAAGAATATGAGCAGGCGGCAAAGATCCGCGAACAGCTATCTTCGCTGCTGCGCGCGGGGGCAGAACAAGAGTTACTAGCCCCCATTTTGGAGGCAGCAGAACTAGTTTTGGCCCTCCCGGCTGCCCGCGGAGGGTGGGTTTATATTGCCCTCGCCTATGGAAAAGTAGTAGGAACCGCATTTACCTGCGCTAACGCCCCTAAAATTGCTATAGAACAAACCGTGGCGGCCCTAGAGACTGTTTTCCCGATTGCGGCCCCGCACTTCCTCGCCCAGGGCGTTCTTTGGGAGCAGCTGCACATTTTAGCGGAGCAAATCTATCATCCAGGAACCCGAATTCTGCGGATAGCGGGCAAGGCGGCACTGGCATGTCCGGCTCGGGGAATGCTTTCTCGCACCCGGCTACGTCAAAAGCTAGCGGATGCCCGAAAACCTTTTTCTTTCCAACACTGAGTATGGCTGACGGGAATCTACACCCCAGATATTTCCTTGAGCAGCGGAAATAAGTATTTTAGCTTAACGCAGCAGTTCGGATACTGCCTCTTGCAGCTTTAGGGGGGTGAGGGGACGCTCCACCGCTTTGGCACCCGCCCAACCGACTAACCAGTCGTCTTGTTGGCGGGCAGTCAGAATCAGGATAGGCGGGAGATCGTCTTCCTCTTCATGCAGGGATTTAGCAACCGAAATACCAGAAATCTTGGTGGCTTCCCCATCGAGAATTAGCAGATCATAGCGCTGATTATGCACCTTATCCCGGGTGATAGTAGCGGTAGCGGTCTCGTCCCAGGTTATTTTGGGCAAATCCGCGGCCGGCTTAATCCCCACGGAGTTAATTACTTGCCGGCGTACCTCTCGGTCATCGCTATACAACAAAATCTGTAGGTTCTTTTCCGCTTCCGCCATTTTCTTCTTCCTTAGATCAACGCTTGAAAGGACTTTTGGCTCTCATTGTATCCGACTATTACGCGCTTGCGGTCTTTAGGCACGAATCCCGCTGTATTTGTTTAAATCTAGTGCTCTGCTGGGAGCCCAATCTGCTTTAAGCTGCCAGCTTATTTACTGAGGCTGCAAGAATGGGACTTAGCGCCTAGACTAGACAGAGAAACCGCTCAGCCGGAGGGAGGCTAGGCGGATCCTAAAACAACAAAGGAGACCCATTTTCATGGAGAAATACACGCTTCCAGAACTGCCCTACGATTACGCCGCTTTAGAGCCGCATATTTCTGGCAAGATCATGGAACTCCACCATGACAAGCACCATAACACCTATGTGAACGGCGCAAATGCTGCTCTAGAGAAACTGGCGGCAGCTCGCGAAGCCGGAGACTTGGCTGCAGTCAACCAGTACTCGAAAGATTTGGCTTTCAACTTGGGCGGACACACCAACCACTCGGTTTTCTGGACAAATATGGGGCCTGACTGTGGTGGGGAGCCCGAGGGCGAACTCGCCGCGGCAATCACCGAAAACTTCGGTTCTTTTGCGGCTTTCAAGAAGCATTTCTCGGCCGCAGCCACCGGTCTACAGGGATCCGGTTGGGCCGTCCTGGCCTGGGATTCCATTTCTTCCCGGCTCATCATTTTCCAGCTCTTCGACCAGCAAGGAAACGTACCTGTCGGGGTAACTCCGCTACTCATGCTGGACATGTGGGAGCACGCTTTCTACCTGGACTACCAGAACGTGAAGGCCGACTACGTCAAGGCCTGGTGGAACGTGGTTAATTGGGAAAACGTTGCTGCTCGTTTCGAGAACGCTGAAAAGAACTTTAAGTCCCTAATCAACCTGGCCTAGTAGCCGCTCCGCGTAGCTA
>CAMYFZ010000030.1 GCA_947255165.1 uncultured Varibaculum sp.
AAGCAACATTACAGGCACTGTAGAACTCGAACGGCAAGCAAGTTTACTTGCTTGTCAGTGAGGGCGAGGAAACGGCGCGTAATCCCGCCAGGGATTACCGGCACTCATTGTGGCTTTCTTCCATGAAATTTTCTTAGATCGGTAATCTTTTCTTCCATACAAGGCTCGGAGGGCTGGGGCGGGAAAAGATGCGAGAGGGGACACGCTGCTAATCATTTCCCTTCGCATCGGATACGTTTTCTTTTATATAGATTCCATTCCGCCCTTGTTTTAATTCTTACAAGGCTCACCGGGGTCCCCCGAGCGCTTTTCCCACCCCAGCACCCAGGGTTTGAGTGAGGATAATAAAACTGTGTCTACAATCCCTACAGGGATTAATATTCACTTTATGTACTACAGGCGAATACCCTTATTTTCTTCGCTGGCACTTGCCGGGCTGACCGGGGGGTTATGGCAGTACGCCTTGGAGTCCACCGCTCCCGCTCCCATGTGGGTGCCGGCTAGCGTGCTAGTTATCGCATTCCTGATTGCAACTATCGGGATGGCCTGTGCGAGCAAAACTACCGGTTCCAAGGGCGCAAAAATTACTTACCTGACCGGGACGATGCTGTTCCTTGCGGGATTCGCATCCTTTTATGTATTCTCCCAACCTACCACTATAAACATTTTTGGGTTTATAGCGGTTACTGCGGGTTTAATAGCCGCAAATCTAGCCGCGGGTTACCTTTACCGGGACAATTCTCGGCAAAAGTAAATACTATGTTTTCCGCCGCTTAGCGGCCGCGAGTTACTACTTGGGTTCCCGCCCATTGGGGGGAAACCACATCAGAGGTAGTGGGGTTCATCCCGACTGTTTTTGCGGCCTCTTCAATTATGCGGGGATCAACGGCACCCGGGTCGGAGGCGATCGGGCTGAGCACCCAAATAAAGCCCCCTTCATCCATATTGCCCATCGCATCCATGAGCGCATCTGAGAGTTCATCGGCGCCACCGTCATCATCGCGCCACCAAATCAGGGCGCCATCGGTCATCGCGGTGAAATCTTCATCTGCGAGATCGTCATCAATTTGATCCATTATGGTTTGGCGAAGATCTTCATCGACATCCTCGTCCCAACCAAATTCTTGAATGACTTGTTCTTTCTTAAACCCCATCTCCGATACGGATAGGGAACTTTCATGCCTTTCGCGTGTGGTTTCCACGCTCTCTAAGTTACATGATTAAAGCAATAGGAGGAAACGCGTAGGCGCGCTTTGAGATAAACGCGCCCCGATTTACCTATTTTTCTGTTTCCTTGCGCTTTCCCGGTCGTTCCCTTCCCCTATTTTCTCTGCTAGAAGAAATTCGAGGCTGCTTCCAGGCGGGCAGAAAAACGTCCCTGGCATTATTTCCTGCATGCTTGCTGGCGGAGGGTGTTCATTGTTTTTCCGGGCAACACTAGCGAAAGCCACGGAAATAGATAACAATTAGGTGCGTATGGTTTTTTCTGTTGGAGGAGCAACGAAATCTATGAGCGAACATAAGGCATCACTGGATTCTGTACACCAGTTAGCTAACGCCCTACCGGATCCTGATCCCCAAGAAACCCGCGAGTGGCTGGATTCTTTGGATGATTTGATTAAAGAACGCGGTCCGGAGCGTACTCGCGATCTTTTGTTGCGGATGCTTTCAGCGGCTGGCGAGCAAAACGTGGCAGTACCTGCCAACTTGAACACCCCTTTCACTAATACGATTAAACCGCATGATGAACCGGCTTTCCCCGGCGATGAACGTATCGAGCGGGACTATCGCCGCTGGATGCGCTGGAATGCGGCGGTGCAGGTTACCCGTGCGCAACGTCAAGGGGTACACGTGGGGGGTCATATTTCTTCCTACGCCTCGATTTCTACCCTTTACGAGGTGGGCTTTAACCATTTCTTCCGGGGTAAGTCACACCCGGGCGGGGGCGACCATGTTTTCTTCCAAGGGCACGCCTCCCCCGGTATTTACGCCCGCGCCTTCTTAGAGGGGCGGCTCTCTGAGGAAGATATGGATGGTTTCCGCCAGGAACTATCGCAAGCGCCGCATGGGCTGCCTTCTTACCCGCACCCGCGGCATCTGCCGGAGTTTTGGGAATATCCCACGGTTTCGATGGGACTGGGACCGGCCGAGGCAATCACGCAAGCCTGGTTTGACACCTACTTAACTAACCGTGGCATCAAAGACTGCTCAGACCAGCACACTTGGGCGTTCCTGGGTGACGGCGAGATGGATGAACCGGAATCGCGGGGAATGCTGCAGCTGGCGGGGCAACAAAAGCTCGACAACCTTACCTTTGTGGTGAACTGCAACCTGCAGCGCCTGGATGGCCCGGTGCGCGGCAATGGGCAGATCATTCAGGAGCTAGAGGCATTTTTCCGAGGCGCCGGCTGGAACGTTATTAAAGTGATTTGGGGTCGCGGCTGGGATCGGTTATTGGCCAAGGATCACGACCATGCGCTGCTGAAAGTCATGACGGAGTGCCTGGATGGTGACTACCAGACATTCAAAGCTAATGATGGCGCTTACGTGCGCAAACACTTCTTTGGACGGGATCCGCGC
Organism: uncultured Varibaculum sp.; assembly: GCA_947255165.1. The sequence continues at coordinate 2,581 of CAMYFZ010000030.1, forward strand.
ACCGCGAAAATGGTGGAGGATTGGACCGATGAGGAGATTTGGGATTTGCGGCGGGGCGGTCACGATTACCGCAAGGTTTACGCTGCTTATCACGCAGCCATGGAGCATAAGGGACAGCCGACAGTCATTTTGGCGCACACTATTAAGGGATATGTGCTAGGAGAGACTTTCGCGGGACGCAACTCCACTCACCAGATGAAGAAGTTGAACCTGAAGGATTTGAAGGCGCTACGCGACCGGCTCCATATTCCGATTACGGATGAGGAACTGGAGAAAGATCCGCAGCTTCCGCCCTACTACCTACCTCCTAAAGATCATCCTTCGCTGCAATATCTGTTTGAGCGGCGGGAAAAGTTGGGAGGATTCCTTCCTTCTCGTCCTAAAGAACGCAATCAGATGCAGATTTCTTTGCCGGAGGATTCCGTGTACGACGTCCTCAAAAGCGGATCCGGTAAGCAAAAGGTTGCTACCACTATGGCGCTGGTGCGCCTGATGAGAGAGTTCCTGAAAGACAAAGAGTTCGGCAAGCGGATTGTACCGATTGTGCCGGATGAGGCGCGTACTTTCGGGATGGACTCGATGTTCCCTTCGGCGAAGATCTATAACACCCTGGGCATGAATTACACGGCGGTGGATAAAGATTTGATGCTGCATTATGCCGAGGGCAAGGATGGGCAGATTCTACACCCCGGCATTAATGAGGCGGGAGCGGCGGCTGCCTTGCAGGTGGCCGGCACCTCCTATATGTCTAACGGGGAACCGATGATCCCCTTCTACCTGTTCTATTCGATGTTTGGTTTCCAGAGGACGGGCGACCAGTTCTGGGCGGCTGGGGATCAGTTGGCGCGGGGCTTCGTGATTGGCGGAACCGCGGGGCGTACTACTCTGACCGGTGAAGGTCTGCAGCACGCTGATGGGCACTCCCCGATCATTGCCGCCACTAACCCGGCGTTCGTACAATACGATCCGGCCTATGCCTACGAGCTGCGGCATATTATTCGTGATGGGCTGCAGCGGATGTATGGGGATGGTTCCGATGGGCGCGACCAGAACGTTATGTACTATTTGACGGTTTATAACGAGGGGATTCACCAGCCAGCAGAACCCGAAGGGGTCGACGTTGAGGGAATCTTGCGCGGCATGTATGCCTTGACCGGTCACTATGAAAATGGCGGACCGAAAGTGGAGCTGCTGGCCTCGGGGATTTCGGTTCCTTGGGCGCTGCAGGCACAAAAACTCTTGATGCAAGATTGGGGGGTTGACGCCGCGGTCTGGTCGGTTACCAGCTGGCATGAGCTGCGCCGGGACGGGATGGAATGCGATCGCCACAACCTGATTCATGCGGATGAGGAATACCGCCTGCCATACGTGACCCAGCGGCTACGTAACGCGACGGGTCCGGTGATTGCTACCTCGGATTATGACCATCTGGTTCCCGATATGATCCGCCCCTGGGTGCCGGGACGCTATAAGGTGCTGGGCGCTTCGGATTTCGGATATTCCGATACCCGCGCCGCCGCACGCCGCCACTTCTTGATCGATGCGGAATCCCTGGTGGTTCAGGCCTTGGAGGCTTTGAATGAGAATGGGATTTTGCAGGATCGCTCGGTGGTTACCCAGGCACGCGATCGCTATGACTTGCTGAATCCGAACGCCGGTTCTTCTGGCGAACAGTAATCGCTGATAGTACTAGCATCAGAGGGGCGCCCACCGCTTGGTGGGCGCCCCCCTGCTTTTTACAATTTTGCAGACACGGATCCCCCAGCTTTCGCGGGATTTCCCTATAGTTACCGTTGCTACAACTACCGATAAAATTCTTTGCGATGTCCAATCGCCAAGTCTTGAATATAGAAACAGTCATCCTCAATTTCACAGATGAGGCGGTAGTTTCCGATGCGGTAACGCCACTGCCCCGCATGATTCCCGCGCAGCGATTTTCCGTGGCTGCGGGGATCAGGAGTTCCCACCAGGTTTTTATCAATCCAGTTACTAATCATGCGCTGGGTGTAGCGATCGAGTTTACGAAACTGTCTTTTAAATCTGGCGGTTACCCGAAACTGGTATTTCAAAGGTCAAGTTCTTTCTTGAACTCATCCCAGGAGTAGGATTTCTTTCCGTCCTCCACCCAATCGCGGTGAGCCTCATCGGCTACTGCCAAGTCGAACTCGTCTTCGATCTTTTCAAAAAGTGCCTGCCGAAAGGCTTCTGCCAAGGTAACGGAATGCAGGTTCGCATAGCTGGTGGCTAGTGCTTTTTCTTCTGCACTCATCCGGATAGAAAACGCCATCTTTTCCCCTCCTCCGTTGTAGTACAAGGTACTACACACCCGAGAGGTGGTCAATAGCTTTAGAGCCATTTTAGTTTTCCCTGCCGCCGGAATAACTGCCGGACTGGTTAGCAGTGGCAGCTGCACGCTCCCAAGATATTTATTGCGATAAGTAGATGCTGGGAGGTGTGGGAGAATGGCCCTATGGAAAAAGCTAAAGTTTCCGCCCAGACAGTGAAGCGGGTTTCGCAGATGGAGTCGGCGCTGGTGCGCCTAAATGACGCGATTGCAACTGTTGAGGGCGCGCTGGATACCTATGAGCAAATGTGGGACGATTACCGCGCTTTGGATAGCTACTATTCCGGAAAAGCCTGGTGGGAGGATTTAGAGGCAGACAACCGGGGGCTTTTACCAGAGGATTTGCCTCGCGGAGTCCTTTCCGAGGACGCACTCTATGACGCCCTCGGCGACGCCGAAGCCCTTCGCCAGCGCCTACAAGAACTCTCCCAAGCCGCGAAGTAAAACACACGTCACTAACCCGAAAAGGATATTGAACGCTTTATCCTGCTTTAGTTGCACATATGCAACTCAGATAGTTTTGCTGCGTTTACGTAACTGCGCTGCAAAAAACATCAGGCATAGGTTTATTGTCAAGAGCAGTGAATAACGTTTCCGGCTATGCCTGTTAGCTTAAACGAATTCCAACCCTGTTCAAGATCGCTTCTGCCGAAAGGATTATTCTCAAACCCAGAAAAAGAAACTCCCGTTTACGACAATGCCCATGGCGCTGACTAGCCGGGTGTGGGAAAAACTCCATCTCCCGGGCAAAAAGTTACTGCCACGTCTCCACTACCGGGTAGAGCTTTGGACTTTCATCGCCTAGACTCTGTGAAACACCTCCACTCAAAGTCAGGCTAGTGATCACCAGGAGCACAAAATATTTTTAAGTAAATTTTTCACCATTTGAAAACACCTCCCTTGTATTGCTCGGGTTCCACCTACTGCTATGCGTATTTAAGGGATTCGCTGTACCCAATAAAACGAACACTCCAGGTAAAAGGTGTTTCTGGTGGCAAATGTTCCGCCTAGTTACAAAGCGCCTCTTCTTTTCCAGCTCCTCCAGCGCGCTAAAAGATGCATGCAACACTGGCGGGGAGCGGGTAACTCCGACCTCGCAAGTAGTAGTAAGTTCGTCCCTATTGTGAGAAACGAAAAAATCATCAACCAACCTGGACTCAAGATCGTTCACAAGATTTTGATTTTCTTCCATACTCCCTATGTAGGGCGCAAGAGCAGAAACCCAGGTGAAAGCTATATTCCCACTGTGTAGTATTGGAAGTTTTCAAAAAAGAAGATTTTGTTAAGATTTCTGTGTGTGCAAGCAAAATTGGGATGATGGCCTCCCAAACGGGGACTACCAGATACCGCCCAGGACAAGGTGCGAGAAGTACCCAATCAGCGACATTGTGCCTTGCGATATAGAATACTTACGAATTCAGGGGAATCGTTGGACACAGACCGGGAGACTGACTGAGTTTGTTTTTGTGCTCCAGGTCAGAAACGAAAACACTGGTAGGTGGCAAACGCACCTTTCGATAGACTGCACCCACTCCAACGCCCATATCCATTACTACAAAGATGGGGAACGTGATGGCCACCCGCGCGAAACGATTAAGGTACTTAACCGGGCAAGGGATGTTCAGGACGCATTGGGAATGGCTATACTAAGAATCAGGCAAGAAATTAACAAACTGGTGGAGGTGCGAAAGTGAACAAGGAATTGGCAGACTTTGAGAACGAAGTCCTCTACAACGTCATGCTTGGAACTACCACCCCTAAAGTTATAGATTCTAGGGGTCACACCCCGCTTATCGCCTGCCTGGAAAGCGAAACTGTAGGCACCCTGCTAGCTAGAATCGAAAGAGCCGGAGGATGCGGGACCGTATATGCCCTATCCGAAACCGGCGAGGTCAGCGTAGTAGCCGTGCAAGACAAAGACCCGCAAGCACCCAGTCCCACCGATCTAGCAGCCGACACCCTAAGCGAAAACTCCCCTATCGGATTATTTATCGAATACATTTCTACCCAAGAAGACGGGGTGTATCTCACCGGCGCAAAAATGCGTTCCTACGGCACTGCCGAACTGACCAAGGTTTAATTCCCGCAATTCCAGCTACCGCTGACCGATCCATCAGCAGTCAAAGTGGCTGCAAACGAGCCGTTCCAAGGAAGACTCAGGCTCGATCCGCCACGTTTGCCGCCCAAAGATATGGAGGCATTCTGCCCAGAGGCGTAAATTGTTAGCGTGCCGTTGCAGGCCCCGGTAAGAGTGGTGCTTGCCCGCCTGCTTGCCGGGGCAGGTGCCGGGCGAACGGGCGCTACTGGACGCTCAGTAACCGTTTTTGTTGGCACCGGGGCAGGGCGCATCGGAGGCGCTGGCGGAGGCGGCAGCTGGCTACTTTCAGGCGCAGAAGGCGTATTTTATACGCTAGGAGCCTCAATGCTTAGGCTAGCAGTAATCGTTGCCGTCTTCGTTACCGGGACGGGAGGTGTTCCTTTTTCTTAATATCATTTAGAGCCAAAGAAGAAAGCACCCCTCCAGGACAAGACCTACCACTAGCACACACGATATAAACGTAGGCGATAGTAATAGGTACTTGAGAGTGCCCTAGGGGCTCAATCCTCCTCCACAACAGGCGGGTTATCCCGGTTAGTTACTGCCTTTGTAGCTTCAACGGCTTATGGTTCTCTTTTGCCTCGCTTCCTCGAATAGGAACCATTTCCAGAAACAGAAAGAGCAAATTGCGTTTCCGGCATTATCCCCTGACGGTAATTAGCTGAGTATGCACAAAAATTCACCTCCCCGACTGACATCTGCTCCCGATACTCCACGGATGGGCAGCGATATAGCTTGTCCTCGCCTGGATTAGGCGGAACAATAACGCTTAGTGCTAACGCCACCAAGGCGACTAGCAATACTAAGCGTTTCGATACTTTTTGTATCATCTTGGAAAATCCTCCTTATACGGTTTTTGTCTTTCCCCTATGGGTAATGCGTAAACAGAAATTCGAAAACAAAAACGCAGGTAGGAAGGATATGGGCTGTAGCTACAAATTGCCCCCAAATACACTTGTAGCCCCAGCAAAACGCTAGGGCTACAAGGTCTTAAACGTTCAGCTTAACTTAGCAGGGCCAGGTGTTACCCTCACTGTCGCCGCAGCCGGAAACTTGAATTTCAGTTTCGCTAGTGCGAGTCCACCTATCGCCTTTATAGTCCCGGCTCTCCCCGACTTTCCATTGCCCAGAATTGCCTGCCTTGGCTCTAGTTCCGGAGCGGCGAGGAGCTTGATAGTGCCGTTTAGGCTGCGCCTTACGCTGGTAACTACGTGCTTTCGGCTGATAGCTACGCGCCTTGGGTTGAGCTTTCACCGGGGCGGGTGCTTTAGCTTTAGCAGCAGCCTGTGCTTGAGCTTCTTGCTCAGCTTTCGCCTTTGCTTCCGCCTTGGCTTTAGCTTCTTGTTCCGCCTTAGCTTTGGCTTCTTGCTGTTGCTTTTGCTTCTCCACCTGACTAATAGATGGAGGCTTCGGGGTATCCTCCGCCTTTTTATCGGTCGAGCTACACCCTGCCATACCTAGAGCAAGCCCAGCGCTAGCAAGTACGATAAGTAGTTTTTGAGTTTTCATTTTTCCTATCCTTTCGTGGGTCTAATGACCTCTCACTTACCTCTGCAGGGCGCGCGATAAAAACCAGGTGGGAACCTTATAGCGTCATTATATATTTTTAAGAATAGAAAAACTAGCAAATATTTGAGTAAACCAAGGGTTTTCTATTTCAATATCCCAGTCGAGCAAACGATAACCACCAACAGTACTAATCGGGGTAGACAGCAGATCAAGATAAAGGAAAGTAAAAAACAAATCCGGCGAGAGGAAATACTTCCTCTCGCCGGATGGAATGTTAGGTTATTGTGCTTCTAAAGCTAGTTCAGAATTTTTAGTATTTAGCCCCGACACGCCCAAATACTGCGATTTCTTTATTTTGAATACCGTTAGGACTTACCGAAACCTGCTTTATAGCTTTGTTTTATTGACTATGATAAAGGCGCGCTAGCTCGCCCAGGGTTTCGCATTCTGCGATCTGTTTATCGGAGCACTTTTCACCCAGTTCCCCCTCGAGCCGCGCCACCACCGCATACAGCGATAAATCATCAAAATCTAGTTGGGCTTTCAAACTTGCATCTGGTGACAAATCCGTTTGCTCACAGTCACTTTCCGCAGCAACTGCCTCTAAGAGACAGGCTATAACCGCGGTATCACCGCTAATCTTTTCCCACGCAACTGGAATATTCTCTGAGGACGCATCTGGAGTACTACCGCCACTTTCCTCAGCAACCGTCTCAGATTCCGGGTTAGAACTAAGCGCAGCTTCGCCCTCTCCCCTATCTTCGTCCTCCGAGCCGCCGGGCAGGTTCTTGCCGAAATCGGCAAGCGCGGCTAAGGCATCGGCATCTAGCGCCATCTCAGCCCACTCGGTGCAGCCAGCGCACCGGCGCTCCGGCTCCGGCGTAGCGGAAAGGTTCAAGCTCTTCGTCCCAAGCGGTTCCCAGCGCGAGATCCAGCAGGCGCCGCAAATCTTCTTGGCTGCCCTGAGAAAGGGCAACGCGCACCCGATCCTCTGGGACCACTACGTTGCCCACTACATCCGTTTGGGCATGGAAGATTCCCAGATCAGGGGTGTATGACCAACGTCCCCCATTGTTATTTATGGAGGCATCCTCGGTTACCTCGAAACGCAGATGTTCCCATCCACGCAGGGCGGAGGCCAGTTTCGCACCGGTACCAATCTGCCCTACCCAGGACAGTTCCGAGCGGAACATTCCCGGTTGGGCAGGCTGTTCCGTCCACTCTAGGTTGACGCGTTGATCTAGAACTGCGCCAACCGCCCACTCCACGTGGCTAGAAAGCGCACGGGGGCATGAGTGTACGAAAAGTACACCGCGGGTGTAATCCTTGTTCATCGCTTCTCCTTTAGTGTTCGCAAGGTTCGTCTTCCCCAACGGCCTGTACGCACTACAGAGTGATGACACGCGGTGTCTCACTTTCTATTTTGCCCTCGATAACAAGTTTCAACAAGCCCAAAAGCCTCTGACCACCAATTTTGTGACCACTGAGGCCAATGTGACACCTGTGGTTTGTCACTGCGCTAGCCACCGCGGGGGACGACGACTTTAACTCCGGAGGTAGGCTCCCGGCACTGCAGCTACCAAGCGGGGGCGGTTTTACACCCCGGAACAAGTTACGGGATCCAGATGCAACACAGCATTAGAGCACAAGCAACGATTACCTGTGTTCAGCAGGGGGGTTTAAAGCGGAATGATACGAGAGAGAGACTTGAGCAATGGCGCAGGAGCATGTTTTCGCTGCCACAGGACTTTCAGCACAGGTTGGGGCCAAAGATGGATATAAAGGGGGACTTGGGCAGACGCGCGGGGGCTGGGTTTGATCCGAGTAGGTGCGGTGGGCATAAGTATTCGGAAAACGGCGCTACGTTTTCCGAATACTTGGGCGGGAGGACAAACACAGCCCCCGCGCCCTTACCTGACTACAGGCCTTTTTCGCGAATCTCTTTGAAAGCTTTGCGGCGCGTTAACCGATCCAGGCGATCAAGATAGAGATGACCATCCAAGTGGTCACATTCATGCTGGATGCACCGCCCCATCAGCTCTTCACCCTCAACCACTTTCGGCTTGCCGTCCAGATCAATGCCTTCAGCACGCGCGTACCAGGCGCGCTGGCAGGGGAAGAACAGTCCCGGCACCGACAGGCAGCCTTCATCGCCGTCTTGGTATTCGTCCTCAGAAACCTCTACCAGACGCGGGTTAAGAATATAGTCAACTTCCCCGTCGATGTTCCAGGAAAAAGCCCGCAGCCCCACGCCAATCTGGTTGGCGGCTAGACCGGCACGCCCATCGGCATCTACCGTTTCCAGCAGGTCTTCTACCAGCTGTTTTATATGTGCATCGATTTCGCCCACCGGTTCACAAGGGGTACGTAAAATCGGGTCCCCGATTACTCTGATTTCTCGAAACGCCATAGTCTATTCCTCCTCGCTTCCGCTCGCCGGAACGATTTTTTCTGCCCGGGCATAGGCGTCTGCAAGATCCTGGCGCACCTTGTCACTTACAAACTGGAAGGCATCTGCAACTGCGATTTCTTGGCGCTCGCCAGTAGCGCGGCACCGTACTTCCACGGTTCCCTCTTTGAGCCCGCGTCCGACCACTACCAGCCAAGGCATGCCGAGCAGTTCCGCATCCTTGAACTTCACCCCAGCAGATACTTTCTTACGGTCATCAACCAAAGTATCGATACCGGCGCCGGTGAGCTGGTCTCCCAGCTTCTGCGCGGCCTCGAAAAGTTCTGCCCCTTTGCCGGTAACCAGCACATGCACCTGGAAGGGCGCCACATTGGTAGGCCATTTCAACCCCACCTCGTCATGATATTCTTCGGCGATCGCGGCCATGACTCGGGAAACCCCGATCCCATAGGAACCCATGGTCACTACCTGGGATTTTCCGTTTTGATCTAGCACGTTTAGCCCCAACGCTTCGGAATACTTCGTTCCCAGGGCGAATATGTGCCCGATTTCGATTCCGCGGGCGGTCTGCAAGGCTCCGGAACCATCAGGCGCTGGATCCCCGTCGCGCACTTCCGCGGCTTCAATAAAGCCGTCCGCGCGGAAATCTCTCCCGGCCACCAGGTGATAAAGATGGGTGTCTTCTTTGCCGGCACCCGCAATCCATTCGGTACCTTCCACTACCCGCGGATCTAAGAGGCAGCGGGGGCTACCGGAAATATTCCCGTCCTCGTCTACCTTCCGATCCGGATGATCGGGTCCGGCGCAGGTGGGGCCGGTAAAGCCCGGCACAATATTGGGGTAGGCTGCCATGTCTTCCGGGGTGGCCATTTCTACGTCAGCCCCTAGCGAGGCTTCCAGGCGGCGCATATCAATCTCGCGATCCCCGGGTACTCCCAACAGCAGCACTTCCCGTTTGCCATCCGCATAGGTGGCGGCCACCATAAAGGCTTTCAAAGTGTCTGCTTTATTCCATTCCCGGCCATCTTCACGCGGGAAATGCTCATTCGAGTAATCCACTAGCGCTTCAATAGTGTGTGCACCAGGGGTTTTACGTTCAATTGCCGCCGGAAGTAGCGAATAATCTTGCGGCTCGGGCGCAATAGTAGTTACCGCCTCTACGTTAGCGGCATAACCGCCCTCAGAGCGCACAAAAGTATCTTCCCCGATAGCGCAAGGGAAAATAAATTCCTCGGAGCGCGAGCCTCCCATAGCTCCTGCCATCGCGGAACAAATCACGAAATCCAGCCCTAACCGCGAATAGATCCGTTGATAGGCGCGGCGTTGCTCCTGATAGGAGGCCTCTAGTCCTTCTTCGTCAATATTGAAAGAGTAGGCGTCTTTCATAATGAATTCGCGTCCGCGAATCAGTCCTGCCCGCGGACGCGCCTCGTCCCGATACTTTTCTTTTATCTGGTAGAGGACGACCGGCAGATCCTTGTAGGAAGAATAAAAGTCCTTCACCAGCAGGGTGAACATTTCTTCGTGAGTAGGTGCCAACAGATAGTCAGCGCCCTTGCGATCCTGCAGCTTAAACAGGGAAGGCCCGAACTCTTCCCAACGGTTGGTCGCTTCATAGGGTTCGCGCGGCAGCAGTGCCGGGAAAGCCACCTCGAGGGCGCCAATCCGATCCATTTCTTCGCGTACCACCTGCTCTACACGCCGAATAGTGCGCAGCCCCAGGGGTGTCCAAGTGTAAATCCCGGGTGCGGCGCGGCGAATATAACCGGCGCGCACCAGCAGTTTATGGGAATCCACCTCGGCATCTACCGGGTCTTCCCGCAAAGTCCTGACAAAATAAGTCGACATATTGTAAGCCACGTTCGCCAGTTTAGTAGATGATCCAAAGGAACCTAAACCGCGCCCGCCTCGCAGGAATCAACAATACTTTTTATCCGGATACCGGTGCTAACGCTAGCCAAAAGTTACGCGCGAGCGAGAAGTTTTTCCTCCCGCCCAAAAACTCGCAACTGCCCGCGGCAGTTACGAGTTTTACGCCCGCCTATCCTGATCGGATAAAACTTCTCTCTCGCGCTCGGGGTTACTGCCATAGCAAGCCACATAACGAGCATCTTTAAAGCCGAAGCAGGGTTTGGAATGCCAATATCTTCCTGCAAGAAGCGTCGCGGAAGAACAATATAAAAAGGCAACCGGGTTAAGCGTGATAAACGTAGCTAGGCTTTTGGATTTTGGGGGCAGGAGTGGGAAAAGATGCGAGAGGGGGCTTGAGCCGAGCGCAGCAAGGCTCACCGGGGTCCCCCGAGCGCTTTTCCCGCTTCTGTCTCGAGAGACTAAACGGTTACCTCAACTTCGCCGGATCCTTCTTCTAGGCCTAGCAGCTCGGCTTGGCGATGCGCCTCCGCAATCAGGGTAGGCACGATTTCCTCCTCGGGAACCGTCTTGATTACTTCGCCTTTGATAAAGATCTTGCCTTTGCCGTTACCGCTGGCTACCCCGAGGTCGGCCTCGCGCGCCTCGCCGGGACCGTTTACGATACAGCCCATCACCGCTACTCGCAGCGGCACTTTGATTTCGTCTTTCAGGGCATCGGTGACGGCGTTTGCCAAAGTGTAAACATCAACTTGGGCACGTCCGCAGGACGGGCAGGAAACAATCTCCAGGGTGCGTTCTTTTAACCCCATGGATTGCAGGATTTCGATCCCGACTTTTATTTCTTCTACCGGATCAGCAGAGAGGGAAACCCGGATGGTGTCCCCGATGCCTTGGCGCAGCAGCGCTCCAAAGGCGGTCGCGGATTTAATGGTGCCCTGGAATTGGGGGCCGGCCTCGGTTACTCCCAGGTGCAGGGGCCAATCCCCCATTTCGCTGAGCAGTTCATAGGCGCGAATCATAGTCACCGGGTCATGGTGTTTGACCGAGATCGCAAAGTCGTGAAAATCGTATTGCTCGAATAGGCGGGCCTCGTTAACCGCGGATTCTGCCAGTGCTTCGGGAGTGGCTTTGCCGTGGCGCGCCATTACCCTCGGGTCCAGGGAACCGGCATTGATCCCGATCCGCAAAGCAGTGCCGTGTTGGCGTGCACATTTGGTGATTTCTTCTACCTGATCATCGAATTTGCGGATATTTCCGGGGTTAACCCGCACTCCGGCGCAGCCGCCCTCGATCGCGGCGAATACATATTTAGGTTGAAAGTGAATATCAGCTACCACCGGAATAGTAGATTTTTGGGCGATTACCGGCAGTGCCTCCGCGTCATCAGCGCTGGGACACGCTACTCGCACGATATCGCAGCCGGCAGCGGTCAGGGCCGCGATCTGCTGCAAGGTAGCACCAATATCGGTAGTTTTGGTGGTACACATGGATTGCACGCTAATCGGGGCATCTCCGCCGATCGCTACGCTTCCGCAATGGATCTTCCGAGTTTTCTTCCGCGGAAAACCCGCTAGTTTTACTTCCGGCATTCCTAGTTCAACACTCACGTTCCTATTATGACGCGTCAGACGCTAAAGCCCTATTTTCTAGAAATAATCAGGCCTTTCACTGTGCTGTCACCAGAGGTTTTTCGCAGGCTCGCTGAGGGCGAAAGCTCGGAAGAAGCACAAAAACCAGCGGAGGACGCTAAGGCAGGCGAATCGGATCCACAATATCGGCCACCATCAGCAATACGGTCATCGCAATCAATAGTCCGGCTACCACATAGGTTAACGGCACGGCTTTCGCGGCATCGATCGGGCCGGGAGCGGGGCGAGAACGCAGCCGCGCATAGCTGTTCTTAATTCCTTGCCAACAGGCACCGGCAATATGTCCGCCATCTAGAGGAGGCAGCGGAATCAGGTTGAATACAAATAGCGCCATATTTAGCGAGGCCAGTAGGGAAAGCATTCCTCCGGCGCGATCGGCCAAAGTAATTTGAGTGGCCGGGGCAGAACCGATTTCCCCGGCGATACGTCCTACCCCTAGGACTGACATAATCCCGGAGCTATCTCGCGGAGTATCGGTAAACACTGAAACCCCCACGTTCCACACTGCAACCGGCAGTTTTAAGACTACCGCCCCGGTTTGGTAGAACATCTGCCACATGGTTTGTCCATAGGTGGCTATCCCCGCGCTTTGCCGCACCGAACGCGCGTAGAGACCGGCTTTACCATCTACCCCACTAAGCTGCAGGTCGATAACCTCCCCGCCGCGACGCACCGACACGGTAGCGTCTCCCTGAGTTGCCTGCGCATATTTGCGCAAGTCCTCCCAGGTGTTGATTTTTTTGCCGTCCCAGGCGACCAACACATCTCCGGATTTAATTCCGGCTCTGGCTCCCGGGGACGGCTGGGCTCCCGGCTGGGAACACTCGACTACCTGACCGGCTTTTAGACACACGGCTTTATCGACCGTGGTGGTGGGGGTGGCAATCCCGATCCCCAGCATCGCTATCCCCATCAGCACAAAGGCCAAGAATAGATTCATGACCGGCCCACCGAACATAACTATTAGGCGGTGGCGTACCGGCAGGTTATAAAAGCCGCGCTCTCGCTTCTCGGGAGGAATCTCGGCTAGCGAGGCATCGCGGGCTTCCTGCGACCAGGTAGGAACCAAGTTTTCGGCTTGCTGCGGATCCAAGGCGCGTGCCTGGCGCACCGAGAGTTTCTTACCGTCAAGTTTGTACCCAAATTGGTCAGGGTCACCCGGTCCGTACATTCCCAGGATCCGGCAGTATCCCCCTAAGAGGATGGCTTTTACCCCGTACTCGGTTTCCCCGCGTTTGCGCGAAAACAAGGTGGGGCCAAAACCAATCATGAACTGGGGAACTAGCGCCCCGAACTTCTTAGCGGGTAACAAATGTCCACATTCATGCAGACCAATAGAGATGATTAGCCCGATAACCAGAATTATTATTCCCAGCAAAAACGCCATGGAGGTAGCCTACCTAGTGTTTATGACAATTTCCTGAGCCTTAGTTTTCGCCCAGGTTTGCGCTTCCATAATTTGCCCTAAATCCGGATTATCAATACCCGAATATTCGGATAAAACTTGCGCTAGAGAATCCACTATCTGCAGATAGGGCAGGTTCCCCGCCAGGAAGGCATCGACGAAGACTTCATTAGCGGCGTTATAAACCGCCGGGTGGGAGTCCGAGGCGGCCACTGCGGCTCGCGCCAGTTTTATTGCCGGGAAAGTCTCGTGATCTACCGGCTCGAACTGCCACTGCTGAGCAGTGGTGAATTCTAGGGGGGTCACCGTTTTTTCGAGGCGGGCCGGCCAATCTAGTCCCAGGGCAATTGGTAGGCGCATATCGGGCGGAGAAGCCTGCAAAATAGTGGCCCCATCCCGCCAGGTAACCCCGGAATGAATAATCGACTGGGGATGGATCACCGGCACAATGTTTTCGGGAGCAACATCAAATAGGAGGTGAGCTTCAATCAGCTCTAGACCTTTGTTTACCAAGGTAGAGGAGTTAATAGTCACTACTGGTCCCATCGACCAGGTGGGATGATTGAGGGCCTGCTCCGCGCTGACCTCCGCTAAATCCGCGCGCTGCTTACCCCGGAAGGGTCCGCCGGAGGCAGTGAGAATAATCTGGCTAACTTCACTGTATCCATCCTGGTTTACGCTGGTGAGCCCCTTATGGTGGACGCCAGAAGCTAAAGCTTGGGCAATCGCCGAATGCTCCGAGTCAACCGGAACGATCTGGCCAGGGCGCTGGCAGGCAGCTTTCACCAAGGCGCCCCCTACAATCAAAGATTCCTTATTCGCCAGCGCTAAAGTGGCGCCGCTTTCTAAGGCGGCCAAAGTGGGAGCCAAGCCCACTCCCCCGGTAATCCCGTTGAGTACTACCGCCTCGCAGGTGGCTCGCCCAGCCACCCGGGCACTAGCGTCTTCTCCGGTCAAGATTTCGGGCAGATATTTTTCTCCCCTAGGTAGTTCCGCAGCAAGCGCGTTAGTGAACTCTTCGCCCTTATTTAAAGAAATCGCCACCATCTCGGGGCGGAAATGAGCGGCCTGGCGCGCCAGTAAAGCGAGATTAGCTCCGCCGGCGCTGAGAGCGCGGACGCAAAAACGCCCGGAATTCTGGGTGATTACTTCAAGAGCTTGGGTTCCGATAGATCCGGTGGAACCCAAGATGAAAACGTCGCGCACTGCCCCTCCCGATTGAAAGAAATATTTTGTCGGCTTTTAGCCGGCCTCAAACGCTTATTCCACCGCGAGCAGTACTTCTATCGCCCGCGAAAGATAGGCGTCGACTACGCCCTCTTTATAAGCCTTTTCGTTCTTGGCAGTTTTGAAGGTGGCGTTGCGAATCTCGGTGGAAGTTATCCCTTCATCCGAGTCGAAATATTGCGCTAGCCGGTCGACCAGTTCATCTACCTGCACCACGTCGTAACCTTTACCCTCCGGGTGAGCGAAGCGTTTGCCCAGCGGACGCAGCATCCGCGGGTATAGCGTGGTTGCCCGCTGCGCTACTCTGTCCATCCAAGCTTGCGAGCCATTAACCGCCACGTTATCTGCCCGATCTCGCCGCACGAAGGCGGCCTCTAGGCGATCCATAGCCTGGTCGATGGCGCTAGTTTGATAGCCGCGACGTACCAGATCAAAATGGGCGCCGCGCACCTGGGCAGCCGAGAATTTTTCGGCAGGTACCCCGCCCTCATAGGCCTTGCGGGCATCAGCAAAAAATTCGTCTACCTGGGACGGGTCGTATCCGCGCGTAAAAAACCCGGCTCGCGGGAAATTGGTCTCACTCACTTCCCAGCCTCTCCTTCATAGATTTCGTCGCCAATTGGCCACATGCTCCGTCAATATCCTGTCCGCGAGTATCGCGGATAGTGGTAGTGATACCTTTACTTTCCAGGGTATCCACAAATTCTGCTTGGGCGCGGGATTCACTCGCCGTCCAGATCGATCCGGGAGTCGGATTTAAGGGAATCGGGTTCACATGCGCCCAACCTTTCCCGCGCACGTTCAGTAAATCTGCCAGCAGGCCCGCCCTCCAAGCTTGATCATTCATGTTCTTAATCAGGGCGTATTCGATAGAAACCCGTCTGCCGGTAGCTTGAAAATACTGGTAGGCAGCATCTAAGAGTTCACTGACCTTAAAGCGAGAGTTCAGCGGAATCAGCTGGTCGCGTAGTTCATCATCGGGGGCATGCAGCGAGATCGCCAAAGTAAGCGGAATTTTTTCCGCCGTCAGTTTCTTTATCCCCGGCACCAGCCCCACGGTGGAAACCGTGATTCCCCGCGCCGACATTCCGAATCCTTCCGGCGGATCAGCGATCAGGCGACGCACCGCGCCCAGTACGGCGCGATAGTTCACCATTGGCTCCCCCATCCCCATAAACACTACGTTGGAAAGGTGACAGGGATTCCCGCCAAGTTCGCCCTCTTCACAGGCTTTGCGCGCCAGGCGCACCTGTTCCACGATTTCGGCGGTAGAAAGATTGCGGGTCAGCCCCATTTGTCCAGTGGCACAAAACGGGCAAGCCATTCCGCACCCGACTTCGCAAGAAATGCAGAGGGTAGCGCGGGAAGGATAGCGCATTAGTACCGATTCCACTTCGGCACCGTCGAAAAGTCGCCACAGGTATTTGCGAGTCATCCCCTGATCGCCACTGCGCACCACCACTTGTTCAACTAGGGGCGGGAAAGCCAGGTTAGTGAGTTTTTCTCGCCCATTGGCGGGCAGATCCGACATTTTCTGCGGATCGGTGGTCAGGTGGGTGAAATAGTGACGTGATAACTGATCGGCGCGGAAAGCCGGGAAACCGGCTTCCTTTAGCAGTTGCTTGCGCCCCGCCAAATCAAAATCAGCTAGATGCACCTGCGGTTTCGCCCGCCTAGTCGCTTGAAAACGCAGCACGGGACGGGCGTCCTGGCTGCGAGCGCCCTCGGGAGGCTGATCCGTGGGCATTACTTGGGCGGGGTCGCGCCGCGGCTTGGCTCGGCGCATTAGATCTTTATCGCTGGCCGCACTTTGGGGGAGGACGCTCCCCTTCCCTCCGGTTTTAGCTACACTTTCGCCTTTCCCGGGGGCTTTTTCTTTCTCCATGCTTGCCGCCTCTAAAAAATAAACAGCGATACCAGGAAAAACAGGGGCACGGTGATTAGCAGCGAGTCCAAGCGGTCCATCACCCCGCCGTGACCAGGCAGCAAATGCCCCATATCTTTAAGGTGTAAATCTCGTTTGATCAAAGACTCCCCTAAATCACCGCAGGTGGCGACGATGGGGGTAAGTATCCCCAATACCGCGATTGCCCACAGCGGAGTACCGGTGATCCAGACTGCGATAGCAGCGGCCACCGTGCACATCACCACCGAGCCGGCGAAACCTTCCCAGCTTTTCGCGGGAGACACTGCCGGAGCCATCGGGTGTTTACCTTTAAGCGCTCCGGCCGCATAGCCGCCAATGTCATTGCAGATAGTGATGACAATCCAGACGATAATCGGCGCCGGATGATGCGGGTTATGCAGCATAATCACTACAAAAGAAGCCAGGAACGGCAGATAGATAGCAACAAAGCAGGTAGCTATCAGGTCGCGGGTAGCGAACTTAGAAGGCCCCAGGCTCAAGCGCCAAATCGCGCAAGTAATCAGGGTGGCCAGCAGCGCCGCCCATACTCCTTCGGGTCCCAGCAGATAGGCACAAAGCAGCATCCCGATAGTGCCTACCCAGAGGGGAGGCATACATAGGGTTATCCGAATACGCGCGAGAGCTCTGGCCATCTCAATTTCGGCCATAATCGCCACTACCATAGCAAAAACCAGGAATAGAACCGTGGGTGCCAGCAGCAGTGCCAGAGCCAAGGCTCCCAGGCCTATCCCCACCCCAATCGAGGCTGGCAGGTTACGACCCGCCCGTGATTTTTTAGCTTTCTTGGGCGGGTTCTTAGCAGGCTCTGGGTTCATTACAGACGCAGATCCCTCGCTTAAGGCGTGGGGGCTGGGATTCAACTACATCTCCATCAATTCTTTTTCTTTGGCATCTAGCAGGGCATCCATGGCGTCAACCTGCTTCTTGGTCAAAGCCTCGATTTCCTTTTCCGCGCGGGCCACTTCGTCCTCGCCGGCATCGCCATCTTTTTTCAACTTCCCTAGCTGATCCATGGCTTTGCGGCGGATACCACGAATCGTGACCCGGCCTTCCTCGGCCTTTTGCCCGGCGAGCTTTACATAGTCGCGGCGGCGTTCCTCGGTAAGTTCTGGAAGGGTTACCCGAATATGGTTACCTTCATCAGTGGGGTTAACCCCCAGGTCGGAGTCGCGAACCGCCTTAATAACATCGTTGGTGGAGGACTTGTCATAGGGGGAAATCAGCACCGTGCGCGGCTCCGGGATATTGATAGTCGCCAGCTGCTGCAAAGGCGTAGGCGCCCCATAGTACTCCACCAAAATCGGGTTAAACATGGCGGCATTGGCACGCCCGGTACGAATCGCAGTGAACTCTTCCCGGGAAAACTCGATGGCTTTTTCCATCTTGTCTTCGGCCTCGAGCAGAATATCGTCAATCACTTGGCTACTCCTTTTCAGCAGAAACT
>CAMYFZ010000031.1 GCA_947255165.1 uncultured Varibaculum sp.
GGCTGCGAGTTATTTTGGTTAACTCCAACCCGGCAACCATTATGACCGATGCGCAAATGGCGGACGCCACCTATATTGAGCCAATAACCCCGCAGGTAGTGGCCTCGATTATTGAAAAGGAACGCCCCGACGCTCTGCTGCCGACTTTGGGTGGGCAGACCGCGCTCAACACCGCGATTGCTCTCAGCCAAGATGGCACTTTGGAAAAATACCAGGTGGAGCTAATCGGTGCCAGCGCCCAGGCGATTAACGCGGGCGAGGATCGTGAAGAGTTCAAAAAGGTAGTACACCGTTGCGGCGCGGAAGTGGCGCGTTCTTTTATCGCCCATAACCTGGCAGATTGCCGGAAAGCCGCCGAACAGCTGGGATATCCGCTGGTAGTGCGCCCGTCCTTCACCATGGGAGGTATGGGTTCCGGGATTGCCTATAACGAACAGGATCTGATTCGCATCGCCGGAGGCGGCATGGCCGATTCCATCACCTCCGAAGTGCTGCTGGAAGAATCGATTCTGGGCTGGAAAGAATACGAACTAGAGCTGATGCGCGACAAGGCGGATAACGTGGTCGTGGTTTGCTCTATCGAAAATGTTGATCCGGTGGGGGTGCATACCGGTGATTCCATTACGGTGGCGCCAGCGCTCACTCTAACCGACCGGGAGCTGCAGAATCTACGCGATATTGGGATTAATGTGATCCGGGAAGTAGGCGTGGATACCGGCGGCTGTAATATCCAGTTCGCGGTTCATCCCGATAACGGCCGGGTAGTAGTCATCGAGATGAACCCCCGGGTGTCTCGCTCCTCGGCGCTGGCGTCGAAAGCTACCGGTTTCCCGATTGCGAAACTGGCCGCAAAACTGGCGCTCGGTTACACCCTCGACGAGATTCCCAACGATATTACCGGTTCGACTCCGGCCTCCTTCGAGCCCACTTTGGACTATGTGGTCGTCAAAGTGCCTCGGTTTGCCTTCGAGAAGTTCCCGGCGGCCGATCCCACGTTGACCACCGCTATGAAGTCGGTGGGCGAAGCGATGGCGCTGGGGCGAAACTTTACCGAAGCCCTGCAAAAAGCCCTGATTTCCCTGGATAAAGCGGGCACTTACTTCCGCTGGGACACTCCGCTTGCTTCTTCGAAAGAGGAGCTATTAGAGCAGGTCAAGACCCCTACCGAGAAACGTCTAATCCAAGTGATGGATGCGATTAGGGTGGGCGCGAGCCTGGAAGAACTGTATGAGGCTACCAAGATTGACCGCTGGTTCCTAGACCAGCTGTTCTTGCTGAACGAAGTGGCGGTAAAGATTCGGGAAGCGGAAGCGCTGACCCCGGATCTACTGGTAGAAGCCAAACGTCATGGTTTCTCAGATCTGCAGATTGGGCAGATTCGCAGTGTATCCGATCAGGTAGTGAGGGAGGTGCGCAAGGCCTTCGGGATTCGTCCGGTCTATAAAACAGTCGACACCTGTGCCGGGGAATTCCCCGCCCAAACCCCCTACTACTACTCCACTTATGACCTGACCAGCGAAGTTAAACCGCGTCAGCGTCCGGCGGTGATTATTTTGGGGTCGGGGCCGAACCGGATCGGGCAGGGGATAGAGTTCGATTATTCCTGTGTACACGCCACCCAGGAACTGCAATCCGACTTTGACACCGTAATGGTTAACTGCAACCCGGAAACCGTTTCCACTGACTACGACATTTCTTCGCGTCTATATTTCGAGCCCCTCACTTTTGAGCACGTGATGGAAGTTTACGAGGCAGAATGCGCGGCTGGCCCGGTGGCGGGGATGATTGTGCAGCTCGGCGGGCAAACCCCGCTTTCTTTGGCCGCGCGGTTGAAAGCCGCCGGGGTGCCGATTGTGGGTACTCCTCCGAGCGCAATTGACGCCGCCGAGGACCGGGAACTCTTTGGCCGAGTACTCGATGAGGCGGGGCTGCCCGCTCCCGCGCACGGAACTGCCACCACCCCCGAGCAAGCCTTTGAGCAGGCAGAAAAAGTCGGGTATCCGGTTTTAGTGCGTCCTTCTTTCGTTTTGGGAGGACGAGGAATGGAGATCCTCTATTCGCGTGAGGAACTCGACTCCTACCTGCATCGCTATAACCTATCTGATCCCACGGTGATGACCGGGCCGCTACTGATTGATCGTTTCCTAGATGATGCCATCGAGATTGACGTGGATGCCCTCTACGACGGTCAAGAACTGTTCCTCGGTGGGGTAATGGAGCATATTGAAGAGGCCGGAATCCATTCCGGCGATTCTTCTTGCGTGCTGCCCCCCATCACTCTCTCGGATGCGGTTATTGCCCATATCCGCACTTCGACTGAAAAAATCGCGGCCGGAGTAGGGGTGCGCGGCCTCATTAATATTCAATATGCCCTGGTCAGCGGGGTGCTGTATGTGATTGAAGCTAATCCGCGGGCTTCGCGGACGGTACCCTTCGTAGCGAAAGCTACCGGAGTGCCCCTAGCGAGGGCGGCTGCCCTAGTAATGATGGGGTCTTCGATTGCGGAGCTAAAAGAGCGCGGTTATCTGCCGGCAGATGATTCCGATTTCGCTACCCCGGGACGACCGATTGCAGTTAAAGAAGCAGTGCTACCGTTTAAGCGTTTCCGGGACAAGAATGGCCGGATCGTGGATACAGTCCTAGGTCCGGAGATGCGCTCTACCGGGGAAGTCATGGGGTATGACCGCGATTTCCCCACCGCCTTTGCCAAGAGCCAAACCGCGGCCTATGGGAATTTGCCTACTGCCGGCACCGTGTTTGTTTCTGTATCTGACCAGGATAAACGATCCTTAGCTTTACCGGTGTCCCGGTTATTTGACTTGGGATTCTCCATCATGGCTACCTCGGGAACCGCCGCTTTGCTGCGCCGCTACGGGATTCCGATCACCGAAGTGCGCAAAGCCAGTCAAGGACGCGGCCCGGACGGAGAACAAACCGTAGTCGATATGATTCGCGCCGGACTAATCGACATGGTAATCAACACTCCCGGCACTTCCGGGGCGCGGGTAGACGGCTACGAAATCCGCACTGCCACTACGGCTGCCGACAAACCGATTATCACCACCATGTCCCAATTCCAAGCTGCGGTGCAGGCAATTGAAGCTACCCGCGACCGCTCCTATGGGGTTTGTTCACTGCAAGAATACGACAAAGCTAAATAGTCATGTTCTTAATGCTTGCTGCCACCATCGGGCTGGCGATCGGTCTGGTAGTGGGGGCGCTGGGCGCGGGCGGGGGAATGCTTTTTATCCCGGTGCTGGTATATTTACTCCACTTTTCCCCCCACGAGGCGGCGGCTGCCTCCCTATTTATTGTGGGGCTCACCGCCCTGGTCTCCCTAGTTCCGCACGCACGTTCGGGCAATGTGCAGTGGAGGAGGGGATTAATCTTCGCGGCCTTTAGCGCTGCCGGATCCGTCGGTGGTTCTCGCCTCAACGCGCTCACCCCCGGTCACTACCTGATGCTACTTTTTGCGCTGCTAGCGGCGGCGGTGGCAATTGCTATGGCTCGGCAAGGGCTCGTGGCCAGGCGTCAATATCACGATAAAATCCGTAAACTTTTGCAGGAGGACGCCGGGGAGATTTCCTCGCATACTCTAAGCACTCGCGGGCAGGATGTTTCCCCGGTGGCCGAGCCGGGGAAAGTAAACAAGACAAAGCCCCTAGGCCCGGTCACCAAGGCATTATTCAAATGGGTACTGGCGGCGCTTTGCACCGGTTTCTTAACCGGATTCTTTGGGGTAGGTGGCGGCTTTGCGGTGGTGCCGGCACTGGTGATTTTCCTGCATCTTAATATGCGGCAAGCAGCGGCTACCTCGCTATTGATTATGGTGATTTCTTGTGCGTCTTCGCTACTAGCGCGGATAGGGATGCCTCTCAACATCGACCTGGTAGTGGTGACGGTGTTTGCGATTGCCTCGATGGTGGGAGGAGCGCTGGGCCCCATCCTTACTCGCCGGGTAAAAGAATACCGTTTAACCTTAGGGTTTGCGTGCTTGTTGGCAGGGGTGGCGACAGTCACCGGCACGGCGCAGATTCTGTCCTGGTAGTTGCCCTGAAATTGTTAGATCCCCATAGCGTAAAAACTGGTGCTGGCGCCAGAAAAATTTCTGGCGCCAGCACCAGTTAGCAGAATTGTCTGTTTCAGTGAGGGCTACTTGTTTTTCAGAGCTGCTAGCCGGGCTTCAATCTCTGCGGAGGAACCGGATTTTTCCAGTTCCGCGAACTGATTCTCTAGTGATTCAGAAGCCAACTCGGCGCGGCCTGCCGCCAGGGCTTCCTGCTTGCGGATTTTCTCCTCGAAACGGTTAAGTTCGCTGGTGGGGTCCGCTAAGTTAAACTTTTGGGCGGTTTCTTGTACCTGGTTTTGGGCTTCGGCAGTCTTTTGCCGTGCCACCAGCTGGTCGCGCTTAACTTTAAGATCCTCTAGTTTGGTCTTCATCCCGGCCAGGCCAAGCTTTAGCTGCTCCGCCATATCCTTTTGGGAAACCACCAGCGGTTCTTGCGCCTTCACCTGCTCCTCAAAATCAATCTGCTTACCTAAAGCCAGACGGGCCAGATTATCAAGACGATCTG
Source organism: uncultured Varibaculum sp. (assembly GCA_947255165.1). The sequence continues at coordinate 4,575 of CAMYFZ010000031.1, forward strand.
CCTCCGCAGTATCCCCGCTAGTGCGTGCCTCTTCCGCCTTCTTTGACGCTAGAGCGGCTTTTTCACCCCACTGGGAGGCGGCAGCACGATCATCTTCTAAATCTTTTTCTGCCAGCCGCACGTTCCCCACGGTCTGGGCAACTGCGCTTTCAGCTTCATGAATCGAGTTGGTATAGTCCCGAATCATCTGGTCAAGCATCTTTCCCGGATCTTCTGCCCGGTCTAGGAGTGCATTGATATTAGCTTTCGCCATATTGGTAATTCGTCCCAGAATCGTTTGCTTCTCTGCCATGGTTCCTCCTAGTGAATCAGTATCTTTAACTGGTAATTTTACCGGAAAATTGCGCGTTTCGCCGGTTAAAACTTTCCGCCGAAGCCGCCGCTTCCGCCGCCGAAGCCTCCCCCAAAACCGCCACTACTGCCGCCCCAGCTTGAGCCGCGAGACATGCCACCGCCGTTTAGAATCCCCCCGAGAATCATTCCGGTTAAAAAGTCGTTACCGCCACCTCCCGGCCGGCTGCCCCAATCATCGCGGCGCTCATTGTAGTCCGCCCGCGCGCTTTCACGGGCTTGATCTGCAGCTTCTCCCGCCAACTCTGCCAGCTTTATTCCGGTATCGCCTTTGGCGTCCCGTGCCTGCTGGTAGAGGGAGTTGGCACGCGCAAGATACTGGCGCGCATCCAAACCTACCGCTCCCCGGTGGCTAGAAACGTAGCTATTTGCACTATCAATCCTTCTTTGGGCACTGTCTAAAGCCGTCTGTAATCTCGCCGCGGCCTTCTGTTTTTGCTCACTGTCTTGACGGTAGGGTGCCAGCGCCTGATCCAAATCTGCTTCCGCCTGAGCAATCGCAGACAGCGCCGCCAGGGGATCACCTTGCCCATCTCGGGCTTTCAGACAGTTATTAATCTCGGCCTGCGCTTTACTACTGAGCGTTTGAAAAACCGACTTATCCTGCAATTTCAGTCGTTTTACATCGTCGAGGTCAGAAGAAATAGAGGTTACTGCCGCCAGCAGCGACTGCTGCAAGTTCGCCAATTGTCCCTCGGCCTCAGAAACTTCTTTTATCAACGCCCGTGCTTGGGCAATTGCTCGCTCCGCGGTTTGCACCTGTACTTTTTGGGCAGGTGAGCTGGACTCACTTTGCAGCGGTTGCAAAGTTTCCCGCGCGGCTCCCAAAAGGTTTCTGATCTGCTCGGGAGCATCGTCTAGAGAAGTTAGTACTGCCTGCGGGTGGGTTTTATGTAGCGCCGCGATAATGGCAGGAAGCTGATCTGCCTGGGTTTCTAACTCTGAAATCAGCGCTAGCTGGTTCTTAATCCGCGCCGGCAAAGAATCTAAAGATTCGCGTAAACTTGCCAATTTCTCTGCCTGCTGCTTCAACAATTCGACGCAGCGTTTAGCCTCAGCAGATACCGCTTGCGCCTGCTGAGATTTTTCGATACCCGCCAGGGAATCTAAACTCGCCAACTTTTCCATAGCGCTGTCTCGTGCCTGGCTAGCCTGCGCTAGCACCTGGGCGTATTCCTCGGTTTGTGCCGTTCCTAGCTGCATCTTCGCGAACTCTAGTTCTTCTTTCGCACCCCGAATGGCATCGTCAGCGGCCAACACATCTGATCCAGCTTGCTCCACAATTTGCTTATCCGCCTCTGCCTGCCTGGTTTTTATTTGAGTGCGGGTCTTCTTCTGTTTACGGACGAAAGCAATAATCCCGATTCCTATCCCGACCACCGCTAAGACTTGGACTATGAGCCAAAACCAGCCACCCGTCCTCGTAGAATCCCTCTCGCTTACCGCATCGTCCCGATCGGAGGAGGAAGCGGCGCTGGCAGCAAAAACTTTAACTGCCTGGTCCCATTGCTCCTGGGAAAGTAGGGGCTCTATTCCTTGAACAATCTCGCTTTGCCTGCCGGCGCTAAAGCTGACACCGGCACTGGGGCAAATATAGTAGGCACGTTCCTTTACCGCGATCGCTAGCAGCACGCTCTGGCTGTTCCCCGCGCCCTGATTCCGGCTCTTAACGCACCATTGCTGCGCGCTTAGGGGCGCGAAATTATCGGTGAGGGCGACATAGAGCTGGTAGTCCCCACTAGAGGCTTCAGTGAGCGCCTGCTGTGCCGACCCCGAATTCTCCAGATAACCACTGGGGTCAGATAGTTGCTTATCAAAACTTGCCGCAGGCGGAGCGGCAAGGGCTGGGCTCGCTGGTACTACCACGAAAATCATTCCCAGCAGCAGTGCGAAAAATAATGCCAATAACCGTTTGCGGAATCGAGCTAAGCACATGCCTTTAATCTTATCGGCTTCAGGACCAGCGGGCTTCTCGAAGCGCAAAAATTTGGCTGTTAGACGAGGCTTCGAGCCTCCGTCCTGGTAACTTCGCTCCGCTGACTCCGCCCTGCTAATTCTTTCCTGCTAGCTTCGTTTCGCCACATCATTTTCGGCCAGACGCAAAGCCTGCTCAGTTTGCTGCTGCGCGCGTTGCAACAGTCGCAAAGCCTCTTGAGTATCGAGGCTACCGGGGCGGTCGAGGCGAGTTAGGGTGCGATTCGCCAAGTCAAGCATGGTGCGAGCGGCTATCCCCACTTTCGCGGTATGAACCCCGATATAGTCGTCAACGGCTGCCATCAAAATCGCTACCTGCTCACTAAGCGGCTCAACTTTTTCTGCAAAGGTCAAAGCGGCCTCAACTTTTGCGGCTGCTTGTAAAGCGGCTTCTTCTGCACGGGCTTGCCGCACGATCTTACGGGCCTGCAACAACAAGTTCTCAGTGCGTACGGTAGCTTTCAGGACTTCATTTTCCTGTCCGCCGCGATCCATAGTCTTAGCATCTTCGATTAGGTTCTGAGCTCGAGAAAGTAGCTTATGGGCCCCCATTACATCGCCGCCAATACGCGCGGCCTTTTGGGGCTCAACTTTTTGGATACGCTCCACTATCAGACGGCACCTGACCAGTTCTTCCCGGCAGGAAACAATTTCTCGCTCGAAGCGAGCAATAATCTCGTTCAACGGGGTTTGCTGATGATACAGATTTGTAAAGTGGGTGATCTGATCGCGCAGTTCCCGCAACGGCTCGGGCAGATTCCCGGCTACGATCTGCTGATCGATAGGACGGGACTGCAACTGGGCGGTAGCGAACTCCGCAAATGCGGCGCGAACACTGTCTTGAGCGCGAACGAGTGCCAAAGCAAAAGGTTGAGTTACGGTCTTGCCTACCCGCTGTTGGGCTAATGCCAGTTTGCTGGCTCCTTTGCGCGCCCAAGAATCTGCCTGGCGAAGTATTTTTGTAAAATCGGGTTGTGGTTGTGGTTCTTCCCGCTGGGCGGTTTCCGGCGGGGCAGTCGGGGTTTTGTCCACCACCCTAGCTTCCGGAACGGTTTGCGCCGCAAGCTGCGAGGGGACCGGTTCTCGAGAGGGTAGCTGCGAGGGGGCAGGGGAGACTGGCGCTGGGGAGTAGGCCGGTTGCGGCTGTTCCTGCGCAGGAGCTTGCCGTACGGAGGGCGCTACGCTTGGTGGTTCTTGCCTGGTTAGTGGCGAAGATACCGGTCGGGCTGTCCCTGGCGAAACCTGTCCCGGTACCTGCGGGATTGCCTGCGGAGATATCGGAGGCAGGGAGTATTTATTCAGATTGTCAACGGCGGGCGCCATTTGCGGGAGCGTAGGCGAAGCTGTCCGCTGCTGCTCGGCTGGTGCGCCGGTAGCTCTAGCGCCTGCATCGGTCGTTGCCGCGTTGGGAATAGCTGGGGCGGGAGTACTTACGCTAGGAGTAGCCGTGGCCTGCCTCTTTGCCTGTTCTTCCCGGAAACGGTCGGCTGCGTGGGCGCGAGCCCTAGCTCGAGCAATCTCGTCACGACGCTCTTGGCCATATTCCTTGATCCGCGCGGCAGAAGTAACCTGGGTGTCATCATCGTTGGCTTGCGGAGGCAAATAGGTGGTTTGGCCGGGACGCAGCACAGAACTATGCCCCCGAGGTTCCGAGGTGCTAACCGTTGCAGGCTGCGCGGGCGAGCTCGCAGTAGTCGCGGTATCAGCCGTTTTCGCCAAGGGAGAGACTGCCGGTGCCTGCGCGGGAATCCCCACGGGAGAACTTTGCGGCTGAGGACTAAAGGCTGCCGGTTTCGGCGTCCGCAGAGGCGCTGGCTGTTGCGGCTGCGGTACCGACACCGGTTGCTCGGGCTGTGCCGGCTGTATCGGCTGGGCAGGTTGTGCCCCAGACACGGGCTGTGCCAGCTGGGCCTCAGACACGGGCTGGGCCGGAGTCTGCGGTAGTGTCTGCGGTTGGGGTTGCGGCTGGGGACTAAAGGCTGCCGGTTGTGATGGCGGTACCGGCGCGCCCGGCTGCGGCTGGGAACTTGGAGCCGGAACCTGGTGGGCAGGGCTCGCAACAGTACTCGCGGTCGCATGCGAGCTGGAGCGGGCCAAAGCAATCTGATCCAGTTCCGCTAGCGAAGGAACTTTTCCGCCGGCTGCCGGAGCGGGGGAGCCGTCAGGAATACCAGTAGGAGTAGCGGGAACTATGTCCGGTAGGTCTGCCTTCGGAGTCTGAACGCCAGCGAGGCCGGGGGTCGCCGCCGGGGTGGCGGGCCGGGCAGTAGCGGTAGGCGCCTCGGGGGCCGGAGCCGAGGTTGCTGCGGTTTCTAAGCTTTCAAGGCCAGTGGGGGCAAAGTCTGGTTTATCGACCTGTTTCTGCCGTGATTTCGATTTAGCTTTTGGTTTTTCTTTCCGTTTAAATCGCAAGCGGAACTTGCCTTTAGTGGGCTTCTCTTCCTCGTCTGACCGTTTATCTTCTTTAGCGGGAGCCAAAATCGGCTCTTCTTCACTTACTAAAGTCTCGGAGTCTGGGGTAGCGGATGACCCTGTAGCTAACGCGGCGGACACCGGACTTGCCGATTCCTCTAGGGCGGCCTCATCTTTGGTCTTTTCTTCGATCCGATCTTGGGCTTGCCTGCGTGCCCGAAGTACCCGAGAAATCACGATAATCACCACGATTAGCGCAATCAGGAAAGCAATCATTGCCCAAGGGGCGACCGCCATTCCCGATCCCATTTCCGGAGCTTTCGCTGAGAGCGCATCCAGATAAGCTAGCACTGCCTCGGGATATTTTTGCTGATTGAGCAGGGGTACCATTTTTTCGGAGGCAATCGCAGATAATTCTTCCTGGGAGAGTTTTGCGGCATTATCTGCAGAAGCCAAATACATAGTCTGATTAGGGTTATCAGCCACTATCGAGAGCATATAGGAGCCTTGGGGAGCACCTGATTTTTGTAGCGCCATCAAGTTCCAATTGCTGACGGTGTCATTGGAATACTCCGAGGGGAACGCCACATAAACGTGCAATCCCGAACGATCCAAAGAGGCTAACCGTTCTTTTACCTTGTCGGCCTGGCTCCCGAGCTTGTCGCCGGGGTCATATACATGATCGGAAATCTTCGGCGGTTCCTCAGCATTTGCAATATTGCCAGTAATTGCGAAACTAGTAAAAAGTGCAGCTAGAAGCACTATTACTAGTAATCCGGTTCTCTTTAAGACTCTCACGTAAGTTTCTCCCTAACTAATGGGGATCGCCCGGAGCGGATTAAATCCCCACTTTGCATTATCATATGCAAAGAAGTGGGTTATATGTTGGCTCATGTAACCTAGATTTAGAAAAAGTAGGGGAGAAATCAGTGCCAACCGGAAAAGTTAAGTGGTTTGATGCCGAAAAAGGGTTCGGGTTTATCACCGCAGAGGACGGCTCGCAGGTGTTCTTACACGCCAGCGTATTACCTGCTGACACTAAACCTCCCTCGGCGGGAACGCGAGTAGAGTTTTCAGTTGCTGACTCGCGACGCGGTCCCCAAGCCCTATCGGTAAAGATCTTGCAGCGAACGCCCTCGGTAGCAAAAAATTTGCGGCGTAAACCCAAGGCGATGGTGCCGGTAGTTGAAGACCTGATTAAGTTATTGGACGCTTCCTCCGGGCATTTGCGTCATGGACGCTACCCGGATAACGGCGCGAAAATCGCGCAGCTGCTACGGGCAGTTGCCGATGATTTCGATGCTTAACGGTGGCGGTGAAAACAAGAAAGACACAGATGAGTGAAACTACCCGACGTAAAGCGGGGAAAGTAGATTCGGTACTAGCTAGCGCAGTTGATATTGCTCGCGAAGGGCTTGCCCCCATAGCGAAACCGTCAGAAATTGGTGAACATTTGGGTGCCACTAGTGAGGGCGAACGTCTGGTTAGCCACAGTTTCGAATGTTTAAAGCCCGGTTATCGCGGCTGGCATTGGGTGGCGGTTCTGGCGCGGGTGCCGCGCGGACGCAAAGCCACGGTTTGTGAAATCGACCTGTTACCTGGCGAGGACGCCCTGCTGGCGCGCCCTTGGGTGCCTTGGGCAGAACGGTTGCGTCCTCAAGATGTAAAACGTGAGGACGTGTTGCCTTACGTTCCCGATGACGACCGCCTAGATCAGTCCTATGCGGACACCAATCCCGAAGATTTAGATCGGCGCACTCTAGAAGAGCTGGGACTAGGACGTCCCCGAGTACTGTCGGCTTGCGGTCGCGCCCAGGCTGCCAAGCGCTGGTATAACTCCGAACAAGGTCCGGCGCGGCGAGGAATGACCCGCAAGAAACTCCCGGAAAACACCTGTTCTACCTGTGGTTTCTTTCTGAAGGTAGCGGGTAGTATGCGCACCATGTTCGGGGTGTGTACCAATGAATGGTCGGTCGATGATGGCCGGGTGGTTTCTATGGATCACACCTGTGGCTCCCATTCGGAAACCGACGTCAAAGTGGATACTTCCCCCTGGCAACCCACGCCCGCACGCCTGAATGAGTTCGACGTAGAACAGGTGGAAATTTAGGGGAGTTGAGACTCTGGCTAGGGGCTGGGGATCGTGTGCGCTGCCTAGACGATCTGGCTAGGGGCTGGGGGCTTTATGAGGGCTAGGGAATCTAGCTAGAGCGACTTTGGTTGCGGCGTAGGCAATCTGTCTGAAATTTGCAACTAAGTCGCAGATAGCGGTCAAGATTGGAAAAACCCTGGGAATATTCCGATAATGAGCCTGTAAGTAACTTCTATGCCCCTGGTGGCGGATTGGACAGTTATCTTGTCTTCTCAAGATACGGCGACAAAGTCGGATAGTTTCCTAGATCGTTTCTTTAAAATTTCGGAAAGAGGCTCCACCGTTGGACGGGAAATCCGCGGCGGCCTGGTCACTTTCTTCGCGATGGCCTATATTTTGGTGGTTAATGCCGCGATTTTGGGGGTGGCGGCTCCCAAAGATATTAGCCAGTCCGCAATCGCGGCTGGCACCGCCCTGGTCGCCTGCGTAATGACCTTGCTGATGGGGCTAGTCGCAAACTTCCCGCTGGCTTTGGCCTCCGGTATGGGGCTAAACGCCGTGGTCGCTTTCACTTTGGCTAACCCCGAGGCTTTAGGGCTCAGCTACCAGGAAGCTATGGGGCTAATCTTTTGGGAGGGTGTGGCCATCACCATCCTGGTGCTGACCGGCTTTCGGGAGGCCGTGTTTAAGGCGGTTCCGGCCCAGCTAAAAACTGCGATTAGCGTAGGCATCGGGCTATTTATTGCGTTCGTAGGTCTGATTAATGCCGGGATTATTCGTCCTGGAGGCACTCCGGTACAGCTGGGGGTGAACGGCTCCCTGGTGGGCTGGCCGGCTTTGGTATTCTGCGTTGGTCTGATTGTGATCATTGTGCTCTATATCCGCAAGGTACAGGGCGCGATTCTTATCGGGATTGTGGGCGCCACCGTTTTGGCTTTCATCGTGCAGGCTTTCGCCCATTTAGGCTCGCGCGCGGCCGATGAAAAGGCCGTGTCTGCCTGGGCCTCTAACGTGCCGCAACTGAAAGGTTCCCCGGTTTCCCTACCTGATTTTTCCACTATCGGTGCGATTGACTTCTTCGGTCCCTTCACCAACCCTCACACCACCGCGGTGGGAGTGGTGCTGCTAATCTTCTCGCTGATGCTGGCGGACTTCTTCGACACCATGGGAACCATGGTAGCGGTAGGCGCGGGCGCCAACCTGCTAGACGAGAACGGCAATCCCCCTAAGACTCGCGAGATTCTGCTGATTGACTCGCTTTCGGCCATGGCCGGGGGACTCGGCGGGGTTTCCTCTAACACCTCCTTCGTGGAGTCGACCTCCGGGGTTGGCGAGGGCGCACGCACCGGTTTGGCTTCGGTAGTTACCGGGCTGCTGTTCGGGGTGTCTATGTTCATTGCCCCGCTAGTGGAGCTGGTTCCCGCCGAGGCGGCCTCCACCGCCCTGGTGTTCGTAGGCTTCCTAATGATGGTGAATGTGCGCGATATCGAATGGACGCGCGCCGACGTGGCGATTCCCGCCTTCATGACCATTATGATGATGCCGTTCGCCTATTCGATTACCGTCGGGATCGGCTTCGGTTTCATCACCTACGTGATCGTAAAGATCGCTTCTGGGCGGATTTCGCGGATCCACCCCCTCATGTGGGTAGTTTCGATCCTGTTTGTAATCTACTTCTGCCTCGGGCCCATCCAATCCCTACTGTCGTAAAGGGTCTGGAATTTAAATAGTCCGTGGGAGCGGTCAGCTGCTGCTCCCACGGACTATTTGTTTTATAAGAGTACTTTCGGGGCTAATGCCCGAATTGTGTGTCTTTTTCCGGGCGTGTTGGGGTGATTTAGTGCTGCCTAGCGGGCGCAGTTAGCTGCCGCAGCTGCTAGAGGCGGTCGATTACATAGTCTAGGCAAGCGGTCAGCGCCTGGGTATCGGCGACTTCCACATTGGGGAAGCAGGCCACCCGGATCTGGTTTCGCCCCAAAGCGCGGTAAGGATCAATATCCACGATCCCATTAGCGCGCAGCTGGGCGATCACCTGACTGGCATCAATATCGTGGAAATCAATCGTCACCACTACCGGGGACTGTTCTTCCGGGTTGGCTACATAGGGGGAGGCGTCCGGGTGGGAACGCGCCCAGTCATATAGCACTGCCGAGGACGCGCGGGTGCGTTTTTCCATCGCCTCCAGGCCGCCTTTTTCCAGCATCCACCGCACCTGGTCTTCCCATAAAATCAAGGTGGCAATCGCCGGAGTGTTTAAGGTCTGGTTTTTAACCGAGTTCTTCAGCGCCACCGAAAAATCTAGTATTGGTGGAATCCAGCGGCCTGCACCCGGGTCGGCTTTGATTTCTTGCGCCCGTTCCTGCGCGGCGGGGGAGGCCAGCGCCACCCACAGCCCGCCCTCGGCGGCGAAACATTTTTGCCCCGAGAAGTAATAGACGTCGGTTTGCGAAATATCGACCTGCACGCCGCCCGCGACAGAAGTCGCGTCTACCAGGTTTAATCCTCCCTCAATGCGCTTTACTGGGCTGATGGCGCCGGTGGAGGTTTCATGTGCGGGATAGCAATAGGTGTCGATTCCCTCTTGCCCGCCGCGCAAAAGCGCGATTTCGCTGGCGGTTTCTCGGCCCTGCGCCCTCGCCGATACCCCTCCGAGCTCTATTGCCGGGTCTTTAAGGTGCGGAGCCCCGCTGACGGTTTCCGCAAACTTAGCGCCGAAGGAACCGAAAACGGCGTGCGCGGAACGCTCCCTAATTAAAGAGGATGCCGCTACCGCCCAAAAAGTGGTGGCGCCGCCGTTACCCAGCACCACCTCGTATCCGTCCGGGAGGGCAAATAATTCTTTTAGCCCCCCGCGCAGCGAACCCACCAGGTCCTTAACCGGAGCCTGCCGGTGCGAGGTGCCGGGCAAGTCGCTGGCGGCAACTTTCGCAAGGGCAGTTTTTCTTATTGAGCTGGGTCCAGACCCAAATTTTTTATTTTTGGGCAATAATTCTGGGGGAATGTTAACGAAGTTCTCCATAGGGAAAACCTTACTCTAGGTGCATAAATCGGTGCGAATCTGTTTCGGGCCTCCTCTGGAAATGCTGGCAAGGCCAATAAATCGCGGGCGACCGAGTTAGCCTAAGAAGTGATAAGCGCGGTGACAGCTCCCGCGCACGGCACGGCGTTAGGGGCATTGATGGGTGACTTGGTTGATACCACCGAAATGTATCTGAAAACTGTCTACGAAATGCTAGAGGACGGAGTTCCGCCTCTGCGTGCCCGGATCGTGGAACGCTTAGACCATTCGGGCCCGACCGTTTCCCAAACTGTTGCCCGCATGGAACGCGACGGTTTGCTTTATGTGGCCGATAATCGCCGCATCGAGTTCACTGACCAAGGCGTGGAGCTGGCACGGGAAGTGGTGCGTAAACACCGCCTAGCTGAGCGTTTGTTATTGGATCTGATCGGTCTGGATTGGGTGATGGTCCATGATGAGGCTTGTCGCTGGGAGCACGTGATGTCCGGAGCCGTAGAGATGCGCCTCCTTGATCTGCTTCACCACCCTTCTACCGACCCTTATGGCAATCCGATTCCCGATGGGCACGCTGGGATTGAGGGGTCGGGGACGTCGGTTTCTCAAATCGTGGAGCAATTTGGGGGCATTGTGGCTACCAAAGTTGTGCGAATCGGTGAACCGATCCAAGCTGAGCCCCGGATGCTAGCCTTTTTCGATGAAGCGGGTATTTTGCCTGGTAGAGAGGTAAATCTTCAGCCGGAAAATGGCCAGATTGCCGTTATGGGGGTCGACACGGAAAAAACTGTGTTACTTAACACGTCGCTGGGTCAGCACCTGTTTGTTGAAGCGGTTTCACAGGGGGATTAGACTCGTTTAAGTTTGGTTCTGAGCTGGGATAATGGCGGATTTTTAGGGCTGATTTTCTGGTTTTTTTTAGGCGGGCATTTTTGTGGGCCTGACCACTTGGGAGCCGCGGAGGCGAGAAAGATTAAAAAACTTTCGTAACCAAAACGTGACATTTCGTTATCGAAGCATTATATTTAGTTACGACCAAACGGCCAGAGGAACTTTTTGGGTAGCTACCAAAAAGATTTTCCGGCCAGAAACGAAATAAGCACTTTTAGGAGAGCCCTCATCGTGACACAGAAACTTCAAGCGCGTCACCGCGCTCCGAGCCGTCCCTCCACTCCGGTTTCTCAAGCTGCTAAGTCCCTGTTTTCTTCCGAAAACGGCAAGCGCTTGTCGGCACTGGCAGGCTCGGGAGTTGCGCTGACAGTAGTGGCAGCGGCAGCCGTCCCCGCTAGTGCGGACACCACCGTTGCGAAGCAAATCGCTGCTTCCGTGGATTCTGCGCAGCTGGCAAAAGGAACGGTCGAAAAACTGACCGTTAACCAGGAAGTTACTTCTCAGGCTGCGGCCCCCGCTCAGTCGGTGGCAGCTGCGAAGACAACTACTGCTCCGGCTCCCGCAGCGACCACGCAGAACACCCAGAGGGCGCAGAGCTCCTCGTCCGATTCGGCCGAAACCTTCGTAGGTCGCGACCTCGGCAAAGCCGATGGCACCGCGGTAGGAATCGCGATGCAGTATCGGGGTATTCGTTACAACTGGGGTCACGCCAGCCCGGCTGAAGGCTTTGATTGCTCCGGTTTCGTGAGTTATGTGTATCGCCAGCTTGGCCATTCGCTCCCTCGTACCACCGGTGGGATTGCGGCTTCTGGCACCAAGCTGCCGCTCAGCCAAGCTCAGCCCGGAGATATCTTGTGGAAGCAAGGTCACGTGGCGATTTATGTTGGTGGCGGAAAGCTGATCCACGCCCCGAAGCCAGGTGACGTTGTAAAGGTAGCACCGATCTATTCGAACAGCTTCAAGGTTATTCGCCTGTAGCAACCTAGCGGCTAAGAGTAACTGCTGTTACTAGTTTTGGCCGCTGACGTGGGCAGAAGTGCTGTCCTATCCGGGTAGCGCCCATACATTCTTAATAGTTTTTGATGATTGTGGCTCGAGGAGTTTCCTCGGGCCACAATCTTTTCCCCACCTACTCTCGCGTACTCCCCCCGTAGTACTGCCTTGTAATGCTTCCTCCCGCTTATTCCCGGCGCTGGCGGGTGGTTCTGTCTTTGGAGAGTCTTTCTGTCTTTGGCGGGTGGTTCTGTCTTCGGAGGGTGGTTTTGTGCCTGGAGGGCGCTAATGCAGCCCATATTTCCTAGTCGCCTCCGCTGACTTAACATTTTCACCCTCCAGAGACGAAATTGCCCTCCGACGTTTACTAGTCCTCCATAAAATTCTCCTTTATTCCTCGCGCTGGAGGGTGTTTCTGTCTTTGGAGAGTCTTTCTGTCTTTGGAGGGTGGTTTTGTGCCTGGAGGGCGCTAATGTTGCCCATATTTCCTAGTCGCGTGCGCTGGCTTAACATTTTCACCCTCCAAGCGCTTAGAACGGCACGATACTTAGCTATTAGTTAAAAAGGTATTGCGTTTGACTTCCATAGAGGGCGTAGTTTTCATTCCCGCGGACCAAAATATTTATCTCAGATGTGGGCGAAGGGCAGCAACAAGGGGTACAAGGAACAAGGACGGATTCTAGATCTATTGCTTGCAAATCAGCTAGTCCGCGAAGCTAAAAACTACAAAAAAGCTGTTCAACAGGATGCGGCAATGGAGTGATCGAATCCGCTACATATTAAACGCGGGTTTTTTTAACCGGTATAAGGGCGGAAGTGCCACACCGTTCCAGCTGGTACTTAGTCGTTTGCGCAGAAAATTTGCGAACCCCAGGGTATCCGCCACGTCCTCGTAGGTAAATCGGTAAATACGCCATCCAAGTTTTTGGAGCTGACTTTGACGTTGCTTTTCGCCCTGGATGGCTTCATAAGCTTTGTGTGGGTCGCTGCTTTGATACTTCTTCATCCCATCGATTTCGAACGCTTCGCGAATCTTGGGGAGTGCAGCATCCAGGAAGTAACTCTGAGCGTTTGAAATTTTGACTTGGAACTGAGGAATTAGTCGCTTTACCTGCGCTAACTGTGATGCGGCATGAAATAAAGATTCTGCATAGCTTTCGAATCGCGGATCCATATTTGCGAGTATCCGCCGAGCCTGGGGCGCCCCGAGTCGCTTCCGGTACTTTCTGGCTAGGCTATACATCTGCTCGCGGAGCTTCGGGATGCGATCTGCGACAACCTCTCGACTACGGCGGTCAAGCTGGTTCCACTGTGGTATGAGCTTTCGAGCTGCAGAATCGGCAACTGCTTGGGCGCTTCCTGCCGGTAACCAGGCCGCGCATTGCAAGGTTGTCACAGGAAGATCGGTAGCGCGCACTCCGTGACCGATAAATTTTGCGGATTTTTTGGGGAGGAAGATCTTATGAAAAATCAGAGGAGTCGGTGGTATCTTCGTGCGGATAGGACGACCCTTCGAGGTGTCCACGTCAACCCAAGCTGGCAGCAGTTTCTTTTCAAAATGCCTAGTCGAGGTATGTAAAGCAGTGTCACCTCGCAGCGATTTTAGGGACAGGCCATGCAGCAGAGCGGCGGTTACTCCAATAAATACCGGGGGAGTGTTGCATCGCGCGGCGTGGGAAGCGATTTGTCCTAACTTTACATGCCGGATTCTTTGCCATTTATCTGCTGATTTGAGCGGTCTAATCACGTGTCCGCGCCCGACTTTAATTAGGGAGCCGCTGGCCAGCGAGTCTGCAAGCACTTTCCGGGAAAACGCCTGAGTGCTGATTAGTTCCGGGAACATAGCTCTAGCTTCGCAGCGATGGTTTATAAAGTCCTTATCCCAATAATTCGGCCAGGATATCTTGTGCTTATTGCTAGCTGGGGATGGACGATATTGCGATGTGGCTTAGGTGCCGCGGGAGGGTGTTTTGGTCGCGGGAGGACGGAAATGTCTCATCAGGGGAGAAAATGCTGGTGGTATTTTGTGCTAGCGCCCTCCAGCGACGGAATCGCCCTCCGGAGTCGTAATTACCCTCCACGGACGTGAACACCCTCCGGATATAAAATCGCCCTCCAGGGACGTGAACACCCTCCGGCGGCGAAATTTACGGGGGTTCTCCTTATATATAGGGATGCTTCTAGGGATGCTTCTAGGGGTGCTTCATCTAGATAGGGATGCTTCGTATATAGAGATGCATCATTTTATGCGTGAACGCCTAAGCAGTTTAAAGGGCGCCCATCTTCGGAACCATTGCGGAAAGAATATTAATTTACTATCATTGAAATGTATTTTGTTTAGCTGAGGGGAAGCCGCTAAAGATGACGGCTGACCCGTAGTTGGGGTGTTAGCGTGACGAGTAACGTGTTGAGCAGAAGGCTTGTTGCTTCGCTTTCGGTGTTAGGGCTGTTGTTATCCACGTTGCTGGTGATTGTGCCGATGACGGCGCCCGCAGTAGAACAGCCGAATGCAGGTAACTCCAGCTCAACCAGTACTAATACCCCCAGTAACAGCAACTCCACAAAACCGTCTGCAAACTCCAACAAACCCAGCCCGTCCACATCTAACCCGTCAGCATCAGAGAACCCCGCAACCGGCAACCAGGCCATACCCTTTAACTTCGAAGATCCCAGCGCGGGCGTTCCTCCGGCACTGCGTAGCCCTACTCCGATGCGGGGAGGGGTGCCGTCTGATCCTCGTTTCACTTACAACGGAACGGAAATCACCGGCCTGACCGATGCCGGCAAAAATGATCTGCAAACTAATCACGAACTGACCATTCCCGATGGCGTCACCAAGATCGCGGCGGGCGTATTTTCGGGGCTGAAACTCACCAAGGTCACGCTTCCGGCTTCGGTGACGGAGGTCGCCGATCGAGCTTTTTACGATAACGAGATTAAGGATCTGGTGGCGCCGGGGCTAGAAACTATAGGTGAGGGCGCATTCCAGAAGAACCAGCTAACTACTTTCACTTCGGATACGGTAATCAGCATTGGCGCGGGCGCGTTCAGCGATAACCAGTTAACCAAGGTGAATATCACCGACGCGCGCCCGGATGATCCGCAAAACCCGCCTAAGCGGCTAACCACTATTTCGGCGAACGCTTTCCGTGACAATAAACTAACTGAGGTCACCCTGCCGAAGTATGTGACCGAGATCGGCGCTAGTGCTTTTGCCAATAACCAGCTTTCTACGGTTACGCTCCCGCCCAACCTGCAGACAGTAGGGCAGGAGGCCTTTAGCGGCAACCAGATTGAAAAGGTGAAGATTCCCGCTACCATCACCACCTTTGGCAAGGAAGTTTTTTCGAATAACAAGCGCTGGGTGGTGCTAGAAAAGGCTGACGGGCAGTCTTCGCTTCCGGCCGCAGTAACTTCCCAAAAGTATGCTTCCGGCTTTGGTCAGGTGGCCGCAGAGGACGCAGTCTCAATCACCATTAACTACCTTGACGCCGATACTAATAAGCCCCTGCGCAGCCCGCAGGTGCTACAAAGTGAGTTCACCGAACCGGATGGCGTCTATTTCGCGGGCGAAAAAAACACTATTAAGGCGCCGCAACTGGCTGGCTACGCGGTGAC
>CAMYFZ010000032.1 GCA_947255165.1 uncultured Varibaculum sp.
CCGATTACTCCATAAATGGCAGTTGAAGAAGCCGACCAGGGTTGCACTAGCTGTCCCACCGCCATGCCCGCGCAGGCGCCCACAAATAAGGTAGGTCCGAAGACTCCGCCGGCTCCCCCCATAGAAATAGTGAAAGCGGCACTCAGCGCGCGCCCTAGTAGCAGTGCTACCACCATCGCAAGCGGGAAATCACCCGAGAGTACCCGCAGCTGCACGCTCTCCCCGGTACCGTAAAGCAGAGGGAAGTAATACAAGAAAATCCCCAACAGCACTGAACCGGCTACGGGGCGGAACCACGCTTTCCAGTGATATACCAGATCGATGCCATCCCAAACCAGATAGATCAGTTTAGAAAACCCGATTCCCGCCAGGGTTGCGACCAAGGCTGCCAGGGCTACCAGCAGATAGTCACTGTGCGAAAACAGCTCCAAGGATTGGCTGAGGGGTACGTTGGCTCGGTCAGGGAGAAACTGTTGGGACACCAGGGAGGCAGATACCGAGGCAAACACGATGAAGACAAAGTCTTCGGCGCTAAGAGCCCCTAGCACCAGTTCCACCGCGAAACAGGCGCCTGCCAGGGGAGCATTAAAAGTAGCGGCGATTCCGGCGGCAGCCCCGCAGGCGCACAGGAACATCAGGCGTTGTTTACTTAAGCCCAGACGGGTTCCTACCCAGGAAGAAATCGCAGCACCAATCATCACAATTGGACCTTCGCGCCCGGCGTTTCCTCCTCCTCCCAAAGTCAGCGAGGACGCAAAAAGTTTGACTAGGGCGTTGCGTCCGGGGATCCTCCCGCCTTTGCGCCGTACGGCGAACATTACTTCCGGGACGGCGTGTCCGCGAGAACCGGGGGTGAAATATGCAACTACCGGCCCATAAAGCAAAGCTGAAATCACTGGGACCGCGATGAGGAAAACCGGGGGTAGTCCCAGGAATCCGTGGGGGGCACCTGCGTGGGCAGGGTAGTCAGTGTAGCCGGTGAGTAGATAACTCCAGCTTTCAATTAAATAGTAAAAACCTACTGAGACCAGGCCCACTAGCGCCCCAATAGCGATAGAAAGCGCGGTCAGACCGGCACGCGAGCCCGCGAAGGAGCCGGCAAACCGTGACCGCTTGTTACTCATGGTTTTAGTTTGACGCGCTGGGCGTCGCTAACGCAAGTAACTGCCGATAAATCCATCTTCGCCCTTATAGATCTGAAATGCGGCTAAACTGGCTGGGTGGCAAAAATACTCGATCGGATAAATAACCCGGCAGATTTGCAGAAGCTCTCCAGCTTGGAACTGGCGGATCTGGCCGGTGAGATCCGGTCATTCCTGGTAGAGAATGTGGCAAAAACCGGGGGGCATATGGGGCCCAACCTGGGGGTAGTCGAGCTAACTATTGCGCTCCACCGTATGTTTTCTTCCCCCACCGACACCATTATTTTCGATACCGGGCATCAAGCCTATGTCCATAAGATCCTCACTGGGCGCAAGGACTTTACTAATCTGCGCACGGCGCAAGGACTGTCCGGTTATCCTTCCCGCGCAGAATCAGTACACGATGTAGTAGAAAACTCCCATGCTTCCACCGCCCTATCTTGGGCGCAGGGCGTGGCGGAAGCCAAAGCCCTAAAAGGAGACCGTTCCTATACGGTGGCAGTAATCGGTGATGGCGCTATGACCGGCGGCATGACTTGGGAAGCTCTGAATAATATTTCTGAACGTCCCGATCTGCGCCTGATTATTGTGGTAAACGACAACGGCCGGTCCTACGAGCCCACTATTGGGGGACTAGCTCATCACCTGGATGCACTGCGTACTTCTCCCGCCTATGAGCGGGCGCTGCGCTGGGGAAAACAGCATTTAAAGTCGCGGGGCAAGCCCGGAGAGCTCACCTATGATGCGCTGCATGGGATTAAACGGGGGATGGCCGATATGGTCTCTCCCGAACAAGTAATGTTTTCTGACCTAGGGATCAAATATACCGGTCCGGTAGATGGACATGACATTGTGGCTACCGAGTTCGTTCTGGCACGTGCCAAAGAGTTTTCCGGGCCGATTATCGTGCATGCCATCACTGAGAAAGGGCGCGGCTACACTCCGGCCGAAGAAAATGATGCCGACCATTTCCATACCGTGGGCCCGATTCATCCCGAGACTGGGCTGCCGGTAAAGAAAGAACGTTTTGGCTGGACAGCGGTGTTTGCGGAAGAAATCGTGCAACTGGCTAAACGGAACCCCAAGATCGTGGGGATATCGGCAGCGATGATGGAGCCGGTAGGGTTAAAGCCACTGCGAGCCCAATTCCCGCACCGAGTTTTTGATGTTGGAATCGCCGAGCAACACGCGATGACTATGGCCGCCGGACTATCTTTTGCTGGCTGTCACCCGGTACTCGCCCTCTATGCCACCTTCCTAAACCGTGCCTTTGACCAGCTGTTAATGGATGCTGCCCTGCATAAACAGGGAATAACTGTGGTACTAGATCGCGCGGGTATTACCGGAGCCGATGGCGCTAGCCATAACGGAATGTGGGATTTGGCGATTGCCGCCATGGTCCCCGGGATTAGGGTGGCGGCTCCGCGGGACGCAAGTACCTTGCGCAAACTCTTAGGACAGGCAGTATCCATAGCGGATGGACCCACAATTGTGCGCTACCCCAAAGGGAGTGTGCCCCCAGATATCAAGGCAGAAGTAACCGAAGATGGCCTAGATGTTCTATTCCAGAGTTCAGGTCGGGGTAAAAATATTCTGGTGGTAGCGGTGGGAGCTATGGCAGGGCAGGCCATCGCGCTTTCAAAGGAACTCGCCGGGCGAGGTCACGCGGTTAGATGCGTGGATCCCGGTTGGGTTATCCCCATTTCTCCCGCGCTTTTAAGGCAGGTGGCTGCCGCTGATTTGGCTATCACTATCGAGGACGGAGAAGTAACCAACGGAGTAGGAGCGCTGCTACGCAGCACCTGCGCAGGCGAAAACTGTTTCACCCCGATTAAATCTTTCGGAATTCCTCGCGCCTTCCTACCCACGGATTCTCGCGATCACCTGCTGGATAGCTCCCGGATGACGCCCCAAGCGATGCTAGCTGACTTGGAGCAGCTGCTGGACTAGACGTGCACATTTTAGTCTGCCGCATTCCGGAGGATCTGCAGTTTTTACCGCAGAGTGTGCACTTTTGTTGCAAAAGAATCGTTTTGGTGATCCTTCCAAGGGTAACGGCTTAGGCTGAGGATAGCAGGTAGTGGCAAAGGGTGGTTATGGGACGCGAGGATTATCGAGTAGATCTGCTGGTGGAAGCAGCGCGTTTGTACTATGAAAATTCTTTGACTCATGCCCAAATTGGTAAGAAGCTGGGGTTTAGCCGTTGGACCGCCTCCCGCTTGATTCAGGAAGCCCGTGACCGGGGAATTGTACGAATCACGATTGAGGCTCCGCGCGCCGAACACTATGAGTTAGAACAAGCGTTAAAAGAGAATTTTGATCTTGATCGAGTAGTAGTGGTCCCCCAAGAAACTGGGGAAAACGCTACCTTTCGCGCAGTGGCGCAAGCGGCGGCGCGATATTTGCAGTCATTGCGTCCCCAACCACGTACCCTCGCGGTTTCCTGGGGAAAAACGATCGCGCGGGTAGCGCGGGAACTGCCTGACCAGTGGGCCAGTGGCACTACGGTGATCCAGACAAACGGGGGACCCAGTTACACCCAAGACAACTTTGTTGCCGAATCTATACGTACCATTGCAGAAAAAGCTGGAGGTTTTGGTCGGGTACTACCCGCTCCGGCCCTAGTGGGCGATAGCCGGATTGCCACTGCACTGCGGCGGGATTCTTCGATAAAAGCCACTCTAGAGGCAGCGGCGAACGCTGATGTAATCTGTTTTTCACCCGGAAAGCTGGAAGCAGATTCGGTTTTGGTGCGTTCTGGTTATGTGTCGGAAGGCGATCTTCAAAAACTTTTTGCGCACGGGGTAGTGGGGGATTTACTTTGCCGGTTCGTAAATGCCGATGGTCTCCCGGCCGATGCGGAATTAGATAAGTGCACGATTGGGATTAGTTTAAAATCTCTTAAGGCTGCACGGATGAAAGTGACTGTCTCTTCCGGCAATGCCAAGACGGATACTACTTTGGCAACGTTAAGGGGTGGCTATGTTGACACCCTGATAGTGGATTCTGGACTGGCACAGTCAATATTGAAAGAAACTGAACTGAAAATAGAAAAATAACAATATAACGCCTTCAACGAGGAAAGCAGAGGAAAAATGAGCGGCGAATTGATGATTGGGATCGATCTGGGAACCTCCGGGGTACGCGCCGGGGTAGTCGACACCCAAGGAAAAATATTGAAAACCGTGGCTACCGAGTGGGGCACTGACTATCCCGCTCCCGGGCGTGCCCAGCAAGACCCCCATGACTGGTGGAAGGGGGTATGTGAGGTTACCAGCGCAGTGATGTCAGATTTTGATCCCGACGCTATCTGCGGACTGAGTGTCGATACGACCTCGGCAACGGTAGTGCCCTGTACCAAAGATGGTAAACCGCTGAGCCCGGCAATCATGTGGATGGATGTGCGGGCTATTAAAGAGGCACAGGACTTATCCAATACCGGTGATCCCGCCCTAAAATATGCCGGACACGATACTGTTAGCGCCGAGTGGGGTACCCCCAAACTAATGTGGCTAAAACGCAATGAACCAGAAATCTGGGAGAAAACCGAGGTCATTGCCGATTGCCTGGACTATTTGATTTTCCAGTTGAGTGGAGAGTGGACAGCATCAGTATGTAACTGTTCCTGTAAATTCTTCTATGACTCCAACTGGGGAGGCTGGCCCACCACTCTATATGCAGCAGCCGGCATCCCGGAAGCCTTGGAAAAATTCCCCGAGCGCATCCTCAAAATGGGGGAAGTAGCCGGATCCCTAACTGCGGAAGCGGCTGCACTTTTGGGGCTAAAAGCAGGAATCCCGGTAATCGAGGGCGGTATCGATGCCCATGTGGGTGCTATCGGATTAGGGGTAGTTGAGCCCGGCTCTCTGGCCTTGATCACCGGATCTTCCCATGTGATGTTGGGACAAACCGACAAAGCGGTTTACTCGATGGGTATCTGGGGCGCCTATTACGATGCCATTATTCCCGGACAATACACTCTGGAGGCCGGGCAGGTTTCTACCGGATCTATGCTCAGTTGGTTTGTGCGCAACTACTGCGTGAAAGCCCTTGAAAATGAGCGTTTAACCGGGGAAGATCCCTATGTCTACCTGGATAAACTCGCCAGCGAGGTGCCGATCGGAGCTAACGGGATAGTTGCCCTGGACCATTTCCAAGGAAATCGTACTCCCTTCGTGGATGCGCGTTCCCGTGGCCTGTTTGCTGGGCTCTCCCTGTCCCATACCGAAGCTGATATGTACCGGGCAGTGCTAGAAAGCGTTTGTTACGGTACTGGGGCTATTTTTGATACCTTCCGGCAAAAGGGGTTCGCCCCGAAACGAGTGATGGCCTCCGGAGCGCCCACCAAGTCGAAACTGTGGATGCAGATGCACGCGGATGTAACCGGAGTACCGATTATTATTCCTGAAAATGTGCAAGGTCCGCTGTTCGGATCGGCGATGTTGGCGGCTTGCGGAGCTGGGATCTTTTCCTCGATTGAGGAGGCTGCCGCACAGATGGTGCGGGCAGTTAAGACCTATGAACCCGACCAGGCGGCTCATGAGGAATACCGCTTCTACCTGGATCGTTATCTAGAACTTTATGCTGCGGTATCTCCGATTGTGGCCAAGATCGGAAAACATCAGCAACAGTAGACCGCCGCAAATTTTACAAAAATTTATTAACAACACCTTTAGGAGAAAACAAAATGGCAAAAATTGTAATGCTGGGATCGGGAATTATGGCAACCGCTCTTTCCTTCCCTGCCAGTGAAAACGGTCATGAGGTGCGCCTAGTAGGCACCCATTTGGACCGGGATATTATCGACTCGATTAAAACCAAAGGCATTCACCCGGATTTGGGGTTAAAGGTTAACGAGGGGGTCAAAGCCTACCAGCTCGAGGAAGCAGAGGAAGCCTTCGCGGACGCGGAAGTGGTCATGTGTGGAGTCAACAGCTTCGGGATCGAATGGGCAGGCGAACAGCTGGCCGGATTGCTAAAACCGGGGCAAGACCTATTGTGTATCACCAAGGGGATGCGCGCCGATGAGGATGGCACCATGCACGTTTTGCCGGAGGTACTCAAGAAGGCGGTGGGACCAGAGCTAGCTTCACAAGTTTCTTGGTCTGCCATTGTAGGGCCTTCCATCGCTGGTGAAGTAGCGGTTCATCATGACACCTGCGTGGTCTTCTGTGGAGAAGATCAAGAAGTGCTCACCAAGTTGGCCGAAATGTTCCGGACAGATTATTACCACGTGTGGACTTCTACCGATTTCATTGGTCACGAAACCGGGGCAGCCACCAAGAATATCTATGCGTTTGCCGCCGGATTCGGTAATGGATTGCTGGATAAAGAAGGTAAAACCGATGACAAATATGTGCGCTTCAACTATGGGGCAGCCGTGTTTGCACAGGGACAGAAAGAACTACGGCAATTCGTACAGCTCCTTGGGGGCGAGGCGGTAACCGCTGATGGCCTGGGCGGAGTTGGCGATATGTTCGTAACCTCGATGGGAGGCCGCAACGTTAAAGCCGGTCGTTACGTAGGAGCGGGGGTGCCCTTCTCCGAAGTTCGCGAGTCCCTAATGAAAGGGGTAACCCTAGAGGGGGTAGCCGCGATTCAGGTAATCGGGGCAGCCCTAAAACCGCTGACCGAAAGGGGAGTAATCAAAGAGGACGATTTCCCACTATGTCGCTACCTGTACTCGGTAGTTGCTGAGGATGCGCCCCTAGAAATGCCCTGGTCACTCTTCTTCGGAGGTGAGTGCTAAGGGACACCTGGAACTAGTTTTCTGGCTGGCAGGACGGCTTTATAGCAGTCCTGCCAGCCAGAACTATTTTTGGTGTATAAGAAGCAACTAATTCGCTAAATTGGGTGCTCCGGTCAGCTCTGGTTTGGGAAATAGTGAGGATAGACAACCTTTTAGAGGCAGCTTTGCGACGGCGTTTACGCTTAGAATAGGGGTAGTCGACTAATGAAATAGGGAAAGATAAGGATCTAGAGTTGAGTAATTTTAATCAGCAAAGTGGCGGACGCGAACCCCAATGGCGCAAACGGCGTTCTCAGTCGGGCGGCGGGGAAGGCTCCGGCAATAACCGTAGTTACTCAGATTCTTCAGGCCAGCGGCAAGGCGATCGGGATGGTTACCGCGGACGCGGCAAATCCGAGGGTGGATACCGTGAGGGTGGCTACCGGAAGGATAACCGCCGGGGCGGCAGGTGGCAGGATCGGCGTGGCGGCAACTCGCGTAATGATCGCGGCGGTTATCGCGGCGGCAGCTCTGGTTATGACCGCAATGATCGCGGCGGTGGCTTCCGGGGCGAGGGTGGCTCCTACCGGGCAGACCGGGAGGACAATCGCGGAGGACGCCAAAACTACCGAGATGACCGCCGCGAATACCGCGGGGCCGGGCAGCGATCGGGACGCAACTCTTTCCGCAGGGGAGACCGAGATCAAAGATCAGGTTCGGATCGGGGATTTAACCGCGGCGGGCGGCGCTTTGATCGCGACAACCGCCGTGATAACCGGTGGAATAACCGCAGAGATGATCGTCGGGATGATCGCCGGGAGCGGGAAGCACAAGCGCCTCGCTCGGGAAAGCATTCTTTTGGGGTTCATGATTCCCGCTACCGCGCCAAAGAGTGGCGCCACGATAACGAGCCGCAGATTCCTGCGGGGGTAAAGGCTTCTGACCTGGATCGAGAATCACGGGCCGCCCTATCCTCGCTGGATCCTGATAACGCCGAAAAAGTTGCTCGGCATTTGGTGATGGCCGGATCACTGCTAGATGTTGATGCGGAAGAAGCCTATTTGCACGCCAAGGCAGCAGTTAGCCGCGCTGGTCGCATCGGAGCAGTCCGAGAAGCCTGTGCGCTCGCAGCCTACGGGTGCGGAAAATACAGCGAAGCCTTGCGGGAAGTGCGGGCAGCGCGCCGCTTGACTGGAACTGACAGTTTGCGGGCGATTGAAGCGGACTGTGAACGCGGACTGGGCAAGCCGGAAAAAGCTTTAGAGATCATTGCCGAAACTGATACTTCGGCCTACGATCTTTCTGACCTGGTAGAACTGGTGATAGTGCAGGCGGGAGCCCGTCATGACTTGGGTGATTCCGATGCGGCGCTACTGGTACTAAATCATTTCTTAGAAAATCAGCAGTTGGAAGAACCGGTGCTGTTGGCACGGATGCTGTCTTACAAGGCTGATTTGTTGCGCGAACTCGGCAGGCAGGAAGAAGCCGAGGAAGTTGAGGCAGAAACTCCAGATGTTCCCGATACCGTGGCGATCGTAGATCTGGAAGAAGTATTGGAAGCAGACAACCCCTATGTGCCCTCTGATCTGCATGGCAGTCGTAAACCGCTAGTTGAAACTGCTGATGTGCTCCTTATTGACCTAGATGGTGTTTGCTACGCCGGCACCCGCGATATTCCTAATGCAGCTGCCGGTTTAGCGGCGGCGCGGGAAGCGGGAGTAAAGTTCCAGTTCGTAACCAATAACGCCTCGCGTAGCCCGCAGCAGGTGGCTGAAAAACTAAAGGGGCATCAGATTTTCGCCGCTCCGGAAGAGATAATGACTGCGGCCATGGATGCGGTAGAGATCATGACCGAAAAGATTGAACCGGGATCAAAAGTACTGGTTATCGGAACCCAGTCGCTGTGCGATACGGTCGCGGAAGCCGGGTTTGAGGTAGTTAACAAAGCCAGTGAACAGCCAGCGGCGGTAATCCAAGGCTATGGAGCCGAGGTCGGGTGGGCGCAGCTTTCGGAGGCCGCTTATGCGATTAATGCCGGCGCCCTATTTTTGGCCACTAACCTGGACGCTACTTTGCCCACCGAAAATGGTTTTGCCTTGGGGAATGGTTCCCTGGTGGCGGCAGTAGAACATGCCACCGGGCAAAAACCCTTTGCCGGTGGAAAGCCCTTTGCAGGAATATATCGGAAAGCCACCGCCCATGCGGGGGCAACTAAACCGCTGGCGGTAGGCGATCGCCTCGATACTGATATCGCCGGGGCAGTTGCCGCCGACATGTTGAGCTTCCATGTCCTTACCGGGGTGTCTGACGCCAAAGCGGTGGCGTTGGCCTATCCCGATCGGCGTCCCTCCTACCTGGGCCTAGATCTTACCGACTTGATGCGGGTACATCCTGGCCCGGTGCATCAGCCTACCGGGGCTTGGACTAGTGGAGAATCCGCCGCTTTTATGGTGGCTGAAGATGGGCGAGTGATGCGCGAGGATGAACCGGTCGATAACGGCGTGGTGCTCAGCCTGGAGGATTACCGCGCCCTGGTGGCCGCGGTTTGGGATGCTCGCGACCAGGGAATCTTTGTGCATCTACCGGATATCGAGGTTGTGCGGGAGATTGAAAAACCGGTGTCGGAGGCACCGGAAGAGGCACCGGAAGAAGAAACTACCCCGAATGAACCGACAGCTGATGCGGAGGAAACTTCTCCGGCAGCGGAGCCGGAAACGGAAACGATCAGCGATGAGGATGCAAACAGCGAAGACCAGCAGCTAGAGCTACTGCTTCCCGGTGAGGTCGACGGTGAACGCGAACAGTAGTATTCCGGATTCTTCCGAAGACCTAGAGCTAGCGGCTCGGAAATCTGAAATCGACCAACTATTAGACAGCTGGCCGACCGAGGGTGCCAGCATCTATCCGCAGGTTACTTTAAGTGAGTTAGAAGCGGTGGCAACTAAATTATCTGCCGCTTTGGACTCCCTTAATACGCAGGTAGAAAGAAATTAGCCATGGGGAGGCTGCGTCGACTTGATCGCGAACTGGTGCGTCGGCATCTAGCGACTTCGCGTGCGCATGCCGCTCGGCTGATCACCGCTGGCCAGGTCAGTGTTGATGGGCGGGTAATGCCTAAACCTGCCTCCCAAATTGATCCCGCTCAAGCCGTGGTGGTAGCGAAAAGCCCGGATGCGGAATACGCTTCCCGTGGCGGCTACAAACTGGCCGGCGCCCTCGATATTTTGGGAAACGATGCCCCCGTTATTAAAGGTAAGCGTTGTCTGGATGCCGGGGCTTCTACCGGCGGATTCACCGATGTGTTATTGCGGCGGGGAGCGCAAAGCGTAATCGCGGTAGATGTGGGTTATGGGCAGCTGCGTTGGAGCCTGCAGCAAGACCCTCGAGTAGAGGTTCATGACCGCACGAATATTCGTTACCTTGATCCCCAAGAAATCGGAGAACCCGCCCAATTGGTAGTGGGGGATTTGTCTTTTATCTCCCTGAAACTGGTGATACCTGCTCTGGTTAGAGCCTCTAGTGCAGATGCGGAATACCTGCTGATGGTCAAACCCCAATTTGAAATCGGTCGAGAAGACTTGGGAGCCGGGGGAGTGGTGCGCGACCCCGAGGATCATTTCCGTACAGTGGTGGAGGTGATCGTCGCAGCTAAAGAAAACGGGTTAGGATTAATACAGGTGGCGGCTTCGCCATTGCCCGGGCCGGCCGGTAATGTGGAGTACTTCATTTACTTGGGTCGCGGGGCGGTGATGCCCCCTGACGAAGAGGTACGGGGGATGGTACGAACCGCAATTGCTGCCGGTCCCGCCGGGCAAGAGGAAAACCAGACAACCAGCCAAACAGAGGGAGAAGTTCATGGGTGAGCGGCACGTGATGGTTATCCGGCACCTTTCGCGCCCAGATTTGGAATCAACCGCCGATAATGTTGCCCAGGAGCTGCGCAGCCATGGGATAACGCCCGTAGATGAAAATTATTCCGGTGCGGTGGAGATTGTGATTGCCCTAGGCGGGGACGGTACTTTGTTAGGAGCTGCCCGCTATGCCCGTGCCCAAACAGTTCCCCTAATCGGTATCAACCTGGGGCACACCGGGTTCCTAACCGAGGTGGAGCCGGATCGAATCTCAGAAGTTATTAACCATATTGTGGCTGGTTCTTACACGGTACAGTCGCGAATGACCGTGGATGTGACGGTTACTTTGCCTGATGGCAGTGAAATAACTGATTGGGCGCTCAACGAGGCGGCGATTTTATCTACCGATCGCGCCCACCCCTCACACCTGGGATTAGGGATCGATCAGCGCGGCATCACCACCTACGGGGCAGATGGTCTGATTGTGGCTACTCCCACTGGTTCTACTGCCTATAACTTTTCTGCCGGCGGTCCGATCGTTTGGCCAGATGTAGAAGCGGTAGTGGTTTCCCCCCTGGGAGCGCACGGACTATTTACCCGCCCCTTGGTAGTGTCCCCCGAATCCACTATGGAAATCTCGGTGCTGCCGGACCAACGCACCCCGATGGAGCTGTGGCTGGACGGGTTACGTTGCCATGAAGTACCACCGGCATCCTCCCTGCGGGCGACGAAAGGAAAATCGCCAGTACTCCTAGCGCAGATTCTAGACACTCCCTTCTCCGGGCGCCTAGTACATAAATTCCAATTGCCGGTTAAAGGCTGGCGTTCGCTGGGATAAATAATGATTGACCAGCTTAGTATCACTAACCTCGGGGTAATATCGCGGGCAGAACTGAACTTTTCCCCTGGATT
Organism: uncultured Varibaculum sp.; assembly: GCA_947255165.1. The sequence continues at coordinate 11,634 of CAMYFZ010000032.1, forward strand.
AACGGTGCTCACCGGAGAGACCGGAGCGGGAAAAACTATGGTTTTATCCTCTATCGGTCTGTTGTTGGGGAAAAAAGCCGACCCGGCTTTGGTGCGCTACGGAGAAAAAGAACTGGCAGTGGAGGGAATTTTTATCTCCGATAGCTCTTCTCCGGTGGCACTGACGCTTACCGAGGCCGGCGGATTTGTTGAGGACGGAGAGATCATTCTCGCCCGCACGGTTCCCTCCCAGGGGCGTTCGCGATGTCACGGCGGAGGACGCACCATTCCAAGCACAGTGTTAGCCCAGATCGGAACGGAATTGGTTACGGTGCATGGACAATCCGAGCAGCTGAGATTGCGCAGCGGGGGACGGCAGTTAACTTTATTGGATTCTTTCGGTTCAGCTTCGCACCTAGAACTAGTAAAGCAGTTTCGAGAAACCTATGCGTCATGGCGTGATTTGCAATCCCAACTCCAGCAGTGGGAAAACGAGCGGCAAGCACGGGAGATAGAAGTTTCTCGTCTAAAAGAGGGAGTAAAGCTACAGGAAAAGCTACAGCCGGAGCCGGGAGAAGAGGAAGCGCTACTCCGCAAAATTGAGCGGCTGGGGAATGTAGAAGAACTGAGGGAAGCGGCCCAGAGCGCCTATAGCTATCTTGCAGGGGATAGCGCCGGGCAAGGGGTTGATGCGGCCTCGCTGGTGAGCGCGGCTATTCAAGCTCTAGAAAAGGGAGCCCAAAGCGACGAAGAATTATTGCAGTTGGCGCAGGGACTGCGGGATGCCTCCTCAATTATTTTGGATATCTCCGCGGAGGCGGGAGCCTATCTCGCTGATCTTCAAGCTGACCCGGGACAGTTAGATCAAGACCAGGCCCGCCTGGCAGAGTTGCGCCATGCCTATCGTCCCTGGGCAAAAGATTTAGATAGTTGGTTAAGCTGGGCAGATAAGGCGAGAGAAAAAATTATCCAGCTCTCTGGACCTCAAAACCAGGGTACTGTGCTTAAAGAACAGCTGGCTAAAACCAGTTCGCAGTTAGAAACCCTAGGGAAAAAAGTGTCCCGCGCCCGCCTCACCCTTGCCAAAGACTTAAAAAAGGAAGTTGCGGAAGAGCTAGGTGCCCTGCAGATGCCCGATGCCGGGTTCGATATTGAGTTAGAATCCCTCCCACAGCCCAACTCTCATGGCTTTGACCAGGTAACTTTTGGTCTGAGGGCAGGTCGTAAGGCTAAGCTGCGCCCCTTGGGGCAAGGAGCTTCTGGGGGTGAACTATCACGGATTATGTTGGCTTTGGAGGTTACTCTCGCCGCTAAATCTCTAGCTAAAGGTACTCATACTTTTATTTTTGATGAAGTAGATGCCGGGATCGGAGGTACAACTGCGCTCGCGGTGGGCCAGCGCCTGGCTAGGTTGGCAAAACATGCACAAGTGATAGTAGTAACCCATCTTCCGCAAGTAGCAGCCTGGGCAGATAAACAACTGGTAGTGTCGAAAAATAACGATACTGCTCAGGTGAGAGAAGTCGCAGGTAGTGAGCGAGAACGTGAAATTGCGCGGATGCTGGCCGGCAAAGCGGACTCTAAATCTGCCCTCGAGCATGCTCAGGAACTGATTAGCGCGTGTCGCGTGGGGTAATGTTGACCCGTGGGACTTTTTAGACGGAGCAGAAAGACCGCAGCAGAACCAGCTTCTAGCTGCCGGGTGCGGGTAGATAAGAAAACCAAGCACCTGACCCAGCGGCTCCAGGCCGGTGAAATTGCGGTTATTAACCATGCTGATATTGACCGGATTGCGGCAGAAACCTTGGTGGCGGCGGCCCCGAGCGCGGTCCTTAACGCCGCCAAGTCCACTACCGGCCGCTACCCCAACATGGGGCCTTCAATTATCGTAGATGCGGGCATTACCTTGATTGACGATCTCGGCAGCGGGATCATGAACCTGAAGGAAGGTAGCAAGGTTACCGTGGAAGGTAATGCGGTCTACCAAAAGGGAGAACTGGTGGCAGAGGGGGTACTGCAGACTCCCGGAACTATCGCTGCTGACCTGGAAGAGGCGCGGAAAGGGGTCTCTACCCAGATAGAAGCATTCGCGGCCAACACTATGGAGTATTTGCGCCGCGAACGCGATCTACTCCTAGATGGGGTGGGAGTCCCCAAGGTGAAAACCAAGTTCGCAGGTAAACATGCCCTAATCGTGGTGCGCGGGTACCACTATCAAGAAGATTTACGTTCTCTGCGACCCTATATCCGCGAATATAAACCTGTGCTAGTGGGAGTAGATGGGGGAGCCGACGCCATCCTGGAACAGGGATATACCCCGGATATGATTATTGGCGATATGGATTCCGTATCTGACCAGGCTTTGCGCTGCGGAGCAGAAATCGTGGTTCATGCCTATCGCAACGGTAAAGCTCCCGGCACCGAACGCTTGAAAAGAGAGGGCATCCCTCACGTACTCTTCCCCGCCACCGGTACCTCCGAGGACGTGGCCATGCTGCTAGCCGATGATAAAGGTGCGGAAATGATCGTGGCCCTGGGAACTCACGCAACTTTGGTGGAATTCTTGGATAAGGGCCGCTCGGGGATGGCATCTACTTTCCTAACTCGCCTTAGGGTGGGGTCGAAACTGGTGGATGCCAAAGGGGTATCGCGACTCTACCAGCCTCGGATATCTACTTGGCAGACTCTGTTACTAGTACTGGTAGGGGTGGGGGCAGTGGCGATTTCGCTGGCAGTAACCCCGGTGGGACAGACGTTTTATGGCATTGCGGGTATTTATCTAAATGATTTGATTGACTTTTTCCGGCAACTATTCGGGGTTGCTCCCTCACTAAAGGGCTAACGAAGGCAGGAGAGAAATGATTGATTTTCGCTACCATTTAGTATCACTGATGGCCGTGCTGGTTGCGCTCACGATGGGGGTGGTGCTGGGAGCTGGCCCCCTACAAGGTAAAATTTCAGACACCCTCTCGGGGCAAGTTACAGTACTGTCCAAGCAGCAATCTGAGCTGCGGACAACTAATGAGGAATTAGTTAAACAGGCAAATAATTCCAATGAATATATAGGAGTTTTAGCAAGCAAGGTAACTCCGGGCACCTTGACGGGCAAGAAAATCGCCATAGTGAAAATGCCTGGGGTTAGCGATGAGGCCGTGAACGGAATAAACGCTCAGTTAAAGATGGCGGGAGCCGCTATTGCCAACTCAGTTACCATTAAGGATTCCTGGTTTAACGAAGATTCTCAGTCTTATCGGGATACCTTGGCTTCGACTTTAGCTAGCAAACTGGGCGATAAGGTCGATGCCAAAGTCTCCTCCCAACAAGTATTGGCAACCGCTCTAGGGATGGGGCTCACTAGTGCAGATAAAGAGATACAAGCACTGGTGAGTAACCTTTCGGCCGGAGATACCCCTTTGATTACCGCTTCGGCGGTAACGGAACCGGTGCAGCTGATAGTGGTAGCGAGTCCGGAAAGCAACGAAAAAGAGAACCAGAAGCCGTCCGACAAAGCAGATTTAGAGTTCGTGAAAGGTATCAATGCGGCCTTTCCTAAAGGGACGGTCATTGTGGGCAGCGCTAAGAACGAGAGCGACTATGTCGCCCAAATTCGCGCAGAAAAACTAGCGGTTACCACGGTCGACGCTATCGGGTCGGTGATGAGTAAAGTTTCTACTCCCTTTGCGCTTTTAGCTGATGAGGGCGGCACGAACCAGGCATATGGCACCGAGCATTATGCTACTCAGCTTATTCCCCCGATTCCTTCGCCGGCTGGAGTGGAGGCAAAGTAAGTGGCACGCGCGATCGGGGGAGCTCTAGCCGCAGGAGCAGGGTTTTTCTTAGCTAGAAAATACTTGCTTCACCATCTTTCCCCCCAGAACCAGAAGCGGTATCAACGGCAAAATTTTCACGGGGAAACCGTATCTCTCACGGGAGGAATCAAAGTTGCAGCTGCTTGCTTAGCAACCGGAGCCTCCCTCGCGGGAGATCGCGCCGCGCAGGTGGGAACAGTGCTGCCGGTGGCAGCTGGTGCCGCCCTAGGCTATTTAGATGATACCCGCGCTGATCTGGGCGATAATTCTGGAAATAGCTCGGATGAACAGCCAGAACAGCGTCCCGAAGCATCTCCGCAGAAAGCAGAAGTAAAAGCAGACAAACCAGCGGCCCCCAAGGGATTCCATGGACATCTGCAAGCCCTTTCGGAGGGAAAAGTTACTACTGGTGCCTTAAAAATTGTGGGGATTGGCGCGGGTGCCGCCCTGGGAGCTATTGGGATTGGCCGCTCCCGGGAAACCGGGCTAGCATCCTGGATCCTAGACACTATGTTGATTGCGGGCAGCGCTAACTTGGCGAATCTATTTGATCTGCGTCCGGGACGCTGCCTGAAAGTGGCGGCCTTAGCTTCCCTTCCGTTGACCAGCTCGAAAGCGGTGGAGGCTACCTTAGCTGGCGGGGCCGTGGCTACCAGCCTGCTGGCTTTACCTGCCGATCTGGGGGAGCGAGAAATGCTGGGCGATACCGGAGCTAATGCGCTGGGGGCGCTGCTGGGATCAGCTTGGGCGCAAAAGACCGGCACCCCAGGAAAACTGATCGGAGTCCTCGGGATAGTAGCGCTTACTGCCGCTAGTGAAAAGATTTCGTTTTCCCGAGTAATCGCGAATACTCCGGGGTTGCGAACTATTGATCAATTAGGACGTAAGCGTTGAACAACCCGAGGGTAAAAAGGAAGCTGCCTGCCTTAGCTTCGGCGGTGGGGTTAATCTCCGTCCTTACTTTACTCTCGCGAATTTTTGGTTTCGGTCGCTGGCTCACCCAATCAGCCTGGGTAGGTACTGGCGCTTTTGCTAATGCCTACTCCACCGCTAATCAGCTCCCTACCGTACTTTTTGAGGTAGTGGCGGGGGGAGCGCTCGCGGGAGTAACCATTCCTATCTTGGCCGGTCCCATCGCCGATCGGATACATAAAGAGGTTCAGCGGGTTTCATCTGCGCTGATCACCTGGGCGTTATTGCTGCTGACTCCGGTCGGGCTGGCTGTATTCTTACTGGCTCCCTGGATCGGGCAGGTAATGCCCTGTCCACAAGGGGTAGATCCTCAGCTGCAAGCCCACCTAATCAGTGTTTTCTTACAGATGTTTGCCCTACAAGTACCGCTTTACGGGTTGTGCGTAGTAGGCACCGGAATCTTGCAGGCGCACGAAAAATTTCTGCTACCTGCTTTGGGGCCGCTCTTAAACTCCCTGGTAGTTATCTCTACCTATGCGATTTTTGGTTATCTCACCCCTTCGGTTGCCGATCCTGCCCAGGTGGCGCATAATGCCATTTTGATTCTTGGTTGGGGGACGACTGCCGGGGTAGCGGCGATGAGCCTGCCCTTGTTTATCCCTATCTACCGCCTGGGGATTCGTTGGCGTCCCACTTTGAAATTAGGGGAAGGACGCGGGCGTCAGGCATTGCGACTGGCAGGAGCCGGCGTGGGCTCTTTAATCGCCCAGCAATTCTCAGTCTTAGTCATCATTTTGGTAACCCGCACCTATGGTGCGGAAGGTTCGCTTCCCATCTATCAGTATTCGCAATCGGTCTATATGCTGCCCTATGCGGTGCTAGCCGTTCCGATCGCGACCGCTATGTTTCCGCGGCTGTCTGGCCTGCTGCACCGGGGAGGAAAAACTGCCTTTAATCCCGAATGTGCAGCCTCTACCCGACTGGTGACCGTGGTGGGAATGCTGGGGTCGGCGCTGCTGGGAGCCTTGGCGCTTCCGGTTACCGATATTTTTACTCGCATCAATCCGGTACCCGGGATGATTTGGGCGCTGGTGGCTATGGCTCCCGGAATCGTAGGCTACGGGCTGGTTTACCATGTTTCCCGGGTACTTTATGCTCTGGGAGGCGCTCGCCAAGCGGTGATTGCCGCCTCTAGTGGTTGGTTAACCGTCGCCGGACTTTCTTGGATGCTGGGGGCAACCCTGCCCGGACTGCTTGGTAGCCGGGCAAACGGAATCCTCTTAGCCTTGGGAATCGCGCAATCAGTAGGGATGAGCGTAGGGGCGTTGGGGCTGCTGATTGGTTTGCGCCACCTAGCCGGCCGGCAGGCAATTAGCGGCGTAGCGCTGGCGGCTTTGAAAGCGGCGCTATTGGCGCTAGTAGCCGGGGTGGCCGGCTGGTTTGTGTCCGGATATTTTATGGGACTATGGCCAAACATAGTCGGAACTTTCGCCGCGGCCGCGATCGCGGGAATAGCCAGTATTGCGATTATGAGCCCCTTGCTGCTGCAACAGCTTCGCGAACAAAAACGAAGTAAGGCGGGACAAACTGCACCACTTGAGCCGAAAGGCGGGGCCCTCCCGGACAACGAAAGCAGCGATTAGCTGCTATCAAATCTTGAAGAAAAGGAGAACCATGGAACTGCGTGACGAAAACTTTAGCTTCCCGGTGGAAGATCATCAACTGATCTACCAGGGGAAAGTATTCGATTTTGTCACTGATAGCGTGCGTCTACATGCTGATGAGCCCGCTGCGCGCCGTGACTATCTAGCCCACCCCGGAGCAGTAGCGATTGCCGCGGTGCGCCCGATTCCCGGCGCCGATCCAAGTTCCCAAAATATCTCGGATTGGGAAATTTTATTGGTGCGCCAATACCGTCATCCGGTACGCGCTTTTCTCTGGGAAGTACCTGCCGGGCTTTTAGATCACGCGGGCGAAGATCGTCTGGGGGCAGCGCGGCGGGAGCTCTGGGAAGAAGCCAATCTGGAGGCCGAAACCTGGCAGGTGCTAGTGGATTTCTTTACTTCCCCGGGAGGCAGTAGCGAACATCTACGGGTTTTCTTAGCCCGGGATATTTCTGTTGCCACTGGTAAACGCTTTGAAGCAGTTGAGGAAGAACGGGATATGAAAACCGCCTGGTTTACTTTAGAGCAAGCGCGGAATGCTTTGTTTGCGGGCAGTTTACACAACCCGTCTGCGATGGCCTCGATTTTAGCGGCAATCGCCGCATTACGTCAGGGGTGGGAAGGGCTGCGAGAAGCGGACGTCCCCTTCACGCCCGATCCCCTCAAAAATGAAATCTAGCTAAAAAAATCCGCTAAACGCGAACAGGTAAGAGTCAGCGGATCTGCCGCGGGGAGGCGGGTTTTCACTCCCGTGTGCACCTGGTATACATGTTGCCCCCGCCACACTTGGCGACCGTTGGTTATTTTTGCAAGACACCTGTTTCTAAAATGCGCTAGACTGATTAAGGTCTATTTTTAAGGAGGGGAAGCGTGAGTGAAACGGAACCGACTCGGCAAACAGTTTTGGATTTAATTGTCGAAAAAGGGCCGGTCACTGCCGCCCATCTCGCTAAAATTCTTAATCTGACTACCGCAGCAGTGCGTCGTCATATAACTGCGTTAGAGTCCGGGCAGATGATTGCCGTTTATGAAACGTCTTCCCAGGCTAAACGGGGTCGAGGTCGCCCGGCTCGTCACTATATAGCGACGGGTAAAGGGCGCGAAGGACTCAGTGAAGATTACTCCAAACTGGCCAGTCGGGCTCTCGGTTTTATCGAGCAGGTGGCCGGACCGGGCGGAATCGATACTTTTGCTGCTGCGCACTCGCGCGATATTGAACGGCGCTACGCTCCCTTGATTAAAGAAGCCGGGCCAGATCCCCGGGCTCGCGCGCGCGCCCTCGCCGATGCTCTAACAGCCGATGGATACGCCGCTACTGTGCGCGAGGTTGGTAACGGCGGTTTTGCGGTGCAACTGTGCCAGGGCAACTGCCCGGTACAGGAAGTAGCCGGGGAGTTTCCGCAACTATGTGAAGCAGAAACCCAAGCTTTTTCACGTCTACTCGACGTGCATGTACAACGGTTGGCGACTTTGGCGGATGGGGAACATGTGTGCACCACTTCGGTGCCGGTAGCGTTACCTACCCCCAAAATTCTCCGTAAACCGTTGAACATGACAGAATAGGGCAGGAAGAAACGACAATAGAGGGATATAAACACAAATGACATCATCACCGCCGGTGATTGCCACAAAAGAGGAAAAAGAGGCCGCTGACCAGCACGTTATCGACTCGATCGGCACTCAATACGAGTACGGATGGCACGACTCAGATGC
>CAMYFZ010000033.1 GCA_947255165.1 uncultured Varibaculum sp.
GAGTACCGGAAGAACTACGCGGAACCTACGCGGGACTGGCACACCCGGCCACTATCGCTTACCTGAAAGACTTGGGTGTCACCGCCGTAGAACTACTGCCAGTACACGCGAAACTTTCAGAAGCTTTCCTGAATGAGCGAGGCTTAAGTAACTATTGGGGGTACTCCACCCTGTCTTATTTCGCTCCCGAACCTTCCTATGCCACCAGGAATGCCCGCAACCTGGGGCCGATGGCAGTCCTAGATGAGTTCCGCGGCATGGTTTCGATCCTGCACCAAAATGGGATCGAACTGCTACTAGATGTGGTTTATAACCATACTTGTGAGGGCGGAGGCGACGGGCAGGCGCTATCTTGGCGCGCCCTCGATAACGCCATGTATTATCGTCTGGATCCCCAGGGAGCCAGTATCGATTATTCCGGTTGCGGCAATACTTTAGACACTGGTCACCCCAGAGTAATCCAAATGATTCTGGATTCTTTGCGGTATTGGGCTGGCGATGTCGGAGTTGACGGTTTCCGCTTTGACCTGGGGGTTACCTGTGGGCGGGGCGAGGAACATTTCACTCGTTTCCATCCTTTCTTCCAAGCCTGCCTGGACGACCCGGTTTTGCGGCACACCAAGATGATCGCGGAGCCTTGGGATATGGGACCGGATGGTTGGCGCACCAGCGATTTCCCGCTACCTTTCTCTACCTGGAATGACCGTTACCGGGATGCGGTGCGCGGCTTTTGGGTGGCCGATGGGCGTGCCCAGTCACGCGGGGAATCACGGGGGGCTCCCCCCTTTGAACTGGCTTCCCGGCTTTCTGGTTCCCAGGATATGTATGGGGTGGGAGACGTGCCGGCGGTGCGTCCTCCTCGCTGTTCGATTAACTTTGTAACCGCTCACGACGGTTTTACTCTGGGGGATTTGGTCAGCTACGACCATAAACATAACGAGGAAAACCTAGAGAACAACCGGGACGGCTCCCCCCATAACCTGTCTTGGAATCATGGTAGTGAAGGGCGTGCTTTCCAGCTCAGTCACGATATGGAATCGGGCATAAATGGGGATTCTCCCCTGGCAGAACTACTGGCTGCCCGGGTACGTTCGGTACTTAACATGTTCACTACCATGTTTATTTCTTCCGGCACCCCCATGATTTTGGCGGGTGACGAGTTTGGGCGCACTCAAGGCGGCAACAATAACGCTTACTGTCAAGACAATGAAACTACCTGGGTGAACTGGGAACTAGTGGATTGGCAAAAAGACATGTATGTCGCGGTGCGCAAGTTGATTACTTTGCGACGCGAACACCCGGTTTTCCGGCCAGCAAACTACTTGACCGGTCATCGGTATCCGGGAGATACCCTCCCCGATGTTTCCTGGTATAACCAGGTGGGGCTATTAATAGGTGATCGGGCGTGGCATGATCCGGCCAGCCGAGTTTTCCAAATGCTGCGCTCGGGGCGTCCCTACATGGATAAGGATCTACTGGCGGTGTTCAACGGGACGCTGTCTCCGAAACACGTGCGGCTAGCTCCGGGTCGAGGAACCGCCTACCACGAGATCTGGGATTCTGCAGTTACCGATGTAGAGGAAGAGGAAGCACCCCCGCTGAATCTCGCCGGTGACGACATTCTCCTGGAGCCTTTGTCTATCAAACTTTTCCTGGCCGATTCCAGTGGGGATTAATCCACAGTTCTAGCTGTAGAAATGTAAATCGCACGGAATTTGCCGTGTGCGCGGGAGAGAGATTTTTCCTCCCGCCCAAGAATTTGGAAAACGTAGCGACGTTTTCCAAATTCTTATGCCCACCGCGCCCACTCGGATAAAATCTCTCCCCCGCGCTCACTCGGATAAAACTTTTCCCCGCGCTACTAAATGTATTTTCGTAGTACATTGTTTAAAAGGTTTACAAGTGCCGAACCAGGGAGAATTAACATGGTCAAAGTAGTTGACTCTGTGCCAATAGTGGTTCGGTTACCGGTGGATTTAGTGAAGCGATACGACAATCTGTCTAAGAATACGGGACACAGCCGCGCCTACTTCTTCACGAAAGCAGTCGAGGAATCGATACCGAAACTCGAATACCAGTATGGGCTCCTCAAAAAAGTTGAGGACTACCGAGCAGGACGGTTAGAAACTGTATCGATTGACCAGTTAGAAAATCATCTCTACTTGCGAAAATAACTTGTTCATCAAAATGGAATAATCCGTTAAACATAGAGAAATCTCCACCGATGTGTATACCGCGGGGGCGAGATTTTTCCTCCCGCCCAAGAATTCGGAAAACGTCGCGACGTTTTCCAAATTCTTATGCCCACCGCGCCCACTCGGATAAAATCTCTCCCCCGCGCAAACCTGTAAATGTCTGTCAGTGAAGTAGATCAGTGGCGGCAAGTTTATCGCTAGATGGTTACTAACTTTGTACGATGGAGGACGAGGCTGCGATTATCGGGAGGTTCACCTTGCAAGCTGCAACAGCGCAAACACCAAGCCCCAAACGCGCCAGCAGCACCCCAAACACCGAGGTACCCGCATGAGCCACATAGAAGACCTAATCTCCCACCACTGCCCCAACGACGTGGAACAGAAGTTAATATCCGATGTTGCGACACTAGAGCGGGGAAAGTACATATCTAAGAAAACTGCTATTCCTGGAGATATTCCGGTGATAGCAGGTGGTAGAGGCCCCGCTTATTGGCATAACGAATCCAACCGAACTGGCGAGCTGCTAACGGTTGCAGGTTCGGGCGCTTACGCTGGCTTTGTTCAGTATTGGGATTCGCCAATTTTTGTTTCAGATGCCTTTAGCATCACCACTAACCCTCAGCTAAAGAGCCGGTTTCTCTACCACTGGTTAAAGAATAAACAGGATTTTTTGCATTCCCTAAAAAAGGGAAGCGGAGTTCCCCACGTCTATCCAAAAGATATAGCCAAGTTAAAGATTCCGGTGCCGCCGCTGGAAGTACAAGATGAGATCGTACGGATTCTAGATTCTTTCACCAAGCTAGAAGCGGAGCTAGGAGCGGAGCTAGAAGCTCGCCGCAAGCAGTACGAATACTACCGCGCCTCGCTTCTCAGCTTGGAGAATCTCACCAGCCGTTTAGGGAAAGACAATGTCAAGCTCCTACCGCTGAACGATGTTTGTACAAAGGTTTCTTCTGGGGGTACTCCGAAACGTAGTGTTCCTGGTTATTTCGGTGGAAATATTCCGTGGATTCGGTCGACAGATTTAAATTTCAAAACAATTGGAGAAGTGGAAGGCTCCTTAACTGAATCTGGGTTAGACAATTGCTCAGCAAAGCTAATTCCAGCCGGAACGGTTCTAATAGCAATGGCCGGGGCGACTGTCGCGAAAAGCGGAATAACCACTGTTGAGGCAACTACAAATCAGAACTGTTGTGCCCTAGAAGCTGATTTGAAACAGATTAAGCCAAAATTTTTATTTCATGTGCTCTGCAATGATTATGAGGTTTTGAAAGATAAGGCGCAGGGAACACAGCAGTTTTTGAATATGACAAGGATTAAGAAGCATGACATTCCCGTGCCGTCTTTGGCTGAGCAGGAACGCATTGTGGCGATTCTGGATAAGTTCGATGCTTTAGTGAACGATCTTTCTTCTGGTTTACCGGCAGAGATTGCGGCTCGGCGTAAACAGTACGAGTATTACCGCGACCGACTCCTAACCTTCACCCCCGCAAAGTAACCGCGCAAAAGTAGAGCAGGGAATTATCGCCCCGAATTCAAGGCAACAGAAAATCAACTGCCCACACAACTAACAGCCGACACACTCTGTTATTTAACTTCATTCCCGAAAACCCGCGTGCAACCACTCGAAGCAGCTTCTATGTATCGGGGAAGCGTAGGGGCGAGATTTTATCCGAGTGGGCGCGGTGGGCATAAGAATTCGGAAAACGTGGCCACGTTTTCCGAATTCTTGGGCAGGAGGAAAAATCTCGCCCCTACGCACCTAACAACAAGAAAAGCTGCAGGATTGCACCCGGTTTTCCGGGAATATCACCGGCACCGTAGACTGGGAACCATGAGCGATAGCGGCGAGAGACTAGAAAATTCAACCGATGCAGCTTCTTTGAAGCGTGCGGAGCTGAAATCTAAAGAGATTGAGGCAGCGATCGATAAGGATCCTTCCAAGTTCCGGGTACTCTCCGGTGATCGCCCCACCGGTACCCTCCACTTGGGACATTATTTTGGGACGATTAAGAATCGGGTAGAGATCCAAAAGCGCGGGGTGGAAACCTGGATTCTGATTGCTGACTACCAGGTAATCACTGACCGCGAGGGTACTGGACCGATCCGCGAGCGCGTCCTGGGTATGCTGGCTGATTATATTGCTTGCGGCCTGGATCCGGAGCAGACCACGATTTTCACGCATTCCTCGGTGCCGGCAGAAAATCAACTAATGCTGCCTTTCCTTTCCCTGGTAACCGAAGCGGAGCTACACCGCAATCCGACGGTGAAGGCGGAGCTGGTGGCTTCAGAGCGGCCTATGTCGGGGTTGTTACTGACTTACCCGGTACATCAGGCAGCGGATATTTTGTTCTGTAAAGCGAACCTGGTGCCGGTGGGTAAGGATCAGCTCCCCCACTTGGAGCAGGCGCGGGTGATTTCGGATCGTTTCGAGCGGGTTTACCGGCGGAAGTCTTCGCTGAAGCACCGGGTGTTTCCTCGCCCGGAGGGGCTGCTTTCGGGTGATGGCGCCCTGATTTTGGGGCTGGATGGCGAAAAAATGTCGAAGTCGCGGGGGAACGCGGTCGAGTTGGGGATGAGCAGCGATGAAACTGCGAAGCTGATTAAACGTGCCAAGACTGATGCCGAGCGCCAGATTACTTATGATCCGGAGAACCGTCCGGAGGTTTCGAATCTTTTGCGGCTGGCGGGCCTGGCTAGCGGGCAGGATCCGCGCGTTATTGCCGAGGAGATCGGGGATCAGGGGGCTGGAAAACTAAAGCAGGTGCTCACGGAGGCTTTGGATGCGGTTTTATCTCCGATTAGGGCGCGGCGCGCCGAACTGTTGGCGGACCCGGACTATTTGTGGCAGGTATTAGCGCGCGGCAACCAGCGCGCTAACGAGGTTGCCGACCAGACCCTGGCGGAGGTGCGCCAGGCGATGAACATGGTTTACTAGACTCATGCGTGCTTTGGGAGGCCTGATTCGGCTACTGATTACCCTGGTGGTTATCGCCGTAATTGTCGTGGTGGGAACCAACATTTATGTGTGGCAGCGAACAAAAGACCAGGTTATTTCTTTATCTGAAGCTAAAGATAAGAACGCTCAGGTAATCATGGTTTTGGGGGCGGGGGTAAACCCGAATGGTTCGCCCTCGCCGATGCTTACCCATCGCCTGCAAACCGCTTTGAATCTGTATCAGGCGGGGGCGGCGAAGAAAATCTTGATTACTGGCGATCATGGGCAGATACAGTACGACGAGATCAAGGCGATGCGGCAGTGGCTACTAACCCATGGGGTTAGCGCCCGGGTGATCTATGCTGATCATGCCGGTTTTTCTACCTATGATTCGGCCTACCGCGCGGAAGCGATTTTTTCGGTGCAGCGCGCGATTGTAGTAACTCAGCCTTATCATTTGCCCCGCGCCCTCTACGATTGTCAAAGCCGAGGTATCGAGGTTTGGGGTGTGGGTGCCGCTGGAAATGCGTATTCGGGGCAAACCGCTCGCAACCTCCGCGAATATCTGGCGCGCACCAAGGATGTTGCTTGGGTAGTTAGTGGGCAAAAACCGACCTACCTGGGACCCAAAATTTCCTTAGATGGCCCGGCCTCGGCTACTGACGGTTAAAGCATTTTCTGCGTTTGCCGGTAACTGCTTCTTATTGTGTCTAACTTTTACTGCTTGCTGGGACTGGAATCGACGCGCGGTGCCACACCGCTTGTTAGGCTGGAAGGGAATCAGTCCATCTATTAAGGAGACACCATGGCCAGCGATACGCCTCGTTCCCGCAAAACTCGCTCTACTACTAGCTCAGCTGGTCAGAAGGATACCGCTTCTAGTTCCGCCACCGGTTCTGCCGCGGCTTCGCGAAAAGCTACTGCCACTGCTAGTAAGAGCTCTCCTGCTAAAAAGACCACGACGGCTGCTGCTAGCCGGACTAAAAAAGCTAGCACCACTAGCACCCCTAGAAAGCGGGTTAGCCGCGCGGCGACCGCTGCTCCAAAAACTACGGCAGCTAAGAAAACAACTTCTGCCAGTAAATCCGTTTCTGCCCGCAAGACAGCTGCGGCTAAGCCTTTAAATCTGGTTTCCCCCGAGGCTCGCCTAGCGCGCATTCCAGTCACCGAAGTGGAACCGGTTTTCGAGGACGGACTCTGGCCAGCGAAGGCGGTCGAAAATGAGTCGTTCCCGGTGCGCGCTAGCGTGTTCCGCGAAGGGCACGATGCTTTAGGGGCAGAAGCGGTATTGCTGGATCCGCAAGGAAAAGAAACTATGCGGTCGCGGATGTACGATGTCGCCCCGGGACTTGATCGCCTGGAAGCCTGGATAAAGCCGACTTCGGTTGGGGATTGGAGCTTTAGAGTCGACACTTTCTGCGATCCTTATCAGACCTGGGCTAAAGAAGCCTCTATCAAGGTGCAGGCTGACCAGGACGTGGAGATGGAGTTCGAGTTGGGAGCCCGGCTTTTTGAGCGCGCCGCTCGCGGGGAAGCCATAAATAATCCCACCCAGCAGGCACCGGATGAAAAGAGCATCGCTCGCCTCTTGGATGCTGCTAAAGCGATGCGCGATCAGACTCGTCCACCTCAAGAGCGCCTTTCGGTGGGTCTACATTCCTCGATTCGGGGAATTTTCCGGGCTCATCCCCTGCGGGATCTGCTGGAATCTTCCCGCACCTATCCTTTGCGGGTTGACCGGGAGCGGGCACTCTACGGATCCTGGTACGAGATTTTCCCCCGCTCTATCGGCGCCTATCAAGACCAAGAAGGCCATTGGCATTCTGGAACCCTGCGCACTGCCGCCTCTGACCTGCCCCGCATTGCTGGTATGGGCTTTGACGTTGCCTACTTAACTCCGATTCATCCGATTGGAACTACTTTCCGAAAAGGGCGCAATAACACTTTGGAAGCCACCCCGGACGATCCGGGCTCACCTTACGGTATTGGCAGCCCCGCTGGCGGCCATGACGCTATTCACCCTGATCTGGGCGATTTCGATGATTTTGATTACTTTGTAAAGAAGGCCAAGGGACTGGGGTTGGAGGTAGCGCTGGATTTGGCGCTGCAGTGCTCCCCGGATCACCCTTGGGTGAAGGAGCATCCTGAATGGTTTAAGCATCGCCCCGACGGGACGATTGCCTATGCGGAGAATCCTCCCAAGAAATATCAAGATATTTATCCTCTGATTTTCGATCAGGACTACCGCGGTCTTTATAACGCGGTGCGGGACGTGATTCAAAAGTGGATCGACCACGGAGTAACTATTTTCCGGGTGGATAATCCCCACACCAAGCCGGTGCAGTTCTGGCAAGAGATTTTAGCGGAGTTCCATCACAAACATCCCGAGGTGCTTTTCTTATCCGAGGCGTTTACCCGCCCCGCGATGATGCGCACCTTGGCGCAGGTGGGATTCCACCAGTCCTACACCTATTTCACCTGGCGCAATACCCGCAAAGAGATTGAAGAATACTTCCAAGAGGTTGCTTGGGAATCCAGCCCCTATATGCGACCTTCTTTCTGGCCTACTACCCACGATATTCTTACCCAAATCATGGTCGATGGCGGGAAACGAGCTTTCAAAATGCGGGCAGTTTTAGCCGCTACTGGCTCCCCTAACTGGGGGATCTATAACGGCTACGAGCTGGTAGAAAATGTGCAACGCCCCGGTTTTGAAGAGCAGATCGATAACGAGAAGTACGAGTACAAGCCGCGCGATTACTCTGGGAAAACCGCGCAAGAAATGATGGGCTTGCTGACTACTTTGAACGAGATTCGCCGCCGCCACCCCGCCTTGCAGCGTTTGCGGAACCTGAAGATTCATGAAACCACCCATCCGGGAGTAGTTTGCTTCTCCCGTCACCTGGATGCTTGGGAATCTCCCACCGGGGTGGCTGACACCGTAATCGTGGTGGTCAACCTGGATCCCCACGAAACCGCGATCGGGGCGATTCACTTGGATCTATCGGCGCTCAAGATCAGTGGTTCTTCCTCGTCCTTCTTTAAAGTACGAGACGAACTAGATGGAAAAGTCTACGATTGGGGGCCGGCTAACTATTTCGAGCTCAACCCCTATGAGCGACCGGCCCATATTATGTCCGTAGAATCCGCATAAACTAAAACGCCCCAGAGGAGTCTTTGTTGAGCGAGGTAAAAACCGAGGAACCCGAAAACCGGGGTAACTTGTTGCTCCCACCTCCCACTTCCCAGGCGGTTACTTCCCCCGCGGAGTCTCCCTCCTGGTATCGCAGCGCCGTTTTCTACGAGGTGCTAATCCAGGCGTTTTCCGATTCTAACGGGGACGGGGTCGGGGATTTCCAGGGACTCATTTCCCGTCTGGATTACCTGGCTTGGCTAGGAGTGGACTGCCTGTGGCTACCACCTTTTTACCCGTCTCCAATGCGCGATGGTGGCTACGATATCAGTGCCTATACCGATGTGAATCCGGCTTTCGGCACCATGGAGGACTTCACCACCCTGGTGGAGGCCGCCCACGAACGCGGAATTCGAATCCTGGTCGATATCGTAGTCAACCACACCTCCGACCAGCATCCCTGGTTCGAGGCTTCCCGCAAAGATCCGGAGGGCGAATACGGGGACTTCTACGTTTGGCGCGACAGTGACCAAGAGTATCGGGACGCGCGGATCATTTTTATAGACACCGAAACCTCGAACTGGACCTATGACGAGGTACGTGGGCAGTACTATTGGCATCGTTTCTTCTCTCACCAACCGGATTTAAATTTTGAGAATCCCCAGGTGCAAGAGGCAGTAAAGAACGTGGTGCGTTACTGGTGCCGCACGGGAGTAGATGGCTTCCGCCTCGACGCCATCCCCTACCTGTTTGAAGAAAACGGTACTAACTGCGAAAACCTTCCGAAAACCCACTGGTTTGTGAGTGAACTGCGCAAAATGGTGGACGCGGAGTTCCCGGGAACTTTAATGGTGGCAGAAGCCAATCAGCCTCCTCTTGATGTAATTGATTATTTCGGCAGCGAGACCGACCCGGAGTGCCATATCTGCTTCCACTTCCCCCTAATGCCGAAACTGTTTGCGGCTTTGCGTACCGGATCCTCGAAGGGACTGCGGCAAATCCTGGCGGAACTCCCGGGACTGCCGGCGGGTGCGCAATGGGGAACTTTCTTGCGCAACCACGACGAACTCACCCTAGAAATGGTTACTGACCAGGAACGGGAAGACATGTATTCCTGGTATGCACCCGAGTCGCGGATGCGGGCAAATGTGGGGATCCGCCGCCGCCTGGCGCCACTTTTGGGAGGCTCGCGCCGCAAAATAGAACTCGCCCACGCCCTCTTACTATCGATGCCCGGATCCCCCTTTCTCTATTACGGGGACGAAATCGGGATGGGCGATAATATTTGGCTGCCTGACCGTTTCGGGGTGCGTACCCCCATGCAGTGGGACACGTCCACCACCGCCGGTTTTTCCTCCGCCCCCCTAGAGTCTTTCCTGGTGCCTTTGATTGATGCTCCCGGCTGGGATAATCGCACTATTAATGTGCAAGAATCTCTGGGGCGTCCCACTTCCTTGCTGCATTGGCTGCGCCGCGCTATTCATCTCCGCCGCCGCCTCACCTGTTTTGGGCAAGGCTCGCTGTCGCAGGTAGGGACGGATCAAGATTCGGTATTGGCGTTTATCCGTCGCGACCAAAACTCTACGGTGCTTTGTGTCTACAACCTGGGAGAGGGCGCGGTGGCGGCGCGGCTATCGCTGCCGGGCATGGCCAGTTGGAGCCTGCGGGAAGCTTTCGATGGCGGTTGGTTCCCTGCGGTGGGCACGGATGAAACTGTCACCGTGACTATGAACCGCCATGGTTTTTACTGGTTAGAACTTTTTGCCCCGGACCAGGCGCAAGACCTCCATGACCGGGAAGAAGAGCCCCCGACTACCACTACTTCTTTGCCGGTGATTATCCATTCTGCTTCCCCGGTAGCCTCTACGCAGACTGATAAAGATGCCAATACTACCTCTGACACTTACCCAGCCTTAGATTTCTCGGCGTTAAAGGAGAAAAAAGATGACCGCTGAGTCCCCTAATAGCCAGCTTAAATGGCCTGGCAGAGACGCTATTATCGACACCGTCTGGGACTACCTCACCCTGCGGCGCTGGTTTCCCTCCCACTTGGAACGCTCCCAGGTGCGGGTTTTAGATTACCGCGAACTCGATGATCCCCAGTTCCGGCTGCTGATTTTAGAGGCGCAGGGAGTCTGGTATCACCTCCCTCTGGCCTTGGTGAGGCAGTGGACGGGCGCCGGGGTGGCCGGACGCACCGCTCCGCCCGAAAACTCCGGCTACCTGATAGATGGTCCCTACTGTCCGGCATACATTGAATATTGGATTAAGTCGACCCACCAGGCGGGAACCCTACCGCTGCTCCCCGAAGCTGAAGACTTACTGTCTAACCTGCTAGCGGCCAGTTTAGAGAGCAAAGTCTTAACTGGGGAACAATCCAATTCTTCGGTGTTACTGGGCGGAAAATACCCCACGATTATTAAATTTTTCCGAGTGTTGGTTACCGGATCGAACCCCGAGGTCACCGTACCGTTAGCTCTGGCTCGCACCGGTTGGCAGGGAGTCCCCCAGCCCCGCGGCTACTCCCAACTGAATCTGTGGGATCAAGACGGCGAGCCCCAAGAGGTCACTACCGCTAGCGCCGCGATCCGTTTGGATGAAGCCCAAGACGGTTTTAAACTGGTTTGCTCCCTAGCACGCAGCGGCGAAGACCCCGCTGGTCCAGCCCGCCGGTTAGGGGAGTTCACCGCGGATATGCACCGCCATCTTTTAGAGGCTTTTGGGTCCGGGGAAGATCCCGCTTCGGGCACTATGCTGGCCACCCGCCTGCGCAACCAGTATCAGCAGGCGGAAGCGGCCTATCCCCGGCTGCGGGAGCATCCGCAAATCGAGGAGGAAGTTAATCGGCTCGCCCAGGCACTAACCGGTCTGGGAGGATTGCCCCCGACCCAGCGAGTACACGGAGACTATCATCTGGGGCAGTGTCTCTATAGCTCCGGAGATTGGTATGTTATCGATTTCGAGGGCGAGCCTTTGCGCCCGCTGGAAGAACGTACCGCTCCTGACCAGGTAGAACGGGATATCGCCGGAATGTTACGTTCTTTTGACTATGCCCGGGTAGAAGGCGGCGCCGATGGGGATTGGCTAAACCAGGCCCGCCTAGCGTTCCTGGCTGGATACTTTGGTGAAGAACAACTCCCCACCCCCGCGCTGGTAGTGTTGCGGGCTTTTGAAGTGGAAAAAGCCCTCTATGAAGTTCGCTACGAAGCGGAACAGCGTCCCGACTGGGTAAAGATCCCCTTGGAAGCGTTAATGCTACTTCTGCCACAGTCGCATTAACCTGCATAAATACCCATTTTTTCCGGGCGATTCCACTAGCATTTTTACCCCAATTTCTGCTAGGGTTGTTACAGAATTGTAATCTTTGTGACATTAAGGAAATCAGCAGGAGTATTCATGCGCAATCCCTTAGCGAAGCGCCCCACGGCGCTCGTCCTCGCCCTCTCCCTGATTGGATATATGATTGCCCTGATCGGGCCGGCTTTAGCGGTGGGTGTCGCTAACGCTGCCAATGGTAAGGCCATCAAATCCTGGAAACAGCTCGGCACGGTTATCACCGAAGACATCGATCTCAGTGATTCCGCTTTGCCCGCCGCCGCCCCGGGACACCCCTATACGGTGGGCGCCAACGTAACCGTAACTGGCGCGACAGGCAAGACTTTTAACGGGCTATCTTTCCAGGTCCAGGCAGGACACACCCTTACGCTCAACAACCTGAACATTGACAACTCCGCTCACCCGGAACTGGCGATGGTCACTGCTGCGGACAATAACGCAAATAACCGCCTCGCCTTTACCGGGGAAAACACTTTCACCCGCCAGGGTGCATCCTCGGAAAGCGCCACCAAAGAATCACCGGTTCCCCTGCCGTTAGTGCAGGTAAAAGCGGATACCACCCTAAATATCGGACAGAATGGTTCCGGCACCTTGAATCTGTCTAACCCGGGTTCTCCTCTTTCCCAAGCTGCCCTGATTGGCACCCAGCATTTCTCAGCTTTCGGCACCATCAACCTTGCAGGCGGCACTTTGAACCTGCAGGGCTCATCTCAAAGCGCGGCCCTGATTGGCTCGGGTGGTGCCTTCTACGAGGTCAACCCGAATACTAATCCCAGCTGGCTCAACAACTACGATGAAACTCCTTGGAGCGCCGGGGGCACTATTAATGTCAAGGGCGGCACCCTCAACCTGTCAAAGGTTGGCAGCGGCGCCTATGGCGGGGCTTTCATTGGTACTGGTCGCGGCGCGGTTAAAATGCCTGCTTCTGCCGGATCCGATTGGGCACAAAAAAACGCCGCGGTAAACATTAACGTTAGCGGCGGACAGATTAATGCCACCGGTAACCACACCGCTCTGGGAGCTGCCAGTTTCACTACCCCCATGCAGGATTCCGAGGGCCAGGTAAAGGATAGTTTCACCCAGCCGTATGCGCGGGTAAATATCTCTGGCGGCAACGTCCAGGTCAGCCCAGCTGCTGCTGATACTGGCAATAGTGCGATGAATATTGGTTGCCGCGGGGTGGGCAACTGGAACGAAAACTTCGCTAATCTCGGCTGGCCACTGGCGCCGGGCTGTGAAGTGGCAATCAGTGGCGGCACAGTGAATGTGGGTACCGCTGACTCCACCCTTGATAAGGCCGGGGATATCGCGGCTATCGGGTCTGGCCCTGACAGTGCCAACCTAGACGTAAAAATCTCCGGAAAAGCGCAGGTAACCGCCTATTCTAATGGTCGCGGTGCGGCGGTTGGCGGGGGTTATGCCTCCGGAACCTCTCAAGTCACTATTTCGGATAGTGCCCAGGTTAATGCTCTGGGGGTAGTAAGTGAATCTCCCGCTATCGGGGCAGGTGGCCTGCCCTCTGATGCGTTGTTTACCGGTAACTCCCGTTTGAACGAAGATACGATCCGCGGGGCAGAACAAAACCAGGTGGTTATTTCTGGAAATGCGCGGGTGAACGCCGAAACCGCTACGGATTCCGCTGAAAAGCACAGCGCGGTTAACGGAGCTATTGGCGCTGCCGCTAACCGTTCCGGGCAGGTCACTATTAGCGGTCAAGCCAACGTGACTGCCAAGGTGTTTGGACGCCGGGATGGCGCGGTAATCGGCAGTGCCGGTTTCATCGACACTTACGTATCCGAACCTTTCCAGGTCACTATTTCTGGATCTCCTACCATACAGGCCGCCGTGCAGCCGGTACCGCTAAAAACTCAAAAATTGGGTTACGGTTTCGGGGCGGCTATCGGCTCTGGATACCAGACTAAAGTTCCAGCTAAAATCACTCTTTCGGGCAGCCCTGATCTGGATTTGATCGGCGGGCAAGCCAGCTCCGGCGTAGGCCTGGGCTTCAAGAGCAGCGGCGGGGGTAGCACCGTTACCGCTAACTTGGACGCGGGCGCTAATATCCATGTCACCTCGCCCGCTGGTTCTCCCCGCACTGATGGCAGCACCGACCGTGGGGGTTACGGTCTGCTTCAGGGGCAGAATATGCCGCTCGATACCAACACTGGCAAGGGGCAAGTACTGAATCTACGTTTTGCCGATGGCAAGGCGGATGGCTCCGGTAATCCGCAAACTCTGGGGCTTACCACTGCGGTGGATAAACTCACCCAGAATAAACAGTCGGTGCCCTTCTCGCTGGTAACCGCCGAAGGTGAAACTGTACTTTCTTCTGCACTCACCAGCACTCTTTACAATAATCTGGCAGTCTCGGTTCCCAAGACTGGGAACTACTACTTGCAATCGGGGGTAACCCCCAGCCTGTTCGCCTATCACGGCGATAAGAACGCGGCAGATGCCTTTATTTTCCCGGTTAACGGTCAGATTTACACCCAGGACGGATTGCTTTGGGCGCCGGGTTATTCCTTAAAGTACCAGGTAGCTGGCGAGGGCGGTACCCTCCCCCAGGCTTACACCACTACTCGCTACCTGCCCCCGAATACGGTAATCGGGGCCCTACCGGCAGTAACCCTACCTGAGGTTTCTGGTAAGACCTGCACGGTGGACCATTGGGAACTTAACGGCACCGCGACCACCGATGCCGAGATCACTCAGGCAAAGCTGAGTGCCGATACTGTAGTGAAAGCGGTTACTAAGTGCGAAGACACTGTCACTCCCCCGGATCCGCAGCCAGAAAAAGCGGCTTTCACTTGGCAGCTGCAAGATCCCCAGGGTAATGCTCTAAGTGGTGGCCAGTTCACTTTGACTGAAAAAGACGGCGCAGCAGTTGCCGTCCCGGATTCTTCCTCTGGAACTTTCACCGCCGCTGATCTGGACCCGGCAAAGAGCTACGTACTTACTCAAACTGCTGCTCCCTCGGGTTACGACCTACCGCAGCAAACCACCCACACGGTTACTTTTGCAAAGACCTCGCAGGGATACCAGGCGATAGTTGACGGTAAAGCGGTAGCGGGCGATGCTTTCGTAGTGCAAAATACCAAAACCCCGCTGCCTCCCCAGCCGGTAACTTTCAACTGGAAACTCCAAGATGCCGGTAAGAACGTTCTGCCCGGCGGCAGCTTCAAACTGGTTTGCGGCTCCCAACAGGTAGCGATTCCTGCTGCAGGTAGCGCCTCGGGCACCTATAGCGTTTCTTTAGATCCCACTAAGGGAGCGTGTACCCTCACCCAGACTGCAGCCCCTGAAGGTTACAAGCTCGGTGACGTCACCTCCTATGAAATTAGTTTCGTAGAAAAAGATAAGGCTGGCGGCATTTGGGCCGCGGTAGTAGCCGGTAAGGAAACTAGCGACGTTACCTTCACTAACGTAGCGCTACCTAAACCTCCAGCAACGACCTCTTTTGCTTGGAAACTGACTGGCAGTGACGGCAAAAACCTTAATGGGGCTACCTTTACTCTCAATGGTGGGGATACTCCCCTGACCGTCATCTCCCAGGACGCTGCAGATCCCGGGGTATATAGCGTCTCGAATCTGGATCCGAAGAAGACCTACACTTTGACCGAAACTACGGCTCCCAGTGGATATGAGGCCGATAAGGCCAGCTATAAGCTCACTTTCGTTGCCAACGGTGACACTTATAAACCGCAGATAAACGGGAAAGATTTGCCCGCTGCCGGTCTGGTAATTAAGAACGTTAAGCTACCCACCAAGGCAGAGATCCGTTGGGAAGTAGTTTCTTCCGCGGATTCCTCCCAGTATGTACCGGGAACTACCTTTAAGGTCACTCCCTTTAATGCTGATGGTCAGACCTTAGATGAGGCTAACGCTTTCACCGTAGCTGATGCCACCACTGCGGTCAGTCTTGATCTAAATAAGGGCGAGGGACAGTACCGGGTAATAGTCCCGGATGGTTCCCGTAAGTACCAGGTGGAACAGACAGGCTTCGGCGCTGATTTTGCTCCTAAGACTGGCGCCCAGGTGGTAACTTTCAAGAAGCAGGGTAACGACAGCTACAGCCAAATCGTGGTAGGCAGCGGCCTCAAGTTTGAAAACATTCCGGTGATTAAGACCGCCCAGTTCACTTGGAAACTGGTAGATGGGGATGCTAAGCCCCTTGCGGGCGGCAACTTCTCGCTCAAGGATGGCACCGAAACCGTTCCGGTCACTGAGAATGCGGCAGATGCTTCTTTCCAAGCGACGTTGAATCAGGCTAAGACCTATAAGTTGCAGCAGACCGCTGCTCCGGCAGGCTACGAAAAAGATGCCCGAACCTACAGCATCAGTTTTGAAAATGGGAAAGCCCAGGTTTCGATAGACGATACCGGGGTTGACCTAACTGACGGGGCGCTAGTGATTAGCAATAGCAAGCAGGCTACCGAGCCGACTACGGATCCGACTACAGATCCTACGGAGGAGCCGACCACTGATCCGACTACGGAACCGACAACGGATCCCACGGAGGAGCCCACCACTGATCCGACTACCCCCGGAACTAAGCCGACCACTGATCCCACTGATAACCCGACGCATCCAGTTGGCGGGGAACTCACTTGGAAAGTGGTTGATTCCCAAAATAAGGCAGTAGCCGGGACTTCTTTCCAGATCACTCCCCTGGGCAAAGATGGGAAGCCCAATACCGCGGCCGCCTTTAAGGTCACGGATTTTGTCAGTGGCACCACCACCTTCGGGGTACCCACTGACCTAGATGCTGCTACCGGTGCCTACCGAGTGAAAGTTAGCGACGTAACCTTGCAGTATCAGTTAGAGCAGCTAACTACCACCAAAGGTCTGCAACTGGCAGCCGCGCAAACGCTTTCCTTTAATAAGGGAGCGGACGGCAAATGGTCGCAAAACGCTGCGACCCCATTCGTTAACCCGGCGGCTCCGGATCCCACTGACGAGCCGAGTACCCCCGGAACTGAGCCCACCACTAAACCCAACCCGGGTAACAACGGTGGGGCTACTACGAAGCCGTCAGCTGGCCAAAACAGTGGAGCTACCGAAGCACCTTCCGGTGCCTATATGACGGGTGGATCTTCTGCTGCGTCTAGCTCTGCGGCGGGACCGGCACCCTCTTCTTTGCGGGTGACCGGGGCGAACGGAGCCAGCTTGGCTTTGATCTCCGCGCTCTTGGCACTCGCCGGTGCCGGGGTGCTCACGGCTCGTAAACTGCGCCAAGACCGCTAGGATTCTCCGCCCGGTTAACCTTGCATCTCCAATAACCCCATCGAAATCTGTCCTAAGGAGGACGCAATGTTTAGGAGATCAAATTTAGCTAGCTCTAGTTTTGGGAGCAGGAAAAGCTACCGGCTAAAAGAAAAATTAGCTAGTACTCTAGCGGCAGTTGCTCTAGCCTGCGGTTGCGCTGCCAGCCTGAGTGCTTGCGGCAATAAAAATAACGCCGCAAAAAGCCCCGCACCCTCCGCCTCCGAAACCACAACCACCAGTAGCGAAAACAGCTTGGATAGTGAAATAGGCGATGCCGGCCTAACTTTTAAAACCATTCATAGCGACATATTAGATATGGATATCACCCTACCCGAGCAGGCAAAACTGATCATTAAAGGATCGGATAAACTGCCAGCTATGGAAGGCACAGATAATAGTGAAGAGTACCAGTGGAAAATGGGAGATGTTTACTATCAAGTTTCCATAGATAGAATTATGACTGAAAAATGCCCATCAGAGGCCTCTGTGCTGTATAGCAATCTTTTAAGGGAAGGAGAGACCGATCCCGATAATTTTTATCAACTAGGCGACAGTCATGGCGATACGGCATTATTTTTCTATTCTGACTGGAGTGCTGTTACCAGCAAGATAAATAGCAATGATTGTTCTGTTAATGGTGAAGTTCGTGCTGGGGAAGAATTGATAGATATTATTGGCGTAGATGGTGGCTATTACGACAGAAATGGGATTGATGACGCAAAACGACAAACTATAAGACCCATCGTCCGGGCAGTCGCCAAGCATCTAATGAAATCCGTGGACGCCACCAGTTAATACCGTTTCTCAACCCGATATCTGCTTTGTAGGTAATTTTTTAGGAGATACCTGCCCCCGCTCGTCGCGGGCACCCTCCGAAAGCGCTGCGCCAGCTAACTCCGTTTTCCCTCGCACAAAGAAAATACTTCTTAAAGAGACCAGCCCGAACCGCTAAGGCTCGCGTCCTTGGAGGGCTACCCAGGCGGAGGCTTGGGCTCCGGCTTCTGCCAGGTTAATCCCTAGTTTGCTTTGCAATTTGTCCAGCCGCTTCGCCACCGTATTACGGTGCAGTCCCAGGTTTTGCGCCATCTGCTGCCGGTTACCTTTAGTGGCAACATACTGTTCCAGCAGTTCCACTAGTTCCGCCTCTCCCCGCAGAGGTCGCAGAAACTGCCCAGAAAAAGCAGCCGCAGTTTCCCTGCCTATCACCTGCAGCAGTCCCGAACGAGAAATCTCCTCCCAGCGGGCTACCTGCTGAGTATTTCCGGTATGCCGCAAGGCTTGCCGCGCCCCAGGCAAGCCGGCACTAAACCGCGAGATCGGATAGTCCTGCCCCACCCCCGCCCGCAAAGCCGAAAACTCTTTCCGGGAAAAGTTGGACAAAGTCAGCGGCAACGCCGCCAGCGGAATCGCCATCTCCAGCTGGGAAGCGTGAAAACGCCACAGCGGCGGAGGCAGAGTTTTTGTCACTGCCCGCTCTACCCTGGCAGTGAAAGCCCGCAGATCTCCCTCTTCCCCCGTCACTACTACCGGCACATATCTCCCGCTTAAGGCGCGCGAGAGGGGAAACGCCATTTCGGTCAAAATCTTTGCTGCCCCCAGCTCTTCAGAAAGTAAGAGCTCAAATGCCCGCTGCAACAGGCGCCCCTGATAGGAGGCAACGAACCGAGAGTTAGCCAAGGCCGAAGCGATTAACAGGGAGGCCTGGGAAAGCGCTTGCTGCTGCCAAGGCTGCGGGAAGACGCTCCAACAGGCTTGCAACCAGGCGGTTTCCTCCCCGAGGGCGTTGATCGGAGTGAAAAGACAGTATCCTTCCTCGGTTTCAAAGGAAAGCCGCTCAGTATTGGCGGAAAATCCTTCCCAAGACTCCGCCGCTAAGTCCTCTAAATCCGCAGTTACCGAAGGGGCTACTGCCTTCGCTATCGTCCTGTCCGCCGTATCCCTCACCATAACTAGGGCGCCGATCCCCTGCGCCAACTCTCCGGTGATTATTTCTGCTCCTCGTGGCTGTGCGGACGCGCGAATCAGCCGCTGTTGCAAAGCCGTAAGTTTATATTTGCCCGAGGTGGCTTCGGCCTCGATCATCCGCGCCACTTCCTGGGAAAGCGCCACGAAAGACTGGTCGGCGGCCACCTCAATCAGGTTAAGACCGCTTTCCCGGGCTGCCTGCACTAAAAACGGGGGTACCTTGTCATGGCTGAATCCCAAGCCGAACCCCAGGGTAGTAATCCCTCCGGCCACTAGGCGCTGAGCATACTCCAGCCAGCCTGTTTCCCCCTCCGGATTCCCCGCGGAAGTGGTCAGCAACAGCTCGTTTCCCTCTAAAAAAGCAGCGGGATTTATTTGTTCCGAGGTCGCCACCCAGCGCAGCTTGGCCAGAGGATTAGGACACCACAGGGATTGGATATGCAAATGTGGCCGCCCCAGAAGCGCCTGCACAGTAATCATATGTACATTATGCACATTCTAATTCCAAAATTAATGCATTTTGCACATTTACCCCTGACTTACGTCCTAGATAGACTGAAACTACCGCCGCCCAAAAACGGAGGTAGGTGGGGCGCTGACCGCCTGAGCCCGCGGAGAAAATCCGCTAGCGTTTCCTGTTATCCAGGAAGATAAGGTCAGCCCCCCAGTTGAAAACCTTAAAGGAGATCAAAATATATGTCCGAGGATTACAAACCGAATCCCTAT
>CAMYFZ010000034.1 GCA_947255165.1 uncultured Varibaculum sp.
AAAGCACCGGAACATCGAGCAAAGAATCTAAATCTACTTCTTCGCCCTCGTCTACCAGGTCTTGCGCCAATGCTAGCAGCAGGTCAACGGTTTCGGATTCTACTTCTTCAATCCGCGAATCTGGGCGATCAACTTTATTAATCACCACGATTACCGGCAGCCGGGCAGCGAGCGCTTTGCGCAACACAAACCGGGTTTGCGGCAAGGGCCCTTCGGCAGCATCTACTAGCAGCACTACCCCATCCACCATAGAGAGGGCGCGCTCAACTTCTCCTCCGAAATCGGCGTGTCCCGGGGTATCCACCACGTTAATGGTGATCCCTTCGCTAACCCCTACGTTTTGGGCAGCTTTCCCCGCATAATGGACGGCAGTATTTTTCGCGAGGATAGTAATCCCCTTTTCGCGTTCCAAATCGCCAGAATCCATCACTCGTTCGCCGGTTTTTTCTACGCTGGCGTGATCGCCGAAGGCTCCCGATTCCCAAAGCATTTTGTCCACTAGGGTAGTTTTCCCGTGGTCTACGTGGGCAACGATTGCCACATTTCGCAAATCCTGGCGAACCTTCATCCGCGCCTCCTTACAGCCGTTCTGAGTATTAGCTCGAGCATGAAAAAACCGGCGGGATTAGGGTCGCTGCGCCGGAACTTCCTTAAATATACCCCTGACGCTACTACCAGTGCTAATGAGCGTCTTTTAGCTCACTGTTTTGGGGGTCCCCCGCTTCCGCTGGATTTTTTTCTTCCTGTTCAGGCGACTCTTCCGCATTATTATCGGAGGGCTGCGACGCAGAGGGCACTCCAACTGGTTCGGGAGCCACAGTAGTTTCTTTTGTTAGCTGCGCCTGCTGGGCGCGCAACTGCTTGCGCGCTTGCGGGCTGAGCCGTACCCCATAGCGAGGCTGTTCATTAGCGCGAGAACCAAACCGGGTAGGACCATTATCAACGCTGGTGGGAGCATCCTTTTCAACTACTGCCGCTTGGAAGCGGGAATCATCTAAGAGTAGGCGCCGGGCAGTGTAATAATCTGCGACGGTCATTAGTACGTGCTCTCGTCCGGTGAGGGAGGAGGAAAAAGCTATGGGGTAACCGGAAGCAGAAGAGCGAATCGCCCAAGCTACTAGGCGCTCGATACCTCGGAAAATAGCGAAAGCTCCGATTACTATGGGCACAAAAACCGCCCATGCTGGTTTCCAAAGTACAAGCAGCAGCGCGAAGAAAATTCCCATCATCAGACCGCGAGAAAAACCAGCAAGCAGGGCTTTAGGCCAAGTGATGACCCCGATTACTTGATTGGAACGCATCAGTCCGCGTTCTTGCACCAGCAGTTGCTGCAGCGGGAATTCTTGGGATTGTAAGTAATTTATAGCTTCTTCCGCCTCTTCTTTAGAAGCAAAGATCGCTAAATCCTGCCCCTGCCCACTTGCGTTTACCGTGCGATTTAGAGAAAAAGCCATAGCTTAAGTGTCTACGGACGATCAGCGCATTGCAAAACCATCCCCCGCAAAGCCGGCAGATTTTGCCGCCGGCGAATCTTACTCGTGATCTGGACTCTCGGGTCAAGAATTAGTTTGCGGAAAGTGGATCAGCAGCAGGCAACTAAACTCTTAACTTCCTCGATCTTCAAGTAGAGTTGGAAACATGGAGCACGTCAAACACTCAATCAAACCGGTAGGTTCGCGTGTTTTCATCGGCAAACTGGCGGGCACTCGTGTTTTTGACCCCGTAGGCGATGAAATCGGTCGGGTAACCGATGTGATTATCGTATTGCGTTTTACCGGGTTACCCACGGTGGTGGGCTTGGTAGTTGAGGTTGCCGGACACCGCCGGGTGTTCGTACCGGTAACCCGGATCGTTGCCATCCAGCCAGGACAGGTGATCACCACGGGATTGGTTAATATTCGCCAGTTCCAACAGCGGGTAGCGGAAACCATGGTGATGGGCGAACTGATGGATCGCGTAGTGGCGATGCGAGACGGTTCTGGCGACGTGAAAATCCAGGATATGTGTATGGAGCAAGACGATCGTCGCGACTGGTATATCACCAAACTCTATGTGCAGCGAGTAACTTCGGCGTTAGCACTCAGCCGCGGGGAAACCCTGCTGATTGATCCTTCAGCGGTAACTCACCTGCGCAAATCGGTGCTCCCGCAGGAGGCAACTACCCTACTGGCTCAGTTAGAAGATGCGAAAGCGGCGGACGTTGCAGATGTACTGGCCGATCTGCCGGAAAAACGCCGCCTAGAAGTGGCTGCGCAGCTGGGAGATGAACGGTTGGCGGACGTGTTGGAAGAGCTGGGTCAAGAAGACCGGGTGTCCATTCTTACCTCCCTCGACGTCGCTCGCGCTGCCGATATTTTGGATGTGATGCAACCTGATGATGCCACCGACTTGGTAAATGAATTACCCGAAAAACAAGCACAAATTTTGTTGGCAGAAATGGAACCGGAAGAAGCGGCGGACGTGCGGCGTCTAATGGCTTATGGGGAACGCACCGCGGGTGGTTTGATGACTACTACTCCGGTGATTTTGCCTCCTGATGCTGACGTGGCGACCCTGTTAGCCCATGTGCGCCGGCAAGATATTCCTCCTGCCCTCGCCGCGCTGGTGTGTGTAACTCGCTCTCCTACAGAGACCCCGACTGGACGTTTCTTAGGAGCGGTCCATATTCAAAAAGCCTTGCGCGAGCCTCCCCAAACCCTCTTGGGACAGATTCTTGATGATGATCTTAAAGGGGTGGACCCCGCTGCCGGTATTGGCACAGTAACCAGGCTACTTGCTACCTATAACCTCACTGCGGTTCCCGTAGTTGACAACAATCGGCATCTTTTGGGCGCGGTTAGTGTTGATGACGTCCTCGACCACCTCTTACCTGAGGATTGGCGCGACGCAGACGAAGAACTAACCGACCTAGCGATGGAAAGGGAAAGGAGCGAAGATGCCGGACAGGCTTGATACTCCCCGCGAAAGAAAGCGTCGTTTTCGACTTCCGCGCATAAATTTACAGTCCGAGGGTGTGGGGCAAGTTTCAGAATCTTTTGCGCGTTTTCAGGGGACCCCGCAATTTTTGGTTTACCTGACGGTATTCGTAGTTTTGTGGCTAGGTTGGAACTCTTGGGCTCCGGAATCCTGGCGTTTTGACAGTGCTTCCCTGGGATTTACGGCCCTGACTCTAATGCTATCTTTGCAGGCCTCTTACGCTTCCCCCCTAATTTTGTTGGCACAGAACCGGCAAGATGACCGTGATCGAGTTTCGGCGGAACAAGACCGTCGCCGCGCGGAAAAGAATCATGCCGAGATCGAATATCTCACCCGCGAGATTGCTTCTTTGCGCCTGTCGATGTCGGAGGTAGCTACCCGAGATTTCGTGCGAGGCGAACTTCGCGACCTCTTAGATGAAATTAGGGATGAGGAATACCAGAAGCTACACCAGGAAAAAGAGGAACATAAATAAAGTTGCAACCGGGAAACCAGGGGCGCCGAATAACTTTTTGCCGCCTCTTTCCCGTCGCTAAAGCAATAAATATCCCCAAAACCGGGCAAGTATCGCCATTAGCTTAGCCAAGAAAAGTGAGGTCTTAGCGAGCGCCATATAGGATAGGGGGCATGAGTCAGTTAAACGAAGAGGCAATTAGACAGGCACTAAGTCGGGTCATTGATCCCGAACTGGGGCGGGCGATTACCGACCTGGATATGGTGCGCGAAGTTTCTATTGGTGAGGACGGCGCGGTAAAGGTCAGTGTGGATTTGACTATCGCGGGTTGTCCCCTGCAATCAGTGATTGAAAAAGATGTCCAAGAACAGGTTTCAAAAGTTCCTGGGGTAAATGTGGTCACGGTCGAGATGGGAGTAATGGATGAAGCCCAGCGGGCCGCATTGAAAGAAAAACTTTCGGGACCACAAAATGTGATTCCCTTTGCGCAGCCAGGTAACCTGACCCGGGTCTATGCGATTACTTCGGGTAAAGGCGGGGTCGGAAAATCTTCGATGACCGCTAACTTGGCGTTAGCTCTGGCTAGCCAAGGCCTCAAAGTCGGGGTGCTGGATGCCGATATTTATGGTTTTTCGATCCCCCGGATGCTGGGAGTAGCAGACGAACCCACCGTTATCGATGGCATGATTGTTCCCCCGGTAGCCGGCGGGGTCAAAGTAATTTCGATTGGCATGTTTGTTCCGGAGGGCCAACCGGTAGTTTGGCGTGGCCCGATGCTGCACCGCGCCCTCCAGCAGTTCTTAGCGGACGTTTACTGGGGCGACCTTGATGTTCTCCTCCTGGATTTGCCTCCGGGGACCGGCGATGTCGCAATTTCGATTTCCCAGTTGTTACCAGGTTCAGAAATTTTGGTAGTTACCACCCCGCAGGTGGCAGCGGCAGAAGTTGCAGAGCGGGCCGGGGTTATCGGAGCGCAGACCGAACAGCGGGTAATCGGAGTAATCGAAAACATGTCTTATCTACCGCAAGAAGATGGCAGTAAACTGCATTTATTTGGCACCGGTGGCGGCGATATGGTGGCCGGTCGCCTCAGTGCTCAGCTGGGATACGAAGTTCCGGTTTTGGCTAACGTACCGATCGATATCGCTTTGCGGGAAGGCTCAGACCAGGGAACCCCGGTGGTGGCTATGCATCCGGATTCTCCGGCATCGCAAGCCATTAATCAGGTTGCGGGGGCGCTCGCTAAGCGTACTAGTTCGCTTGCCGGACGAAACCTCGGGGTTAAACCGCTGTAAGTTACGAGGCTGGTTTCGTAAACTGGTTGCAAGCGTAGATCCGCTAGCGAGGAAGTCTTTATGAATAACAACAAAGCTTTGAGTTGGGACTGGACTGAGTCCCAGGTGGTAGAGGACGAGATCACTACGGCGGCGCGCACCGCCGCCGTAGAAATGGGAGCGGCTCCGGTCTCTCCTGCCACCGGGGCAGCTTTGCGGATGCTATCGGCAGCCTGTGGGGCGAAAGCTATTTTTGAAATCGGCACCGGAGCGGGAGTTTCGGGTTTATATCTGCTGGCTGGAATGTCTGAAAACGGCGTACTCACCACTATTGATTCGGAATCTGAGTTTCAGGCTGCCGCCCGCACCGCCTTCCGCCTCGCCACCGGCCGGTCAAATCGTACCCGCCTAATCAACGGGCATGCCCTGGAGGTTCTACCTCGGATGGCAGGTGCGGCCTATGACCTGGTAGTGATCGATGGGGACGTACGCGAAATCGCTAGCTATATCGAACAAGCTACCCGCATTCTGCGTCCCGGAGGGATGGTGGTGATTGTACACGCCCTCTGGATGGATCAGGTGGGAGACCCAGCACGCCGGGAAATGGAAACTACCCAGATGCGGCAAGCGGTTACTTCCCTGCTTAGCGATGAACGTTTCATCGCTAACGTGCTCACCTGTGGAGATGGCCTAGCCGTGGGAGTTTATTGCCCGCCAGAATAAACCGGCGAGATTTTCCGCTCTGGCGAAAAATTTTGGTTTCTTTTTAGCACCCGATAGGAGCTACTTATCTTTCTTTGCCGTAGTGCAACCAAATGTTCCGGCGGGGTTAACTTAGGCTTAAACTACCTACTGGTATGCTGCGCTGGTGAGAAGTTTTAAAAATAATGGCGTATATCGCCGCGGACCCATTCAGATGCGCAATCCCCTAATGCCTACCGAAACTTCGGAGCAACGTTTGCTGCGTCCCCAAAATGATACTGAATGGCTCCATAATGACACTTGGCGGGTGCTTAGAATTCAAAGCGAATTTATCGAGGGATTCGGAGCCCTTGCCGAACTTGGGCCGGCAATTTCAGTTTTCGGTTCCGCCCGGACTACCCAAGACAGCCCGGAGTACGCCCTGGGGGAAGAAACTGGCAGACTTCTGGCTGAGGCCGGTTGGGCGGTAATTACCGGAGGAGGCCCGGGGCAAATGGAGGCGACCTCCAAAGGTTGTACCGAAGCCGGAGGAATCGCGGTGGGGTTAGGAATCGAGCTACCCCACGAGCAATTGTTTAACGACTGGATATCGCTTGGGATTTATTTCCGGTATTTTTTCGCTCGCAAAACCATGTTCGTAAAATATGCACAAGGATTCGTGGTTTTACCGGGAGGATTCGGTACTTTAGACGAACTTTTCGAGGCCGTGACCTTGGCAGAAACCGGAAAAATAAAATCTTTCCCCATTGTCTTGGTAGGGCGCAGCTACTGGAGCGGACTGTTGTCCTGGCTCAAAGATCAACTATTGACCGCAGGAATGATTACCGAGGCAGAATTAGCGGCGGTGCAACTGGTTGATACTCCCGCCCAGGCTCTAGAGATTATCGGTAAAGCGCCCGAAACTTCCTAGCAGTTCAACTCTACTTACTTTTTTCTTCTAACCTCTTGGTTGATCCTGACCGGGTTTACCAGCGCGGCCCGGGAGATATCGGTACCGGTTGGTTTTTCTTTCCTCTTATAAATAACAAGTAAAGTAACAGCATCGAAATAATGCTGATAAGAGCCACCATCGCTACTAGGGCAATAACCCATCCCTTACTAATACCTGACTTTTGAGCAGATTGCTCCGCATCCGGGGCTTTCGCGGTGGCAGTGACAGTCGTAGTGGTGGTTTGTGTGGGCGTAGTTTTAGGAGCCACCGGAGAAGGTTGAGTAGTGGTCCGAGCCGGGGGGGCGATAATAGCGTTCGTTCGTGACCTCACTGGCGGCTGCCCATCCGGAAGGAGATTCTATGCTCAGCCAGGGCTTGCCATTCTCGTTTTTTGCGGATCCAGTTACGTGTAGTCGGGTTCCCTGAGGCGCAAACGCCAATTTTTGGTAGTTGACACCGGGGAATTCTCGGATATTTACCCCGTCCCAGGCAGACACGATTACGTAATAATCTTCGGCGGTAAAGTCACTCCAGGGCTTAGCATCATCTCCCCTGGCGGAACTGGGGGCAACCATTAACGATAGTGCCGCCAGGAATAACGCGACGATAAAGATTTGGAACTTATGCAGGATTGAAGGGGAATTAGACATATCTTGCTCCTTGGGGATTGGGCTTCCTAATCATATCAACATCCCTAACCCTCCCGAGGCCAAATTTGCCACGAATGAGAATAAATAGGGCCGAGCTAGCTGCGGCAGGGTGCGCTGATAAATCCAACCTTCAATCAGTACGATCAGGGGCTCGAACACTAGCAATAGCCACAGGCTACTGCGTCCGAGGGGAGTGAAACTGAGAAAAACCATCAACGCCGATAGCGGCGGATTAGTGGCCGCGTTTACCAAAGCTACTATGAACAGGGCACGCCAGGTGCGCAGCCCCCAAATGAGCGCTACCACCAGCTCAAAACACCAGGTGATCAAGAGGTTCATCACCAAGGAGAGCGCTAATACATATAAAAAATAGTACATACGCCCTATTCTTTGAATTGTCCCTCAGCGAGCAGCAGCACCGCGATAACAACCGTCAAAACAATCAAAGTGACCGCAGAAACTAGATGCCCGGTACCCCAGAACAAAGTGGGGAAAAATCCGGCAAAACTGGGGAAAAGTTTCACATCCACCTGTTCACATTAGCATCTCCGCTATTTGGAAATTATCGGTTTTGAGCTCCTCCTGAAAAATTAGCGGTAACCTCTGTGAGCGAAGCAAAGTGACAGAAACCTGCTCTAAACCAAAGTTTTCCATCTGCTATAATTAGCTAAGTAATTGCTATTTTAGTCATAATTATTTAGCTCTCTGGGGGTCAGCATGGCAGCAATGAAACCACGAACCGGAGATGGTCCGTTAGAAGTAGCCGAGGACGGGGCTCGTACAGAAGAAGGCCGGGAAGTAGTGTTGCGACTGCCGGCATTAGGGGGCGGACGCCTAGTTATCGAGATGAGTAAAAAAGAAGTCATCGATTTAGCGGCCGCTATTCATCAGCTTTATCCTGAGGAAGCTTAAAGGCCGGTAGCAGCAGTTATCCACCGAGTAATTCGTAATTCCAGCTATTTTCTTCCAGGTTTCTCCTGCAAGGCAGCTATAGCTTCAAGGTTCCCTGCCGGAATTCTTCCTCAATAATTTGCGAATTATTCTTCACCTTATTGGGCACCGTAGACCCGTATTCATAAAACGGGGTAAGCCCCACCCATCCGTTCTTATAGGTTCCCAGAATCTGGGTGGAGTTCGAGGCGTAACGATCTTTACGTGCCTCTTCGATTAGGGAAGTCATCGCCTTAGATACATCGGGGACTATCGAAGTCAAAATTGGCGGTTTTCCTCCCGCCACCCCGTTCTGGGTTTCATGTCCATCAGTTAGATACCAGATCGCGGTGATAGTCCCGACCGCATCACTTTCTTTGGTGCTGGCGGTGGGAGTAGTAGAACTTGGCGCGGGAGTAGGACTCGCGCTTTGGGTAGCAGCGCGCTTAGCGGCCTCTGCGGCCGCCGCTGCCGCAGCTTTAGCGGCCATTTCCTTATCGGTATTTGCCTTAGTAATCGCCTCTAATGCGCCGGGGCTTTGCGCGCCCTCAGCGAAAAAGATAACATCCGCCCCTTGCTTTATTAGCGACTCTGTCTGGGTTTTTACCTTATTCCCATCGGCATTGGCGCCGAGATAGAATTTGTTACCTCCCGGCAAGACTCCAACTTTTACTGCTTCATTATTGGTCTTTTCCTGTTCCAAGTTATAGCGGGCAACCCCTTGAGTGAACGCGGATATCAAGGTTTTATTAGTCTGATTGTTTTCACCGGCAACCGCCCCCACCTGGCCACTTGCGGAAGTTCCCGCTGCAATGAACCCGGCTACATAGGCAGGTTGGCTCAGATCGTAGCTTACGATGGCTACATTTTCGCGGGTAGCTTGGGCAGTAGTTCCCGGCGGAAGTAGCAGGGCGAAATGGCGCGCCCGGTGGTACTTGGCCTGTTTCATCAGGGGTTCAACGAAGGCCTCTCCCACCCCGATGATCAGGGAACAGTTGGCAGAAATATCGCCGGTGATAGCCTTTTCAATCTTTGCGGGCGAATCAAGGGTACGGTGCCGCGTGGCTACTCCTAGTCGTTTCTTTCCGTCGTTTAACGCAGATACGGCGCTAGCGTTAATCGAACCGGCTTCCCCTTTTCCCAAAGTGAGCAGGCAGGTGCGAAAATCTGCGGCATTTATATAACCTGTGGGGGCCACGTTGGTTCCCGCGCAACCTGCTAGCGCCAAAGTTACTCCCAACGCTGTTATCAGCGCTCGCGCCAGTCTCACCGCAAGTCCCCTTGTTTTTCCGCCGCTTCTCCTATTTTTTGGGCATTTTCGGCGGTGGTCACCAAGGTGACGTCCCCGCGGCGAATCACGACCGCGTTAGGTACTCCCAGCACCACCAATTTTTCCTCCCCCTCGTGGTCGACAAAGGCTCCCGGGCTTGCCAGCAGCTGGGTTTGTCCTATCCCTCGCACTATCGGGGTTTCCAAATCATCCCCGGCAATAGCCTGGCGTAAGGAACGAAAATCCCCCACATCTGACCAACCGAAGTCTTCGGCAGCTACCACTGCTACTCCCCCGCTGGCGGCTACTGGTTCTGCTATCGCAGTATCTATGGGGTAGGAAGGGAGCGATTCCCATAGTGCTAAGAACTCCGGCGTCCCCGGGTTAAAGCACAAGATTTTTTGGATGGTTTCATAGTAACTAGGAAGCAGCTTTTGCAGGTGAGAGAGAAATATTTCAGTGCTGAAAACGAACATTCCGGCGTTCCAAAAGTAGCCTCCGGCTTCCAGATAACTTTTGGCCTGCGGCTCGGAGGGCTTTTCTTTAAAACTTTCGGCTAGTAAAACTGGAGGCCCGCCTCTTTCAGGGCCCAGAACGGTATCGGAAGCGCAGATATAGCCGTAAGCAGTAGAGGGAGAGGCGGGAGCTATCCCAATAGTTACGATTTTTCCGCTTTCGGCGGTTTCTACTGCAGCGGTTACTGCCCTGCGAAATGCAGCTTCGTCTTTGATCGCGTGATCAGCGGCAAAAGACCCGGCAATCACGGGCCCATATTCATGCTGGAGCCTCGCCGCCGCCCAAGCAATCGCTCCCAGAGAGTTTTTTCGACTGGGCTCTTCCAAGATCACATAACGGCTGTTCGCGTCCGATTCTAGGCGTTCAGCTAGATTTTGGGAGGCTACAGCCGCGGCGTGATCAGCACCAGTTACTATCGTTAGCGACGCTGCCAAGGGGGAAAGCCGGTCAACGGTTGCCTGTAATAGGGTGCGCCCCTCCCCTAGCAAATCCAGTAAAAACTTGGGTTTTCCTGCCCGAGAAAGCGGCCAGAGGCGACTTCCGGGTCCTCCGGCGGGGACGATTACGTGTAGCTTCATCACTAATAAAATACTATCGGGGTGCGCACCGCTTAGGACTCACACACTTCCACCATTATTTGCGCCTGTTGCATAGCGGCAGCTATTTCCGGGGGCGGCTCGCTGCCGGCTATCACTCGCGAAAGTTTATTTACGGGACATACTATGTTTAACGCTGAGCGCTCCCAGGCCCCGCTAGGCACCATCACGGTAGCAAAATCACAGTTGCGAATGAGCACCCGATGTAAGGCCGCCCTTTCCAGGCTCTGGCAGCTCAAGCCAGTTTCTGCGTCTAAGCCTTCCGCTTCGATAAACACCGAATGCAGATGGAAGCTATGAGCATCAACTAGCGTTAGGGGCCCCAAGTTTTCATGACCGTCGGGCTGTCCCCCGAAGATAACCACTTGAGCAGGGATTACACCCTGGTCGCGTTGGCGTTGTTGGGCGTGATCAAGCATTTTGGCTACGGGTAAAAAGTTAGTTACTACCGTGAGGGAGGAAAAGAATTCACTCTCAATGATTTGCTTCGCGAGGGCGCTAGCGCACCCACCAGCCCCAATAAAAACCGCTGATCCAGGGCGAATAGTTTCCATTGCTGCTTCGGCTAAGGCTTTTTGTTCTTCACTGGAGACAGCGACCGCGGATTTTCCCGGTTGCTCTTCGCGTTCAATCTTAATTGCTCCCCCGTGAACGCGTTCTAAAAGCCCGCGAGCAGCCAGCACCCGAATATCGCGCCGTACCGTCATCTCTGAGACTTTCAGCTGGGTGACCAGGTCGGTTACCCGCACAGACCCACTCTCATTTACTTGCCGCAAAATCTCATCGTGCCGCTGGTGCGCTAACATGAGTCTCTCCATCGGTCGGGGAAAACCATTTTTCTTAGACTACCCTAAATGTTTTTATTTGTCTTTTTTGAGCGCGTTTTTGTTCGTTTGCGAGCTGCTTTCGCTGCGTAAAACCGCTAGATTAATAGTATGAAACCTACCGGTACCTCTGCCCAGCTTTCTGTTCGCTCCCGCCATCCCGAGCAATTTTCACCTAAGTTTGCAGAGGTGAAAGCAGAAACAGGGCTAAAAGAAAAAACCAGGCTTTTTGTGTCCTGGCTGCAGCGTTTGCGCATTTTGCGCTCCCTCACGCGTTACAGTAACGGTCGCGGCGCCCTCCTAGCCGGCGGGATCGCCTATTCCGCGATTTTTTCGCTGGCTGCCGCCCTAACTATCGGGATCACGCTGCTCTTAGGATTACTGGGACGTAGTCCGCAATTGCAAGATGCCGTATTTTCATCAATTTCATCTTCTTTGCCAGGGGTACTGGATTGGAAGGGGTCCTCGGGAATCATTGACCCCTCCGACCTGGTGATTTCAACCTCTTTTTCGCTAACTGGCCTGGTGGCAGTGGTGGTGCTGCTATTTTCGGCTACCGGGGTCATGCGCGCCATGAAATCTTCCATCCGCGCCATGTTCGGAATTGATCAGGTATCTTCGGGAGCCGCCATGGAGCAGTTACGCGATCTGCTCGGTTTTTTGGCTATCGCTTTGGGAGTAGGCGCCACCGGGATATTAACCTTGGCAAACTCCCTTATTGGCCGGCAGATACTTTCGACAATTGGGATGGAATCTACCGTTACGTCTACGGCTATTCACATCGGATCTTTTCTTATCAGCGCCGCGATTGATGGATTAATCCTGTGGGTTTTGATTCGTTTCGTAGCACTAATTCGGGTACCAAAAAAGGATTTACTCTGCGGTTTAGCGATTTTTGGCGTGATTTCAACCCTGATCAGATCCCTGGGAACCTCCGTGGTGGGCTCGGTTAACAATCCTCTCCTAGCTTCCTTTGCCGCTATCGCTACTTTGCTACTCTGGATTAACTTGCTGTCGCGCGTAATGCTGGTAACCTGTGCATTTATCGCTAATCCTCCAAAAGTGCTGACAATTAGCGAAGCCGAGGACGTACACGGTACCGAATGCCCCAATTATGTTTCGCTCTCGGACCCTCTCACCTTGGATTGGGCACACCATAAACTCAGCGGAGCGGTAGATCTAGATGCTCCGGATGATGCTTCCCTACCTGAACAGTCTCCTCTTGGCCAGGCGCGAAAATGGCGTTCCCGGCTAGCGACCCAAAGCGGCAAACCTTGGCGCGGAAAAGTCGCGGCGGGGATTGACCGAATGATTGCGCGTCATGAAAAACGAATTGCCTTCCTGCGCGGCCTCAAAAATGCGCGCCGGGATCCTCACTAAACAAGTGCGCGATAATACGACTTATCCAGGGCAAAGTTTCAGCTCCATAAAACTTGCAGTTCTATAACCTCAAGTTTTCTTGTTGGGGCATCCGGGAACTGACTGTTTAAAGATCGCCCACTATCCGGTTTTTCATGTGGTAAACCACTGAAGAACGTAATCCGCCATCTATCCCCAGCATCACTCCGCCCAGCAGGGACAGTTTCGAGAAACGTTTCTTACCGGCTAGACCAATCAGACCTGCTCCCATCAGTCCGATTCCTACCGCCAACTGTGCAATATTTGCGACTTTCATTAGGGTGGGATGCTCTACCTCCCACTTCCGCAAGATTCCAAAAGGAGTTTTCGCGTCCTCATCAGAGTGCAAAATTCGCATATCTACGCTGTGGCCCATGGCGCGCGCCCAGCCGGGTTCATGGAAGATCTCGATACCAGGCACATCTTCTAAATCGAGACGCCCGTAGAGGAAGGCGGCGACCTCAGCAGGTAGCCCCATGACTTCAATCGCCCGCACCATGCCGTCCTGACCGGCTATTTTAAAGGTTTCTGCCAATTGCTTGGCATCACAGCCGGCAGTTTCGGCAATATTTTTGGGTGAGGAAGAGTGCCCCAAATATTCGCGGATCTGCTCCTTTAGCGCCGGATCGGGATTTTCTACTGCCCCCGGCACCACCTGAGTTTGCAACAGCCAAGAGTGAATCGCTAGTTTCTCTGGATCTGCGCTTTCATCGGAGGTTACTGCCACTACCCGCTGATCATGGTCTGATACATAGAGTCCGATGGCAGGAATCCGGGAGATCAAAGAACCCTCGACAATGTCTGCGCGAATGGTTTCATAGCACAGGGCGATGCGACCCTCCGTAAGGGTCACGCAACCGAGAGTTTTTCCTTCCGCAGCCGCGCAAAATGGAACCGAAGAAACCGGCATCCGCGAAATCTCTACCACGCGCACCGGTTGGCTGCGATCACCGGCACGGGAAGGTATGGGTTTGTCTGCAGGCAGTTTATTGGCATGGTATTCGCCAATTGAAACATCGGCCTCAAACTTTTTTGCCAGTTTCTCTACCACTTCTGGAAGCGCTGCCCCTACCCGCAGGGGTTCGCCCGCCTCATCCAAAGAAGCCAGACCATCGGCTTGGTTACGCAGCATATTTACCCCCAGCAAGTGGGGAGTATCCGGAAACCAGTCTGCCTCCGCGACGATGTTTTGTTCCTGGAAGAACTGGCAGACCGCACTGGGATCGAGCTTGGCAGCTACCATCGCTCCTTCTTGAACAGTCCAGGTAACCACCGGGTCAGCATTGGTTTCTACACTGGGCAAGCTGTCTTCGCTCATGTTTTCTCCTTTTAGGATTACTCTTACCTCCAGATTAACCGCTGAGGGGCGGTTTTTCAGCTATTAGACAGCTTAGAATTCCAAAAATTTCGCGTACCGAAATAGTGACTTAGTTCTCACATGTTAATACGGGCTTGCATTCGCCGGGGAACCCTGGGTTATCTTAGGGGCATGACACGTCGAATGTTCAGCTGACCCGCACGGTCAGCTCTTCTCAGTCCGCCCCTAGGCGGCGACGCGTTTGCCCGTGCAAAGAAAGTCCCTTTGGACTGCCTTGCCGGGCTTTTTCTTTATCCGAAGTGGACTATTGGCAAACGTTTTATAAAAACCCAAATCTACTTTTTAAAAGGATAAAAGAAAATGACTAAGCAAAACTGGGGTTTCAATACCCGCCAGATTCACGCCGGATACCGACCCGATAAAGAAGTAGGATCTCCGGTTCCTCCCCTCTATCAAACCAACGGCTACGTGTTTAAGGACGCGAAACAGGGAGCGGATCGCTTCGCTTTGAAAGAACCCGGCCCCATCTACACTCGCCTCAATAACCCCACCAATGAGGTTTTCGAGGAGCGAGTTAACTCCTTAGAGGGCGGAGTGGGAGCGCTTTCGACTTCTTCGGGGGCCGCTGCGATTGCCCTAACTATTTTGACGATTGCTGAGGCTGGGGACAATATCGTTGCCTCCCCTTCGCTATACGGAGGCACCATCGCGTTCCTGGCCAATAACCTTCCGCGTTATGGCATCACCACCACTTTTGTTGCCGACCCTACGGATGCAGCGCAGTGGGAGGCGGCCGCCAATGACCGCACGATTGCGTTCTTTGGAGAAACCATTCCCAACCCGAAGAATGATTTTCTCGATATTGAGGCCGTGGCGCAGGCGGCGCACCGCGTCGGGGTTCCTTTTATCGTGGATAACACGGTAGCTACTCCCTATTTGACCCGCCCCCT
Organism: uncultured Varibaculum sp.; assembly: GCA_947255165.1. Next base: position 14,790 of record CAMYFZ010000034.1, read on the forward strand.
AGAGTGGGGAGCCGATATTGTGGTGCATTCGGCCTCGAAATATCTGTGCGGACATGGAAACTCTATCCAAGGGGCAATCGTTGATGGGGGTTCTTTTGATTGGGGCGCTGACCCGGAACGTTTCCCCCAGTTCAACCAGCCGGATCCCTCCTATCACGGCTTGGTTTATAAAGACTTGGGGCAGGCCGCGTTCATTGTGAAAGCCCGGGTGCAGGGGCTGCGGGACTTTGGTTTTGCGGCCAGCCCCTTTAACTCTTTCCTAGTGAATATTGGGATTGAAACCCTCTCGCTGCGGGTACAACGCCACGTAGAGAACGCTCAGAAAGTGGCAGAGTTCTTGGAGGCACACCCGCAGGTAGCATCGGTAAACTATTCGGGTCTGAAGTCTTCTCCCACCCATGGTTTGCAGCAAAAGTATGCCCCCGGCGGTGCCGGCGCGGTTTTGGCGTTCGATCTCAAGGGCGACCGCGCTGATGGGGAGGCTTTCGTCGATACCTTAACTTTACTGACCAACGTGGCGAATCTGGGAGATTTGCGTTCCCAAGTTATCCACCCCGCGTCCACGACCCATTCGCAAGCTAATGAACAAGAGTTAGCGGCGGCGGGAATCAGCCAATCCACTATCCGGGTATCTGTCGGGTTAGAGGACGTAGACGACATTATTAACGATCTCGAGGCCGGATTCACGGCAATTAAAAAATAGCGATCTTCAACAAGATCCAGATAAGACTTGGGAGAGGAATCAAAATGCAAACGGCTATAAAAAGCAGTGTTCAGGGCATTAAAATTAATCCCCGCCAGCAATACCCCGGCACCAACTGGGCAAGTAATCCCGCCTGGCTACCCGGTGATGACCCTGGTGACCGCCAGTTTGTTTCCCTGGGGGAACTGCCCTTAGAAAATGGGGGCAGCCTTCCAGGCGCATATCTGGCGTATGAGACCTGGGGGAAACTGAATGCAGATGGCTCCAATGCGATCTTGATTGAACACGCCCTAACTGGCGATTCTCATGTCAGCGGGGCGCAAACCGCGGCGCATCCCACTGCCGGATGGTGGGAACGGGTAGTCGGGCCAGGTAAACCGATTGATACTGATCGCTACTTTGTGGTCGCTCCCAATTGTCTAGGGGGATGCCAGGGGTCAACCGGTCCGGCCTGGCCCGCCCCCGATGGTCTACCCTGGGCTTCGCGGTTTCCAGAAATCACTACTCGTGACCAGGTGCGCGCCGAAAACAAGCTGCGGGTACATCTGGGGGTGTTGTCGTGGGCATTGATAGTCGGGCCTTCGGCAGGAGGATTCCGTGCCCTGGAGTGGGCGTGCCTATATCCGCGCCGAGTACGGGCCTTGGCGCTGGTCGCTACCGCCGCAGCGACCAGCGCTGACCAGACCGGTTGGGCGCATATGCAGGTGCGTGCCCAAGAGCTAGATCCCACCTTTGATGGTGGCGACTACTATTTAGCGGCCGATAAAGAAGCGGGTAACCCCGGTATGGCGCTGGCGCGGCAAATCGCGCACGCCACCTATCGCACCGCCGGCGAGTTAAATGCCCGTTTTGGCAATGATCCCCAATGCGGTGAAAATCCCCTGGCGGGCGGGCGTTATGCGGTGGAGTCCTACCTGGATTATCACGGGAAAAAACTGACGCAGCGTTTTGATCCCGGTTCTTATCGGACGCTAACTCGCGCGATGATAACTCACGATATCGGGCGCGGGCGCGGCGGCACCCGCCGCGCCGCCGGCTCTATCTCCGCGCTTACCCTAGTTATCGGGGTCGATTCCGACCGCCTATTCCCGGTAGCAGAATGCGCGGAACTGGCACGCCAGATTCCCGGAGCCCAGTACCGGCAAGTTACTTCCTCCTCCGGTCATGACGGCTTCTTGGTGGAAACCCGACAGGTAGAAGAAATCCTGGCTGATTTCATTGCTAGCTTATAGCACCTCCGAAAACCCTATTTGAGGCGACCGGATCTACCTAAAGCAGGTAGGCTGTAAGGCGTGCAAATTTTGGATTTAACCGCCGAACTTCAGGACTACCGCCGCCTGGATAAACTGCATAAACAGGTGCACGGCGAGGTAGCAGCAGGAACGCGAGAAAATACTGCTCTGCTGGTGCAGTACTCCCCTACCTTCACCGTGGGGCGCAATACCAAACCGGAAGATGTGCCTAATAAAGATGTGCCGGTGATCGAGGTGAATCGGGGTGGTTCCGTTACTTGGCATGGCCCGGGGCAATTGGTTTGCTATCCGATAGTGAAGTTACCGCAGCCTCTGGATGTTATTCGCTTTATTCGCGCCGTGGAACAGGTAGTTATCGATACCTTGGAGCCCTACGGGATTCAGGCGCAGCGGATTAAGGGGCGGGCAGGTGCCTGGATTGTGCAGCCCGGTGAAATCGATAAGAAGATTGCTGCCATCGGGATTCATACCGCTCGCGGTGCTTCCATGCACGGTTTCGCCCTCAACGTGAACCCTACTTTTAGTGATTTCGCTCGGATTATTCCCTGCGGTCTCGCCGATGCTTGGGTAACTTCTATGAGCGAACAAGGCTGCCAGGAAACCGTGGCCTCCATGCGCGCCCCGGTGATAGCTAGTTTGCATCGCAACTTAGACACCCCTTACTTTAGAGGTGAAGAACAACGTGGGGAGGGCAAAAATGTCTACACTTCCTGAAGTGGGAGACCGCAAGCTATTGCGGGTAGAGGCACGGAACGCCCTTAGCCCCATCGAAAACAAGCCAGACTGGATAAAAACCAAGGTAGTTTCCGGTAAGAACTATATGGATATGCGGCACTTGGTGCGCCGCTCCGGGCTAAACACCGTCTGTGCGGAAGCCAATTGTCCCAATATCTACGAATGTTGGCAGGATCGAGAAGCCACCTTCCTGATTGGCGGAGCGGTCTGTACTCGGCGCTGCGACTTTTGCGATATCGCTACTGGGCGCCCCAGCGAATATGACCGTGAGGAACCGAGCCGAGTCGCGGACTCGGTTGCCGAATTGGGTCTGCGGTACGCGACGGTCACTGGAGTTTCCCGCGATGACCTGCCCGATGGAGCCTCCTGGCTGTATGCAGAAACTGCTCGCCAGATTCACGCCAAATCCCCCAATACCGGGGTAGAGCTGCTGGTAGATGATTTTCGGGGACACCAAGGCGCGCTAGAGGAAGTGTTCTCGTCTCGACCCGAAGTATTCGGACACAACCTAGAAACCGTACCCCGGATTTTCCGGCAGATTCGTCCCGCCTTCCGTTATGAGCGTTCCCTACAGGTCTTAGAGGCCGCCTCAGATGCCGGTTTGATTACCAAATCGAACCTGATTTTAGGGATGGGAGAAACTCGCGAAGAAATCGAGGCCGCCCTGCGCGCCTTGAAAGATGCCAAAGTCGATATTATGACCATCACCCAATACCTGCGGCCCTCCCCTCTACATCACCCCATCGATCGCTGGGTCAAGCCCGCGGAATTCGTGGAACTCTCAAAATATGCTTATGAACTGGGATTTTCGGCGGTAATGGCAGGCCCCTTGGTACGTTCTTCCTACCGGGCAGGGCGGCTGTGGGCGCGGGCCATGCAGGCGAAAGGCCGGGAGTTGCCCGCTAATCTGGCGCAACTAGCGGAGGAAGGCACCGCGCGCCAAGAAGCCTCCGCCCTGCTAGCGTCTCGTACTAAGTGACCGTTTCCGGAAAATCTGTTCGTGTTATTTAGGCTGGGAGAATAGGTTTTTCCTCCCGCCCAAGTCGGGTTAAATCCTAGAGATTTAACCCGACTTATGCCCACCTAACCTACTCGGATAAAACCTATTCTCCCAGCCCCTGTTCGGCATCACAGCTCGCACGTTCCCGGAAGACTTGTCTTTCTGAGCCCTATCCTGCTGGGTGGATACTTCTCACTTCTCCCAGCGATAACTTTCCCCATGCTGATGTTGCAGCTTGTTTAGCGGGGAGCTACCCGGCCCGAAAGATAAAAGTAAAATATGTGATTTCTCTATAGAGTAACCGTTCCTATGCGGTTGGGCTCTGACGCGTGAGAATAACTTTTTCAGTTGCGCGCACCTGGGTGGTCGCGGGGAGTAAGTTTTATCCGAGTGGGCGCGGTGGGCATAAGAATTCGGAAAATGCCTGCGGTCTTTTTCCGAATTCTTGGGCGGGAGGAAAAACTTACTCCCTGCGACTCTTATCCGTCGAGATTAGTTTTGCGGTCTTGCCAGCATGTAGAGCACCATTTTTGATGGCTTAATGGCTTTAACGGCATGCGGCAATCTGGTGGTGAAATGGACTAAACCACCAGGTAGTAGGGTCACCGTTTTACCTTCGGCGGTGATTTCGAGCTCCCCTTCTAGGGTTTCGACGAGCACCGGCATTGCAGCCGTGTGCTCGGAAAGTTCCTCGCCGGCAT
>CAMYFZ010000035.1 GCA_947255165.1 uncultured Varibaculum sp.
GAACCAAAAGGCGGACGGCCACTGATGCAATAGAGCAACACACACAGCCAAGCCCACCAGTCGTCGCGCGCCCGCGCGTCCTCACCCTGGATGAGTTGCGGAGAAATATATCCCGGAGTTCCCGTAACCAGCCCAGTTGCAGTTAAACGCTCCGCCCCGGGGGTTTGGGAGATTCCGAAATCAATCAAGACCGGACCTTGCTTGGAGATCATGATATTGGCGGGTTTCACGTCCCGATGTACTACTCCGGCGCTATGGAGTTCCCGTAAAATCCGTGCCAACCATTGCGCCAGGTCAATCAAATCGGGAAGGTCCCAGGTTCCATGCTCGCTCACGTCCTGGGCGATAGTTACCCCTTTAATCAGCTCCATGGCCACATATGGGGTTTGCCCCTGGGTATTTACCTCGAAAACTTTCGCTACCCCCGAGGAACTAACTCGGTTAATCGCGTCGGCTTCTCGCTGCAGACGTTTGCGGGCATTAGGGTCGCCAGCGATCTGAGGGTGTAAAAATTTGAGCGCCACTTGGCGGCCGTCGGGGGCTTCGGCTTGGTAGACCGAAGCCATTCCTCCCGCGCCCAAGGCCTTAAGTACCTTGTATCCGCCGATTTCTTGCCCGACCACTGTCTCCCTAACTGTTGAGCGACTCTCTTTCACCGATTTTAACTAAATGCATTCGCCCATACCCAACCACCTATGACAAAATTGTTCTAGCAATAACCAAAAGGAGGAATAGTGCCAGGTAAACAAAAAATTCGGGTAACCATCTCGGGAACCTCCTCATTCTATTCCCTGGTGCCCTCCCTACCCTGGTCACTACCTCTGGAAGAATGGCCAAATGAGCTATTGGCCGCTCTGCCGCGAGGTATTTCCCGCCACGTAGTGCGCTTCATTAAGGCTGGGGGCGCGATTTTCGCGGTTAAGGAGATTTCTGAACGCGATGCGCTACATGAGTACCATATGCTGCGCCAGCTGGAAAGCAAAGAGCTTCCGACTGTGTCGGTGGCTGCAGTAGTCGCGGGACGTTTAGATAAAAACGGCGAAGAACTACCCGCCGCTCTAGTCACCCACCACCTGCAGTATTCCCTGCCCTACCGGGTGCTTTTGTCAAAGCACCTATCTAAAGGCAACCTCGACCGCGTCCTTGACTCCCTAGTTGCCCTGCTGGTGCGCCTGCATTTATCCGGCTTTTACTGGGGAGATGTTTCCCTCTCTAACACTCTTTTCCGTCGCGACGCCGGCACCTACGCCGCCTACCTAGTAGACGCGGAAACCGGGCGTTTCTACGACAACATTTCGGATCGTTCCCGCGAATACGATGTGTCCCTAGGCGCCATGAATATCATTGGGGAACTTATGGATTTGCAGGCCGGTGGCCTGGTCGACGAAGACTTCGATCCGACGATAGTCGGCGACTACCTGGAAGAACGCTACCACGCCCTCTGGAAAGATTTAACCGGATCCGAGCGGATCCCCGCCGACGAGATTTGGCGAGTAGGGGCGCGCGCGGACAGATTGGGACAGCTCGGTTTCGATATCGGCCAAGTAGAGATCGAGTCCGACGAGGACGGGGATTTCTTACATTTCGCCCCGCGAGTAGTAGAGGCCGGGCATTTTCAGCGCCTGGTAAAAGATCTAACTGGTCTGGAAGTCCAAGAAGAACAGGCAAAACGTATCTACACCGATATTTTGACCTACCAACGGCGCAAGAAACTGGATAAAACTCCCCTGCGGCAGGTGGCGAATACCTGGATGGATCGGGTCTATCTGCCCACCATCAGCGCGATTCCCGCTGAGCTGCGCTCAAAACTAGAGCCGGCACAGATATTCCACGAAGTTCTCGAACACCGCTGGTTCATGTCCGAAAAAGCTCGGCGTCATGTTCATACTCGCAAAGCAGTTAAAGACTATATCCGCACGCAGCTGGCAGCCCGTCCCGATGAGCAGGTGGTACTGCCTATGCCCCTGACCGCCACTGCGGACAGTCCCGATTACTTGAACCTAAGCGAACACTAGACGCCAGTTTTCAGTTCTCAAGTTTTCCGGCCTTTTTCCCCGGAAACCGTCCCTAATATTAATTGCACCCCGTCTACTAGCTACTTTGCTAGTAGTCCTACTGGCGCCCGTGGCGGCGACCTACTACCACTAAACCACCTTGCGGCAAGAGACGGTCCGGAGACATAGATTCAGAGACCGCTGAAAGCGAAATCGTGAACACTACCGGATGGCGACTGGTGAGCTCAATACGCCCTCCATCCGCTTCTATTAGGTCTTTCGCTAGTGCCAGACCGATCCCACTGGAACCATGACCGGAGACCCCCCGCCGGAAAATATCGGGAGCTATCTCTTTACTCACGCCCTCGCCCTCGTCAGTAACTTCTACGAAAATCGAGCGGGAAGAAGTCCCTTTGCGAGTAGAAACCGTGACCGTACCGGCACCATACTTTAAGGAATTTTCAACCAAAGTCGCGATAGCCTGCGAAAGCGAAGAGGGGGTGGCCAGCGGCAAACGGTCGGTCACCTGGTTGTTAAATACAATTTTCCGACCTACCGCTGCAAACTGGGCCGTCCATTCAGCCTTTTGCTGCCGGAAAATCTCTTCCATTTTCACCGCTTGGGTATTGCCGTGGCTGGTCTGCGCAGCGCGTTTCTTCAAATCTTCTACCACTTGCGTGATTCGTTCTACCTGTTCCAGACAGGCTTCCGCCTCGCTGCGTACTTCCTGGTCATCGCTTAAATACTCGATTTCTTCAATCCGCATCGAAAGGGCCGTCAAGGGGGTGCGCAACTGGTGAGTGACATCCGAGGCAAACTGACGTTCCTTGGCGATCCGGCCAACTATCCGTTCCCCTGAGCGAGAAAGTTCCTCGCTGACCAGATCAATTTCTTCAATTCCGGTGGGTTCAATGCGGGCTTGGACTGCCCCGGACCCCACCTGCTCAGCTTGAGCAGACAGATAGATTAGGGGCGCCGCCAGGCGGCGGGAACCATGGAATGCAAAGGCCGTACCCGCCCCCAAGGCCACTGCCCCGCAAATTAGCACTGCGCCCACTGCGCCCACCGCTGACCAAATTACCGGCACCGCGGAGGAACGGATAGAAACATACAGGCCCCCGGCGCTGCGGGCATGAGAATACAGCTGCCATTCAGTGTTCACGGAACCAGCATCAAAAATACGCTTTTCCCGCTGGTCAATACTAATTTCAGCTTCCGGGGTATTCACGCGCCGCCACTGCGATACCGATTGGCGCATCCGGTCTAAGTCATGCACCCCGATCTGGTCGAGATAACGCGACAAGGTTGCGACCTGGTTATCTTGGGCGCTTTGCGCAGACTGCCACACATAGGAGGGCGCCAGAATCGCCAGCGGCAGGCCCAACAGAGTCAGTGAAACCAGCACTGACTGAAAAACCATTAACAGCGCACGCCGGCGCATCGCTGGCTACTTTCGTTCAGTCTCGAAACGGAAACCCATTCCCCGCACTGTAGAAATGTAGTAGGGGTAGGCGGCGTCGTCACCTAGCTTGCGGCGCAACCAGGAAATGTGCATATCCAGAGTCTTGGTAGAACCTGCCGGATCTGAGCCCCATACTTCCTGCATAATTACCTGGCGCGGAACCACGTTACCGGCCTCTTTTACCAAGATACGCAGCAGATCGAACTCTTTAGCAGTCAATTGCAGCTCCCGCCCATCCTGGAAGGCCCGGTGAGCAGAAACATCAATCTTTATGTCCTGCACCTCCAGGGTGTCCTCTTGGAATTCGCTGCCCGCCCGGCGCAAAAGCGCACGCACCCGGGCCAGCAACTCCGCCAAGCGGAAGGGCTTAGTTACGTAGTCGTCAGCGCCAGCGTCCAGACCTACCACCATATCGACCTCATCAGTACGAGCGGTAAGTACCAGGATCGGTAGCGATGACCCTTGGGAGCGAATCTCCCGTGCCACGTCTAGACCATCAATATCGGGCAGACCGAGATCTAGAACCACCAAGTCGGCCCCGGCGAAATCACTGAGAGCGCCCCTTCCTGTACCGTGGGCACGTACCTCATATCCTTCCCGTCCTAGCGCCCGCGCTAGGGGCTCCGAAATTGCCGGATCATCTTCAACAAGTAAAACTGTAGTCATATTTCCATATTAATCTAAAAAAAACTTTGTTGCCAGTGGCGTCGAGTGGCAATAGCTTTACTAACTTTTTACTACCCCAGAAGCTATCTCTAAGGTGCTGCGGCGAATCATAGGCTCCGTGCTTTGACTAGAATCTCCACGAGCAAGGAGCCACCCTTCCACCGCCCCCAAGCCTTGCAGGTCTTGAGTTTTAGCCGGCCTAACTACAAAAAACCCTTTTTTGTCCAGGCGTTGAAGCTCTTGCGCAGAAGTGGCATCCATCAATATCTGTCCCCGAGGGGCGATATCCACCAACCGTGAGGCTAGGTTGACGGGGGGACCGAAAATATCGCCGGAGCGGGAAACGACCCGTCCATGCACTAGCGAGGCGCGCACCGGTAAAATTTCCGGTTGGGAGTTCAAAAACTCTACCATCGCACAGACAATATCCGCGGCCACCAGCAGCTCATCCGCAACGAACAGGACCGCGTCTCCCAGGGTCTTTACCACTCTTCCTCCGCGAGTGGTAACCACATCTCGACAGGCCATTTCAAAACTTTGCACCAGATCCGCCAGAGCGGTACCACTCATAGTGGAGGAACGGCGGGTATAGGCCACCATATCCACAAATCCCATACATCGATCCAAGGGATAAGAATCGGCGTCAGCGGTTTGCCCCTCTCGCATTTCCACTTCCCGGTTGGTGTTTAGCAGCAGATATGCCATCTGCCGGCGCCACGCATATCCCAATTGCGATTGCAAGAGATCGATATATTGGTCGATTTTATCTAAGGCGACCAGACGCGCAGAGGTATCATCCAGATTCATGCGCTCTTGAAAATCCGCCACGATCGCCTCCAGTTGCCACAGCACCAGCCGATCAGCCATATACGACTGTGCGCGTAGCAGGGAGGTCACAGTATTGCGCCCCAAAGCTCCCTCACCGAATTCTTGTTTCCATTCCGCAATGGCTTGGGCGTCCTGTTCGGTAAACATATAGGTGTCGGGATCAGCCTTGGGGAATCCGCAAGAAGTCCAAAAGCTATCTATTTCCGCGATACTGACCCCTAGATCTTCTGCCATCTCCCGCATAGTCATAGTGGGAGCACCCCCGATAAGTTTCCATACGGGGCGCATCACGGTGTTGCGCGCTATCTGGGCGGCAGACAAGGATTCACTCACCCCTTAACCATAAGGTGAACGACCTCACTTTTTCCAGCGGACCCGGCCTTTCTTAACGCTTTCAAAGAGAGTTAAAGTTCTCGTTCCCTACGCGACTTACTTCATTAGCGCCCCCGCTCCTTGCGTACTAGCCCGGTATGAACCCCCTCTTGGCGCCGCTATTTACAATTTCTTTAGCCGTAATTTACTTCTTGCTTTGCCTGCTACTTCCCGGTTTCTCCCCTAAAATAAGCCCCATGACTGATCGGCTACTTTTGGCTTCCGCTTCCCCAGCGCGACTCAAAGTTTTAACCCAGGCGGGCATCACCCCCCTTGCTTGGCCTGCCAATATTGACGAGGACGCGGTGCGCACCCAGCTAGAAACTGCCGGTCCCCCGCAGGTAGTTACCGCTTTAGCGCAAGCCAAAGCTCGCCATATTGGCAAATTTTTAACTGACCCAAATGAGTCTCGGGGCGAAGGTACCCCCCGGGTGAACAAAGCTTGGCAGACCCTCGAACAAATCCCCATAGGCGAACGCCTAGCGGTAGTGGGCTGCGATTCCATGCTGCTGCTTAACGGTAAGTTAAGGGGAAAACCCCACAGTTTCGCGCGCGCTCTAGCCCAGATTCATGAGCTATCGGGAGCGAGCCCCACGCTATACACCGGACACTGCGCCCTAGCCCTAAAGCGCTCCCCTGCCGGTTTTATCTACGAAAACGAAGTGGCAGACTATTCGCAAGCCACCTTGCATTTCAGTGAGATTAGCGCAAAGGAAGCACGGGCCTACGCAGCCAGCAAAGAACCCCTAGAAGTTGCCGGAGGCTTTACTATCGATGGCTTAGGGGGAGCATTTATTGAGTCAATTAAGGGCGATCCTCACGGAATTATTGGCATTTCTTTACCTTTAGTGCGTAAACTATTAAATGAACTTGGCTTTTTTTGGCCAAATTTATGGAACATCTTACTAAATGAATCCCCCAACAGATAAGGTTGAGTTATGAGTGAACGAAAAGCACGCGGGGTAGGCCTCGCAACCGTCAGTGAAACCGGTCAAACCCTTGACGTTTGGTATCCTCGCCCCTACCTAGGTGACCAGCCAGATGAATCAGATGCCCAGCTAATCGAAAAACTAAGCCAGATTGAAGGCCGTGACGACGGGCGCGGGGTTAACCGCACCGTCACCGTGGTAACCATCGATCTGGACGAGTCGGCGCGATCCACCGCAGATGCCTACTTACGTCTGCATCTACTCTCGCACCGTTTAGTAAAGCCGAACACTATTAACCTCGATGGTATTTTTGCTCGCCTCCCTACCGTCGCCTGGACAACCGAAGGCCCGTGTGCGGTCGAGGACTTCGAAAATACCCGTATGCGGATGCGTCTGAGTTACGGACACCCGATTCACCTGCTCAGCGTGGATAAATTCCCCCCGATGGTGAACTACATTATTCCTTCCGGGGTACGCATCGCCGATGGCGCGAAAGTTCGTCTCGGCGCCTATCTGTCACCGGGAACCACCGTCATGCACGCGGCGTTCGTTAACTTCAACGCCGGTACTTTGGGGACCTGCCTGATTGAGGGCCGAGTCGCCCAAGGAGTCGTTATCGATGACGGTTCCGATATCGGAGGGGGCGCCTCCACCGAAACCACCCTCTCAGGTGAAACTGGAGAACAGATTTCACTCGGGAAACGCTGCTTGCTGGGCGCCAACTCCGGACTAGGCATTGCCCTCGGTGATGACTGCATGGTGGAACCAGGTTTGAACCTGACTGCCAGCACCAAAGTTTCGGTGCTCCCCCACGCCGGGGTAGCGCCTTCCGCCGAAGGCTACTTCGCGGAGCCAGTAGTGGTTACCGCCTCCGAGCTGTCGGGTGCTTCGGATGTAATCTTCCGCCGTAACTCCCAATCGGGTCGGGTAGAGGCGCTGCCGCGAGCTGGCAAAGAAATCAAACTAGCCACCGCAGCCCGCATCAACCCGTAATTTTTTCCGTACCCCCTCAGGGGTCGGGCGGAAAAAGATGCGAGAGGGGGCTTGAGCCGAGCGCAGCAAGGCTCACCGGGGTCCCCCGAGCACTTTTTCCGGCTGACCCACGACGGGAGGAAAAACCTAGCCCCCGTGCTCGGGTCATGCCGGCACGGACTCCCTAAAAGTACGTTTCTAGCGTGCAAGTGCGGATTTATAGCGCATACGAACAAGAACTCATTACTGGCAGCATCGAACACCCACCAAACAAGCGATTGCTCGAAAACTATTTTTTAAAAATACTGATCGTAGCTGATTCTTTTTAAGGGGTGGGTGGTAAAAGATGCGAGAGGGGGCTTGAGCCGAGCGAAGCAAGGCTCACCGGGGTCCCCCGAGCGCTTTTACCGCACGCCCCTTATCCAAGGAACGGGCTACGATTGATGCCGCCACGAGGCGGAGCGCTGACTGGCAACCCACGCAGCGACCTGCGTGCGCCGCTGCAGCCCCATTTTGGCTAGTAGCGAGGTGATATGGTTCTTCACTGTCTTTTCGGCAACTCCGAGTTTCTCGCCGATCTCCCGGTTAGAGAGTCCGTCCCCGATCAGGTTTAAGACTTTGCGTTCTGCCGGGGTCAGATTCGCGGTGGGATCCTCGTTGCCGGCGCGGCGACGGGTGACCGTGCGTTCATCTAGCAGTACCCGCCCGCCTACTACAGCCCGAATCACGTCGGTGATTTCAGCACCCCGCACAGTTTTCAATACGTAGGCTTTCGCCCCTGCCTGCAGGGATTCTGCTAGCGCATCGTCATCATCGAAACTCGTAAGCACGATAGCCAGCGAATCCGGTGACACTTCACGCAACTGTTTCATCACGTCAATGCCGGTACCGTCGGGCATTTGTAAATCCACCAGTACCACATCGGGACACACCAGTTCCGCGCGCCGCACCGCATCTTCCACGGTGCCCGCCTCGGCGACCACCTCCATACCAGCAGTCCGATCTACGATTTCGGCAATCCCTCGACGCACAATTTCGTGGTCGTCAATAATCATTACCCGCGTAGGCGGTTCTTCTGTCTGCGTCTGCTGAATATTCACTCCTTGATTCTACCTAATCCTCCCTACGGGAAAGGACCGGTTCCACAAAGTTGCATTTCGAGAAGTGCTCGCGGTAAATATTCGCCCTACCCAGCGCACATAAGGGTGATAAAAATACCGGTCACAGCCCACTCACCAGGCCCGGTGGCAGCATTACTTGTGGAGCGGTTGACATTTCGGACAGTAGGTAGCGTTGCGTCCAGACTGTTGCAGTTTCTCCAGAGTCGTTCCGCAGGTCTTGCAGGGTTGCCCGCCACGTCCGTAAACCTTTAATTCCTGTTCGAAATACCCGGGGTTTCCGCTGGTATCCACATAGAGCTCATCAAACGAGGTTCCGCCGTGTTTAATGGCTGCTTTCATAATTTTCCCGGCTCGTTTAAATAGATCCGCAATTTGTGCTTCCGAAAGGGACTGCGCTGTTTGGCCGGGATTCATCTTGGAGGCAAATAAGGTTTCATCTGCATATATATTGCCGATGCCGGAAACTAGCTTTTGATCCAAGAGAGAGTGTTTAATAGAACTCTTCCGCTTACAAACTGTGGACGAGATCTTTTCTAAATCGATATGCGGATCTAACACGTCCCGCGCTACATTCATTTCCACGTTGCGGGGAATCAAATGGGAATCTGCTCCCAGTCCTGCCGGTTTTTTATCCCTGGTCTCTACCAGGGGTTCAACTATCATGCGTCCAAAGGTGCGCTGATCGACGAAATTGACGGTTCTTCCGTCCTCCAAAGTTAAACGCACCCGCAGGTGCCCCTGATTTTTGTGGGACAGCTCAATCTCGGGTTGATTGATCAGGAGCTGTCCAGACATCCCCAAGTGAATGACCAGGGAGTACAGTGTTTGCTTACCTTCTTGGTCTTCCCCTAGTAACCATAAGAATTTACCGCGCCGCACCGCAGCAGTAATGGTCCACCCCTCTAAGGCGGCGCAAAAACGTTTCGCATCTTGACCGCGCAAGGAGCCGGGAAAGAACACTTCTGCTTCCTTTATTCGCGCACCCAGTAGCTGCTGGTCTAGACCGCGCCGTACTACCTCAACTTCTGGCAATTCTGGCATGTATTAGTTCCCCTCAAAACTTTATGTAGTCATCAACTTTTAATTACAAATACATTAGAACCCTAAGGGAGTGGTTATCCCGTGTTCTTCCCGTAAAGTCATCACTGCTTGCCGGGCAGCCTCGTGTTCCGCCACTTTTTTAGAGCGTCCTTTTCCAGATCCCAGTATCCGGTCCCCGATTAGAGCTTTGGCGGTAAAACGCCGGTCATGGTCAGGACCGGTACCCTCTACCGCAAACTCTACCGCATGAACCCCCAGCTCACCAGTAAGTTCTTGCAAAGTGGTTTTCCAGTCCATAACTGCCCCCCGCTCTAGGGCGTGATCTAGCAAGTCTTGCAACAGGTTTTCAACTACTTTGCGAGTGGCTTCCAAACCGTGACACAGATAGGTCGCTCCAATCATCGCTTCTACCGTGTCCGAAAGAATCGAATCTTTTTCTCGTCCTCGGGTTTTTTCTTCCCCGCGCCCCAGTAAAATAAATTCCCCAAGATTAATATCGCGGGCAACCTTAGCCAGAGCTGGCTGGGAAACTGTGGCCGAACGCATTTTTGCTAGATGGCCCTCTGGATGGGAGGGGTAGGAAAGGTAAAGACGCTCCGTGACGATCAGCTGCAAGACCGCATCCCCCAGGAACTCTAAACGCTCATTAGTAGGCAGATTGTCTTGTTCGTGCGCGAAAGAGCGATGAGTAAGCGCCAATATCACCATCTCGGGGTCTAGCTCAATCCCCCATCTGGCTAGCAGCTCCGCTAAATCTTGCGAACCGCGACTCATTCGTTCTTCCCCTATTCGTCCAGTAGGTCAGCAAGCGCTGACCAGCGCGGATCTATCGTGTCGTGATGGTGATCCGCTTCGGCCTCTGCCAGCATGATTCCACATTCGGGGCACAGGCCCGGGCAATCGGGACTACACAGCACCGAATAAGGAATCTGTGGCACGATGGCGTCTATCAAAAGTGGCTCCAAATCCAAGCGGGAATCGGGCTGTACTTGATAGGCCTCGTCCAAATCAGCATACACGCTTGAGTCGTCACTCACCTCATTTAGCAGGTGCGCTAGTACATCGGGATAGTAGTAGATGCGAGTCAAAGAAAAATCCAGGGATTTTTCTACCGGTTGCAGACAGCGCACGCAGCTACCCTCGGCACAGGTAGCTCCGCTAACGCTAAGAGACACCCCCTCGGAAATTGCCACCGCTAACACCTGTAAATCCAGCGATTGCCCGGCAGGCACCGCCATATCCTCGGTGCCAATGGCCGCGGGTAAAGTTACCTTAAGCTGCCAGCTTTTGCTGTCCCCCTCACCGGAACCTAAACCGGTTAACTCCAGCGGGATCACGGCTTTTTTTACTTGCTTCATGCCCCTCAGCCTAAGGGTTATTTTGCCGCGGCGCTAGCAAGCTGACCCTCAGCTACTAGAACTGGGGGCGTTCCTGGTGAGAAAACTGCGCGCGTCCGTTATGGGTTTGCTCCGCGATAGCTCCCAGCAGTTCTTCTAACTGGGTCAGGGACTGGTTGACATACTGATCGGACTGGTCCATAAAATCTCTGGCTTCTGCGCGAGCCGTATCTAGCATCTGCTCTGCTGACTGCTTTGCTTCGCGGTAGACGTTCTCTTGAGAAACCAGCTGATCGGCGCGTTGGCGCGCTTCCTGCAAAATCTGCGCCGCCTCCTCATTGGCTTGCGCTACCGTTTCTTCAGCCTGAGCGCTAGCATGTGCAATCGCGGACTCCGCCTGGCGGTTGGCATCATCGATAGTTTCCTGAGCCTGCGCATTGGCTTTAGCGATGGTGTCTTCGGCACTCTGGCTGGCTTCGGTAGTTACCCGCTCAGCTTCGGCGCGGGCATCGGAAATAGTCTGCTCGGCCTCTTCATCCGCGGTATCCAGCACTTTGTTAGCATCCGCCACAATCCGGTCCGCGTTAACCAGATCAGCCGGGAGCGCCGCCCGCGCATTATCAAGCAGCTCTACCCCCTCGGCCTGGTTAATCAATACCGAAGCAGAAAACGGGACGTTGCGTCCGGCCTCGATCATCTCGCTGAGACGGTCAAGGACTGCGATCACATCTGAGGGTGCATACTGCGGTTCTTCCTGGGGTGCCATAATCTTCCTTCCTGTTATTAGGCTGGTGGGTTCACAGATTCGCGAGGACTATTAAAGTTTTCGGAGGACGCATCCAACTCTCGTTGCAGCGCCTGGGCCACTTCGGGGGGAACAAAACCGGAAACATCTCCCCCATAGGAAGCAATTTCTTTCACTACCGAAGATGAAATTAAAGCATTTTCGGGGGAAGTGGGAATCAAAATGGTGTCGATTCCAGACAGCTGCCGGTTGGCGAAAGCCTGGGTCATTTCACTGTCAGTGTCTTTAGAGTTGCGAATGCCCTTTACTAGCGCCACCGCCTGGTAGCGAGTAGCGAGGTCACATGCCAGCCCCTCCCAGGTAACTACCTGCACATTCGCCAAGTCGGCGGTGGCCCCAGTAATGAACTCTTCACGCTTGGCGGCGTCGAATAAATACCTCTTCTTCGGGTTCTTCGCCACCGCCACGATCACCCGATCAAAAATATGGGCTGCGCGGCTGATAACGTCCAGATGCCCAAAAGTCAGGGGATCATAGGAACCGACGCAGACAACAGTACTCATAACTACCAAGCTACCGGCAAGCACTCCCTATACGCCGCGTCCCACGCGGAAAGGGAGGGAAAACTAGGCTTCTTCCTCCCCATCGTTGGGGATGTCGAGGGCGGGGCGCAAAAAATAAATCGCGCTTTCGCCGTAAAGTTTGCGGGACTCTTCCTCCCACTGCTCTCCTTCCCAGTCAGGAGCCTCATTGCGAGCTGAACGCTCGACCACAATCCAGGCATCGGGATCGCAGAGGGGGTGCAGCTGGGTTAGCACCTCCAGGATTTCGCTATTTTTCATAGCGTAGGGCGGATCGATAAAAACCAGTTCCCACTGCGGATTGGGGTTGGCTCCTAAAAGTCTGGAAGCTAAGAAAGCCAGTGCCGACTGCACATAGAGTTTAGCCGGAGCAAAAATCGGAGAGGAGTCGCGGTTCTTGCGGATTGCTTTAGCGGCACTTGGAGCTTGGTCCACCAGGTCTAGGCTGAGCGCTCCTCGCGATAAAGATTCGAAACCGTAGGCTCCAGAGCCGGCAAAAAGATCTAACACACAGGCATCTTCGGTGGCTCCGCGAGATTGCAGGGCAGAGAAAATCGCCTCTCGTACTCGGTCTCGAGTGGGGCGCGTGCCGGAGGAGGGCGCGGTTAGCTGAATGCCGCGGGCATCTCCAGCTATTATTCTCATCACCATGACAGTCTAACCCTACCCAAGTTCGCAAAACAGCAGCTTCCAAGATTTCAGATATTGCCAGCTAGCCTCGCTCTAAGAATTCTTGTTCCTCTTCGCTGATCCGCCTAGTGATCGCCCGCTGCAATACTTGCTGGTTTTCTAGCCGCGGATCCGCAGCCACCAGTTGTTTCGCGTCCTTACGGGCGCGTGAAATCACTTCTTCATCGGCTAGTAAATCCAAAATTTTTAAAGAGGAGGCGCGTCCGGATTGACTGTCTCCTAGAATGTTTCCACTTTCCCGTAACTGTAAATCCATAGCCGCCAGTTCGAAGCCGTCGGTGGTTTTGGTGAAAGCATCCAGGCGGCGACGGGCAAGGGTATCCGGCTGAGCCCCAGACCAAACCAGACAAACTCCCCCCAACTTCCCGCGCCCGATTCGCCCGCGCAGCTGATGTAACTGAGCAAGGCCGAAACGGTCGGCGTCAAGAATCACCATCATCGTTGCTTGAGGAACATCCACCCCCACTTCAATCACCGTGGTGGCCACCAGTAACGGCGTTTTACCGCTGGTAAAATCCGCCATGGCGCGGTCTTTTTCTCCCGTATCCATCTGGCCATGCAAGACTCCGATTTCAATTCCTTTTAGCGCCGGCAGGGACCGTAACTGGTTTACAGTCTCGGAAACATTCGCCAGCGGCTCCTTTCTAGCATCTTTGGTAGTTACTGCCCCGTCCTCGCCCTCTAAAATAGTTGCTTCCTCGTCGCTTTTCGTGCCAGGCTTAATCGCCGGACACACCACAAATACCCGATGGGAGGCTTTGATTTCTTCGGCGGCGCGCTGCCAAGTACGGGCAGTCCAGGTGCGATTAGCCGTATCTACCCGGAAAGTTTCTACTTTCCCCCTACCCGGCGGCATCCCTTGCAAGGTCATAAAATCCAGATCCCCAAAAGAGGTCATCGCCACCGAGCGTGGTATCGGGGTTGCGGTCATTACCAACAGATGGGGTGTACCTGACTGCGCCTGTCGGAGGCGATCGCGCTGACGTACCCCGAACTTGTGCTGTTCATCAATCACTACCACCCCGGGGGAAGTGAGCATTACCCGCTCAGAAAGCAAGGCGTGAGTGCCCACAATCAGCGCCGGCTGTCCCGTTTTCAGCGCATCCAAAGTGCGGCGTTTTTCTGCGGCAGGCATCGAGGAGGTCAGGCGGTAGATCGGGACTCCCTCGCTCCCCCGTAAAGTAAATCCTCCCGGCTGGGCATATTCGCCTAAAAGGTTAGTTAGGGTTGAAAAATGCTGATGTACCAGGACTTCGGTGGGCGCCATGAAGATACCTTGTCGCCCGCTATCTACTGCCCGCAGCATTGCCAGCAGTGACACCACGGTTTTACCGGAACCGACATCGCCTTGTAGCAGCAAGTTCATGGGGCGAGGTGACTCTAGGCGCTTCCCAATATCGGCTAGCGCCTGCTGCTGGGAGTCGGTTAAAACAAAAGGAAGTGCGCAGGCCACTCGCTCAGTAAAACCACCGGGCAGCTCGGTGAGAACTGGCGCATCTGCGGATAGTTCCTGGCGCCGCTGGGCCAATGCGGCCTGCAGCACGAAGGCCTCTTCATAGCGAAAACGGTCCCGGGCAGCCTCGAACTGTGCCCGGGTTTGGGGACGATGAATCTGCTCTAAAGCCGTATTGATCTCTAGCAGGCCCTCTTTAGTGCGAATAGTAGCCGGGAGCGGATCATCTAAAGGCTGCGTCTGCAATAACTCTAAAACCACCGCAATCGCTTTTTGGGTGGTCCAAGTGGGCAGCCCGGCCTTCGCGGGATATATCGGTTCTGGCCGCTGCGCTTGGATTTTAGCTACCTGGTTACTGGCGGCGTCCAGGTTTTCGTCGCTTACTTCCTGATAGGACGGATGCGATAGTTGTAGGTGTCCGCGATAGAGACTGGGACGCCCAGAAAATAGTTTTGTCTGACCCACCTGCAACTGGGAGGACATCCAGTTAATTAGATGCTGGCTTTTCGCCCAAAAAACTGCATCCATCAGGTTTTCCCCGTCGCTTAGCTGCAGAGAAAGCATCCATTTTCCTCCGCGAGTGCGGCGCCGGGTAGAGTCCGCGATTTGAGCGATGACCGATTGTTCTTCCCCTAGAATCAGCCCCGAAAACGCAGTCAATTCTCCTAACTCGTGGTAGCGTCGCGGAAAGAAATATAGCAGTTCCATGGGGGTTTTAATCCCAAATTTTTTATCCAGTTTTCCGGCCGCCCGTCCCAGGATTTTCTTTAACGGTTCCTCGGCAAAAGAGGTTGATTTTTCGCTCACGAAGAGAGCACCCCCACCACGGTGGATCCGCTTTGCCCACCACTGATAAGTTCTATCCGGATTTCCGGGGCTTTTTGGAACAGCGCGTTTTGTACTCGGGAAATCAGGTCCGGGTCTTCTTTGCCGGCGGTTAAGATACGTGCCTGGACATCGTTGCGGTTCACGGAGGAAGAAAGCAAATCAAAAGGTATATCGCGGTCAACATTGAAAGTTCGTTGCCTAGCCAGGGCGTCTAGCGTCCGCGAACGCTGCAACTGGATCAAATCGGGAACCGTAATTGCCGAGGAAACCACTTGCGTGAGGGCGCGGGCGGCTTCCAGTACTTGCAGGTCATCTTGAGTGGGGGCCACCATCACTTCAATACCTTGGTCTTTGGCGGGGCGCACTAGGTTTGCCAGTTCTGCCCCGCTCACCTGGTCGCAGGGCAAGACCTGCACCACTTCCTGTTCCATCTGGGCGATGACCGGTAGTACCTGGAGAGGAATACCGGGACGGGAATACACCACTGTGGCGCCCAAGTTAGCTAAATCCCCCACTAGCCCAGGAGCCGAAGTATAGGCCAACACCGCTGGTCTAACCGGATGAATAGCTCGCGCGGATCCCAAACTCACCAGGTTGGATGCGGAATCTTCAGTTTCGGCCGGCAAGGGCGGACGAGTTAGAACCATCCCCGATTTTTCCGGTAAAAGTTCGATTACTCGCCGCGGATGCCGACTGCGCACCAACAACATTCGCGGCCCGATGCCCAGCATGTCTGCCCTACCGGTCATCGCACCGTATACCCCGTTTTCTTCTAGCTGCCTACGCAACTGCTCATAGCGGGAGTTATCGACTTCCCCGCGCCAAGTTAGCGCCAAAGAATACCAGCGCGAGGAGGCGTGCACTCCTGGAGGGGAAACGGGAACCATATCCCTCACCATCTGCAAACTGGTGGTAAGCGCCCCCGCTTCCTGCTGGTTTTCACGGGAATAAGTTTCCACCATTGCCGCCACCAGCAGCATCAACACCGCCGCCCGGGCATCGGGACGCCCGCGGTTTTCTTCCGCGCCCTCTACCAAGGCCACTTGGCTAGCCAGCCAGGCGCGCGAAATAATATCTTCGATCGACATTTGTTCTGGCTGGGTTGCTAGCTCCGCGTTTATCTCCTCTATCAGCCCCGATAAGGTGGGAGGATCAAGGCGCTCAACTGCAGGTAGCAGGCAGCGCCCCGGGCAGTCTCTACTAGAACGCAAGACCTTTAAAAGCTGCACCGGATTAAGGGTGGGGGAACTTGTCGCCCCGGCAGCCATATTGGCCAACTCGGAAAGCACAATCCCGATCATTCCTCTAGCTCCGGCTAAGGCCGCATCGGCGATGGCCTCTAACACCCAGCGAGCATCTTTATCGGCACTGGCTGGTAATCCGGCAACGGTCAGCGCTACTTTATCCCAGGTGAGTAGGGCATTTGAGCCAGTGTCAGAGTCAAGATCGCTCTGTAGATCCATAGCATCTAGTGCGGGCTGGCCCGCCTGCAAAGCTTCGCTGCAAACTTTTACCCAAGTGCGAATATTGGCTCCGGTAATTGCCAGATCGAGACTTTCTACAGACTCTAACGCTTCCGCCACATTTTCGCGTTGACGCTTTGTTTTCGGTTTCACCACTTTAGGGGCCACTGGTGGCACTTCGAAGTCCAGTAAGCCGGTGGTCCCACTTGGCTGGGTCTTATCGCCAGCTGGCGCAGCGCTTTTCTTTTTTTCCGAAGGACGAGGGCGTACAGAAGTTTTCTTACTTTTTTCCCTTTCGGCGTCACCGCCGTTTCTCTTCCCTAACTGGGAATCATGGTTTCGCGGGGGATGCGCAGCTCCAACGGATTCAACCGGATTTTTCTCCCGGGCAGCGCGAGCAAAATCCGCGAAAGAAAACAGATCCGCTAGGGGTTCTTCTTCACCCACCGTTGCCTCCTTCGCGCCGTTATACTTCTCTGCTGCTCGCCTGCTTGCTCTCATAGTCTAGCGAGTTTTCAGTGAAGCCTGGCACAATAACCACCTGGTAGTTGGCTGTTGCCCTCCGAATCAGTTAATCTGGTCGGGTTGCCGATATCTGGGCGTCTGGGCTCAGAGTTAGAAGAATACTTGAAGGAGACTATCGTGGCTGCCACCTGTGACATCTGCGGAAAAGGCCCCGGTTTCGGGAAGAGCGTTTCGCACTCCCACCGGCGCACGAACCGCCGTTTTAACCCGAACATTCAAAGCGTGCGCGCCGTTGTTGGCAGTGGCCGCAAGCGGATGAATGTTTGCACTAAATGCCTGAAATCTGGTCGGGTTGCTCGCTAGTAACAGGACATAACTGACGCCGTCTGCCTTGGCAGGCGGCGTTTTATTTTTACCCCGCCGCCCTCACCCCCCGAAGCCGTGATGTGAGGAAGTTCAAAGGCCACCGGGGCGCTTTCAGCTTTATTTAAGGCGCCCTGGTCTGCTAAATTAGGTAGTAACCGACCAGGAAACTGGTACGAAAGTGGAGGTTTTCCCACCTGGATGCTCTTGGGTATCGGGTAAGAACAGATGCTTTAAGCATCTGCGCGTTTTTCGCAGCCTCCGCACAAGAAGCGGGGGCTTTTCTTTTTAAGTCTGGCTCCCAAAAATCTCGAGCAAGGAGCAGCTATCAGCAACGAGACACGCATTAATGAACGCATCCGGGTGAAAGAAGTACGCCTAGTTGGCCCCAGCGGTGAACAGGTAGGGGTAGTCCGGATCGAGGATGCATTGCGCCTAGCCACAGAAGCTGGCTTGGATCTAGTAGAGGTCGCGCCTACGGCGAAACCTCCAGTTTGTAAGTTGATGGATTACGGCAAGTTCAAATACGAGGCTGCACAAAAGGCTCGTAATGCTCGCCGCAACCAAGTTAACTCCCAGCTAAAAGAGATTCGTTTCCGCCTCAAAATCGATGATCACGACTACGAAACCAAGAAAGGTCACGTAGTACGGTTCCTCGAAGGCGGGGACAAAGTAAAAGTCATGATTATGTTTCGCGGGCGCGAGCAGTCTCGCCCCGAGCTGGGCGTAAAACTTTTAGAACGCCTGGCTGCGGATGTAACCGAGATGGCCACCGTAGAATCTATGCCCCGCCAGGACGGGCGCAATATGACTATGGTGCTGGCTCCCACGAAACGTAAGCATCACACCAAATCGGATCAGCGTCGCCGCCGTGACCAAAAGCGCGGCGAAACTATGAACCGTCAACAACTTAAGGATGCCCGTAAAGCGCGCAAAGCTAAAGAGGCTCAGGAAGCTGAAGCTGCAGCGAAAGCGAAAAAGTAGGGTCGTCCTAACCGCCTAAGAAACAGGCAAAACCACCGGCGTGCCGGTAGAGAGGAAAAACAATGCCGAAGATGAAGACGCACTCCGGTGCGAAGAAGCGCTTCCGCAGGACCGGAAGCGGCAAACTGATGCGGGAAAAGGCAGGAAAACGCCACCTGCTAGAACACAAGTCTTCCAAACTGACCCGTCGCCTCAGCCGCGATCAGGTAGTGGCACCCGCCGATGCCAAGCGCGTAAATAAGCTGCTGGCTGGCAACAAGTAGGCAAGGAGAGGATTAAGAGATATGGCACGCGTAAAACGAGCAGTAAACGCCAAGAAGAAACGTCGCACCGTATTGGATCGCGCCTCCGGTTACCGGGGTCAGCGTTCCCGCCTGTACCGCAAGGCTAAAGAACAGCTGCTGCACTCAGGCGTTTATTCCTATAACGATCGGCGCAAACGCAAGAATGATTTCCGGAAACTGTGGATCCAGCGGATTAACGCCGCCTGCCGCGCCCAGGATATGACCTATAACCGGTTCATCCAGGGGCTGCGCCTAGCGGAAATCGAAGTTGACCGCCGGATGCTGTCCGAACTAGCGGTTTACGATATTGACACCTTTAATCAGCTGGTAGAAAAAGCGAAAGCTGCTCTACCGAAGGACGTAAACGCTCCGGCTGCTTAAACCGTCAAGAAAAGTTAGCTTTTTGCTTAATCTACGCCTAGACACGATTGATAATCCTCGCTCCCAGCGGGTGCGGACCCTAGTCAATCTGTCTAGGCGTAGTTTTCGTTT
>CAMYFZ010000036.1 GCA_947255165.1 uncultured Varibaculum sp.
GCATCTTTTGTGCTGGTCAGAGCCTTAATGTTTGGTGCGCAAGGGGGGACTTGAAACCTACTGAAATCCGTCACCAGCATTTTTAATAATCATGGCGCTACCTGCGATCTTAATCGCTTTGACCAGCGGGTTTAGTTTCTTCATCTGCGAGTTCCTTGCGCCTTCCTATGCCTTGTTGTACCCTAGTTTTAACATTCTGGACACAACGCAGACACAACGCAGACACAACGACACAGTGGCGAAAAGTAAACCAACCACCAAGGGGCAATAATGGCTAGGTCAGTTTTTGGATCAGTAACTAGACTTCCTTCCGGAACTTACAGAGCCGATTATCAAGACCCCCGCTACCCGAGGGCAAGAGGCAGGCGTTACCGAATATCCGCCCCGCATACCTTCACAACTAAAAGCGCCGCGCGCGCCTGGCTATCAAAAGTTTCAAACCAGATTCAAACCGGCGAATGGAAAAGCCCCGAACAGCTCGCGGCGGAAAAAGAAGCCGCCGCCCGGCTAGCTGAAGAAAATAGTTTAACCCTTGGTCAGTTCGTGGAACAGTACCAAGCGATGCGTAAGCCCCGCGTATCTACCGAAACATATAGGGTTGATGCGTCTAGGTGGAACATACTAAAGAAAGATTGGCAGAACGTCCCGATTAGGTCAATAACTACCGCGTCCGTTTCCACCTGGCTAGCTGGTCTTGATCTTTCTAAGCGCGGCTGGATCAATAAACTTGCGTTTTTCAATCAAGTTCTTAAATCAGCGTGTGATGATTTTGAACTTATCCCCCACAACCCGGCGGCTAAGCCAATAAAGAAGCTACGCAAAGCCGGTAAGGGTGTAGGTACGCGGTCACAGCGAAGCGCCCCCGCCCCGCTAACCATGAACGAGCTAGTTCTACTCGCGGACGAAATAACCCCGCCATGCTTGCGCTTATGGATATTGCTAGGCGGTCTGCTAGGTTTACGCGCTGGCGAACTTAGAGGGCTTAGGCGCTCATCTTTCGATTTTGAAAAACACGAAGTAACGATAAACGCCGCCGCTACCGGCGTTGGTCAATACCTGGATCAAGACGCCCGCCCGAAAACTGCAACATCTTTCCGGGTGTTACCGTTACCGCCCGCCCTGGAAAGCGAAATAAGACAACACCTAGCCGCTTACGCGGCGTTTGGTAAACATGGCTTATTGTTCCCTTCCCCGCGTAATCCAGAACGCCCCCGCGATCCAACCGGCATAGGTCAAGCCATGCGCCGGGCGTGTAAACGGCTAGGAATAGAAGAACGCACAAGCCACGATTTGAGACACAGCGCCGCCAGTTTGCTGGCAGAAGGCGGGATACCGGCGGTTACTGTTCAAGCGGTCTTAGGACACGCCGAAAGCTCAATAACCAGGCGTTATACTCACGCCTTCCAAGAGCAGACCGCGAAAGCACTAACCGGGCTAGATAACGCCTTCACAGCCGCCGCGAGCGGGCGCGATAATGTGCTACAGCTACATAGAGAGAAAGGCGCGTAACCGTGGGAGGATACAAGGAGAGGCGACAGCAGGACAGCCTAACAAAGGCTGGGATAGCTACCCATATAGCCGTTTGGTGTGGGAATAATGACGCGCTAGAACACCGCCAAAACTGGGATAGCCGCAAGAAAAGTTATTTTTTTCTGAGCTATGGCTTTCGCCCCGAGATAGATGAACTGACTTGGGGATTTGGATATAAGCAGAAATTCCAAAACCGCCTGGATAAACGGCAACCATATGCCGTGTTTAGTCTAAGTTCACCCGAGTATTATTATGCGTCACAGCAGGCAAGAAAGTCGTTTTATGCGAGTGTTCCTAGGTGGATACCTGAGAACTCGGGTAGTTTTATTTGGAAGTGTCCGCGCTGTAAACGCGTCTATCAGTTGAACGTGAAGATTTTAGAACCTTACCTAGACGATCTAATGAACGTTGGACAGACCAGGGTGTCAGCGGCGCACCTAGAGGCGATACAGGCTGAAATCTTGCGCGCTAAACAAGATGAAACAACGGATAATAACCGCGCCTAGCTGTGTCCTTGCGTCCTTAGCCGTACCGTGTTAGCCTTGTCCTGTCCGAACCTTTGTTCGGTTACTAGAGGGCTGACAGCGCCCCTATCATTGCGTTCGCTTGGTAGTCAGTGATACTGGCTACCCTTTTTCTTTTTACGGGTAGCCCCTGAACAAGGGGATAAAATGACCGTCCTAGATGAAAAACTAATATCTATTCCAAAAGCCGCTGACCTGCTAGGTTTAACGAAAAAAACGCTTTATGCCTGGACTTACCAGGGCAAACTACCGGCTTACAAAGTCGGACGAACCAAGCGGGTTAAACTCAGCGATCTTGAAAAACTGATAACCCGCGCCGAAAGCGCCGAAACCTACGGTAAGGCGGTGGCATAAGGTGAACCCAGTAAAGCAGACCCCCCGGCTACTTGAACAGCAACCGAGGGGCAAAAAATCTAAACACACCAGTAACAGCCATTATAGCAACCCGCGCGGCTACCGTTTCCTACTTAAACGCGAAAACGCCGCAAGAGGTATTAAGTTAGCGCCTTGCGATCAAACAGCGACCGCGCGGCTTGCCGTGGCCGCCGGGCTGTGGCCTAACGCGCTGGATCAGTGGGAGGAAGCCGCGAACGCTCGCGGACTAGACCCCCTAGATATTCAAGAAGCGTTAGAGCTTGCGCACGGGTTAAGCACCGCTACAACCATTAACGAGGCGGTGGCATAAATGACAACACTAAACACGACCCCCCGGCAAGCAGTAAACAAGACCGGAATAAAACACCCTAAACGGGTAACGCTTACGGAACTACTAGCAGCGCTAAGAACAGGCGGGGAAATATCGGCGTTAACCGAGTTCAACCCGCCCCGTATCTGGACGGGTACACCCTCACAGCTACAAGAGGAGTTAAACCGCGATCCGCGCCGCGCCCTGTACTATGCGGTTAACCCGTTAGGGTGCGTACCTGCTCGCGGACGCGGCAAGAAGAAGGATTACACCCGGCTTGCCGCCCTGTGGGTGGACGCGGACTATAAGTTAACCGGTTGGAAACCAGGCGAAGAACCAGAAGGCGCGCAAGACCTGTTAGGCGAGCTAAGAAGCCGGCTAGAAACGCTGTTAGGTGCGCCCGCCGGGTTTATTACCTATTCCGGTAACGGTGAGCATTGGATATGGCCGTTAAAGCCTAGTGAACAGACCAGGCACGAGCACAGGGAAAAAGATTGCCCGCTATGCGATGGGATTCTAAAACAATGGCACCAGCTAGTTAATCAACAAGCCGCAAAGCTAGGGTTAGAGACCCCGGATAATGTTCACGATATCCCGCGAGTGTTACGCGCCCCCGGATCATACAACCTAAAACAACAACCAGGCCGGGAAACCTTCACGCTTAAAGCCGATAGGTTGCAATACGTGGATATTGCGGACGCTAAACGGGCTATAACCGCCGCGCTAGTTAAGCCAGTAAGCAAACAGGCAGCACCAGCACCGCGCCCGCGAGTAGAAGCGGATCAGTGGGAACCTAACAGCAGGCAAGAGCCGTGTAAGTATGTTGACCGCATGGTTAACGCGTGGGGTAGTGACGCGCCCGCTACTGGCCGCCATAACTGGCTAATCTCGCAAGCCTACCGGCTCGCAGCAGCAGAACAATTAGGTTGTCTAGGTAGTGAGGTAAGGCAGGCAGAAAACACGTTAGAAAACGCGTTTATGAACGCCCTAGCAGGAGATAGACCACCGTCACCGCCTGACGAGTTCGCGCGAGCACTCGCGGACGCTAGGACTAAAACACGCGGTAAGACCGACAGTGAGCTAAGAGCAGAGCTAGGAGGTCATAACCACGGGTTAGGGATTGATTTTGATCTAACCGCTACTAACCCGCCCGTATCTGGCAAGCAGGAAAAAACGGGCAATAAGGCTAAGGCTAAGAGGGTGGAGGGAAGGTTAACCGCCGCGTCTAATATCGAGATAAAACCGACTTATTGGCTATGGGGTGCGCAAGCAGATGGCAGCGATTTTGATATAACGCCCGCTATGGTGCCAGCAGGCGAATTAACGTTTATTACCGGCCGGGAAGGCACCGGCAAATCTCAGGCCGCTATCTGGATAGCCTCACAGGTAACTAACGGAACCTTGCCGGGTTGTTATGAGGGTAAACCGCGAAACATTGTCTATGTTGCGACAGAGGACAATTGGGGTAAAACCCTAGCGCCCCGGTTTATGGCAGCAGGCGCGAACATGGCGCGGGTGTTTAAGTTCAATATATGTATTGACGGCAACGAAACCCCCCTATGTTTAGCGTCAGCAGACCAGACCCGCGAGCTAGTAGAAACCGCTAAGGCTAATAACGTTGCGTTAGTTTGTTTTGATCCGCTTTTGTCAGCAGTTGGAGGCATGCGGATTGATACGCATAAAGAAAGCGAGGTCAGAAGCGTTTTAGAGCCGTTAATATCTGCTTTACAGGCAGGCGATCTAACCGCGTTAGCTATCAGTCACCAAAACAAAACCGGGACAAGCGATTTAGCTAACGGAATGGTTGGGTCTGGTGCGTTTAAGAACCTGGCACGCCAGATTATTGGGTTTGTGGTTAAAGACCCCGATAACGAGGAAGAACCAAAAATACGGCTCGCGAGCGTGGTTAAGTCCAACTTAGGGAAGATACCAGAAGGCGGCCTAACTTACGAGATACGCGAAAAACAGTTAAGGAATAAACGGAACCAGGTTATTAACACTTCTTGCCTTGAGTGGACGGGTACAAGCCCGCTAACTGTTTCCGAGTTGATGGGACGCGAAAGAGATACCGAAATACCAGACGCAGAGGCTTGGACTATTGACTACCTAGAGAACGCAGGCGGCGAATGCTTATTTGCCGATCTGAAGAAGGCAGGCAGGGCGAACGGCTTTAGCGAGGATCAACTTAAGAACGTTAGGAAACGTAGAACAAGCTACCCGCGCATTAAATACAAGCGGACTAGAGAAGCCCCGCCTAAGTCGGTTTGGTACCTAGAAAGCGCTGAGGAGGACACAGCCGGGTCACAACCAGAAAATGACCCCGCTAGGCCAAAAACAGCCTATAACACCAGGTCAACCCAGCAAGGTCAAGGAGGGTCACCTGACCCCGCTAGACCTTCCTGCAATGACCAGGCAAAACACCCCGATTTATTCCAGCAGGGTCAAAACCCACACGGTACGACCCCCCTTAAAACCGATAACAAGCAAGCCGCATAACGAAAGGAAAAACACGATGAAAAACAACGAGGGGAACAACACGATGAACAACGAAACCGAAAAACTGGATTATGACGAATACACGGCCGCGGCTCGCGCACGCTTGAAGAAAGTAATAGCCGGGCTAGAACAAGCGTATGAGGAAAAACCAACCGCGCAACTAGCGTCCGCGATCCTTAAAGCGCAAGAACGTTTGGATCACTATTGCGGCTTTAAACAGGCTCGCGCACTACTTCCAGACACACCGCTAAGCCAAGTAATAGCGGAAATGGAAGAGTTTTAACCCCGCCCGGGTTGAACAGACAACAAAAAAACTAGGCCACCCCATGAGGCACAAACCGTTTCATGGGGTAGGCCGGCAATAACCCACTAGAAAGGAAACCAGAAAATGAGCAACCTATACGACCCCGCCGCCATGCTTGAAGCAGAACGCCTAACCTTAGAGAGCCTGCCAGTAGGCGCGCTTAATCATCGCGCATGGTGCAACCCTAGCGAGTGTTATCTAACCCCGGCCGCAACACCGTTAAACGCGCCAGCGGCGGCGATCCACCAGAAAACCTTTACCGCAACTTTTGCGGGTGAAACCTTCCGCGCGATCCTAACGCAATACATATCAGCAGAGGCAAGCGAGCTAGAACGCGAACCTACGATTCATTTTGAGGCAGACGGCGGCGGCGAAATAGCGGTATGTATTATTCCGGCGCTCGCGGATCAATGGAACGCGGCGTTATGTTCGACCGTTCCAGAGGGTGCGCGCGGCGCGTTAGACCCGTTAGATTTTATAGCTGATGAGATACGGCAAGCCGCGATCATGCAACGCTAACGCAACTTATCCACAGCTCGCACTAAACGCTAACTAGTGCGATATAATAAAACCAACGCCCCCCAATAGGGACGCCGCGAAAACTCAAGAACTCCAAGCCCTTGCACCGTCAAGAACGCAACGCGTCAGACACTAACGGCTTTAATAACGAGATATCGCGCCGCCCACTAGGCAAGGCAAGGTATAGAGGGCGTTTTAATCACGGCCACTCGATCCAGAGAAACACTGTTCGGGTGGCCGTGTTTCACCCCCCGGCAAGATAGCCCCCCTATCGCGCGCCCGCGCGCACGCGCGCGCGTAGAACCAAAGTTTAAAGGTAGTGGTAAAACGCCACCCCCCTTAACGGGGTAAGTGATGAGGTGGCAAACCACCACCCCGCCTAACTATGGGGTAGCGTTTCACGCCCCCGTCTCTCGCGTGTCGCAGGTGCGCTAGAAGCCACTAATAGCCCCTTCCGCTATGTGGGTACTAGAAACCCGCTAAGCCCGTTTAGCCGCGATACGTGCGCCCGCGCCTATTGCTTACTGAAACCCGTTTATTTGTCGCTCGCGCTCGCGGCCACCATACCCGCCCCTTAGAGATACGCGCACCCGGAACCTTAGCGATATATCCCCCCGGCATTTTTATTTTTCGCCCCTTGGTCTGCTTACGTTGTGGCCACCACGACAGACAGGGAGGGGATACCCCGCCCCGGGGTATCTCGCGCGATCATTGTTAAGGAGGGAACGAAATAGACCCCCCCAAAAAAACCGCCCGCGAGTGATCCTTACAAAAAAGGGGATAGTGTTTTGCGACCCCCATATAACCCGCCCGCGAGTGATCCGCCCCCGCGTGTTTTTAGCCGGGAAAGTGGGTTAAATCTGCCAGCAGTTAAGGCGCGTTTTATTTTCTGGACACAACGCAGACACAACGAAACGAGTTTATGAAACTTTCTAATCTCATTCTTACTGGTCAGAGCCTAGTTATTTGGTGCGCAAGGGGGGACTTGAACCCCCATGCCCGGTAAAGGGCACACGGACCTGAACCGTGCGCGTCTACCAATTCCGCCACTTGCGCTTGGGTTTAACGCCCGAAAGCGTTAACCAAC
Source organism: uncultured Varibaculum sp. (assembly GCA_947255165.1). The sequence continues at coordinate 7,146 of CAMYFZ010000036.1, forward strand.
GAATAGAAATCTACCCCGAAACCAAAGGCGGGAGCAAGCCCAGGGGCAAAAGGCGTTACGTTTCACAACGTTCGCCGCCCAATTTTGCGACCCCGGGCGGATTTTCCCTGCTGCTTTAGACTTTTTCGTTCCGCCGCCGCGCCTAATATCGCCCTATTTACCCTGCGATAATACTTCTCAGACATTTTTCTATTACCCTGGGACTTAGATGTATTTCTTGCCCGCTGTTTTTACCGGCAAAATCTGCCAGATAAAAATAGCGCCGCAAGATGCTTCAGATCTGGTTATTACAGAGAGGACGAAAATATGGGAGTGGTTGACCGCTTCGAAAGAGCCGTATCCCAGGGGGTGAATGCCCCTTTTTCTAAGATGTTCGCCAGTTCAATTAAAGCTGTAGATGTAAAGTCGGCAATCCGAGAAAGCATGGATAATTCCCGTGCTACTTTGAGCGATGGTCGGGTAGTAGTCGCTAACGAGTACCGGGTACTTCTCAACGAAAAAGACTTCCAGTCAGTGATGGATCAGAACTCGCAAGTATTCGCGCAAGAATTGGCGCAAGACGCCACTTCTTACGCCACGGAACAAAGCTACGTGTTTGTGGGACCAGTGGAAGTTACTTTTTCTGCCGGAGAATATCCGCTGGGAGAACTAAAAATCGAAAACGCCATCCGGCGCGGCCCTGCCGCCCCGGTGACCACTGCTGGCGCCAGTCCTGCCCATCCGATTATTGATATCGAGGGACAACAGTGGCTACTAACCGAACCGGTCACGGTGATAGGTCGCGGATCTGAAGCTGACATTGTGGTTCACGATCCGGGAGTATCCCGCCGCCACCTGGAACTGCGAATCACTTCCCAAGGAGTAATCGCTACCGATCTAGGATCCACTAATGGATCTTATGTGGAAGGTCATCGCATTAGTGCCGCCACCCTCTTAGATGGAAACGAAATAACTATCGGTCGCACTCACCTGCTATTTTGGACATCAAGCGCGGATGAATAATAGGCGGTAATTGTGGCGGTAGGACTTTTATACACTATTCTTCGATTCGGTTTCGTAGCCCTATTGTGGCTGCTGGTAATCGGATTGGTACTAGTGCTACGCCGCGACATTTTCCTGGCGTCCTCGGCATCCGCGAAATCTTCTCTCAATCGTTCTCGCGGACGGAACCCGCAAAATAAGAAAAGTAAACCGCAAAAATCCAAACGCAAAGGTCGCCCTCGCTACTTGGCTTTCACCGGTGGCGCCCTGGCGGGAAATCGTTTAAAACTTGACGGGAATCCCATCTTATTAGGGCGTTCAGGCGAGTGTACGGTTCCCTTAAAAGATTCCTACTCCTCTAATAAACACGCCCGCATTTACAACAACAACGGGAACTGGTTTATTGAGGATCTGAACTCAACGAATGGAACATTCGTTGGTAACAAACGCCTCACCGCTGCTCAGCCCCTAGAGCTAGGAGTCGTGGTGCGGATTGGACAAACAACAATGGAGCTAACTAGATGAGCATCGGATTCAACTATGCCGCCTTCTCTGATATCGGCAAGATCCGCCAATCTAACCAAGATTCGGGTTATGCCGGCCCTAACCTGCTGGTATTAGCAGATGGAATGGGCGGGCCCGCCGGGGGCGATATCGCTTCCTCAATAGCGATCGATCATTTACGCTCCCTCGACGTTGAAGCTGATAATCCCGAGGAAGCTCTAGAGAGCCTACGGGAAGCGATATCCCAGGCACACCAGGAACTTTGCGAACGCTCTACCCAAGATCCCGCATTAGCAGGTCTCGGTACTACCTGTATTGCTATCCGTCGTAGCGAAGATGCTTTAACTATGACCCATATCGGGGATTCGCGCGCCTACCGTTTGCGCGGCGGGGAACTGCGGCAAATGACCAATGATCATTCTTTTGTGCAGTACCTGGTAGATACGGGACAGCTCACTTCCGAACAGGCTGAGAACCATCCCCAGCGCTCGGTATTGCTACGGGTGCTTGGGGATTCCCAAGAGGACGTCACCCTCGATGAGTCCCACCCCGAATTCACGGTAGGTGACCGCTGGCTGCTGTGCTCTGACGGACTGTGCGGCTTCGTATCCGGCCAGACTATTGGCAAAATCCTTTACCGCAGCGAAACCCCCCAGCAGGCCTGCGAATCATTAGTAGAGCTGGCGTTAAAAGCGGGCGGACCCGATAACATCACCTGCGTGATTGCCGATATTGTCGAGGACCCGCAACAAAGCGAACCCCAGGTGGTGGGGGCCGCAGCTACCGACCGGCTTGCCCAACTGCGCAGCCAACAGGCCGAAGATGCCCTTGACGACACGGTTACTGCTGATAGGGGCGTGACCGGTAGTACCGACAAAGATAAGGACGAGGACGAGGATCGATCTTTTTCTGAGGCGCGGGCGGCAGTACCGACGGAACCACTAGTGGAGGAAAGTCCGGCTCCAAAATACCGTTGGGGAAGAATCGTTGGTGTGATTGCGGGACTGATAGCCCTGCTCGCCCTATTTGCCGGGGCCCTGTGGTATGGGATGTCGGGGCGGCCTACCCCCACTCCACCAGCTACTTCAACTTCGATTTCTGAAGTTCAATCCCCTGCCGCTTCCCCCGAGCAAACCAAGCAAGAATCGCAGCCGCCCTCACCGGCTGAAACCTCGCAATCAGCCCCAGCTAGCAACTCTTAACCAGTCTGAAACCCATAAGTGCAAGTCGAAACATTAAGGTGACCGAGCGGATAGAAGAAAGGAGGGAATGCACTCGTGGCAAAAATAAAACACCCCACTGGCCGTCTGGCGGAACTACTGTTAATCGTGGTAGCCCTGGCGGTATGTTTCCTGGGATATTTCTCCATTAACGTTAACCGCACCGGCGCCCTCCCCACTTCTTTCGTTTTGCATATGTGCGTGCTGGGAGCCTTTGCCCTCGCGACCCACCTGGCGGTTCGTTTCCTCGCTCCCTACGCCGACCCGGTACTTTTGCCTGCGGTTTTGGCGCTAAATGGCATCGGCTTGGTAATGATTTACCGCCTCGATTTGGCCTATGGGCCGGATTCCATCCTGTATGTCGGGTTCAAACAGGCATTATTTACCCTGCTAGGTGTGATTTTGATGGTGGTTACCCTGGCAGTCGTGCGCGACTACCGCAAGCTGCGTAACTACACCTATCTTTCGATGCTGCTGGCGATTGTGCTGCTAATCCTCCCCTTGATGCCGGTTATCGGGCGGACCATCAACGGTGCTCGCATCTGGATTAATATCGGCTTTTCCTTCCAGCCCTCCGAAGTTGCCAAGATTTGTTTAGCGATCTTTTTCGCCGGCTATCTGACCACCCGCCGGGAAGCACTAATCCAAGGCGGGAAATCATTATTGGGTATGCGTCTGCCGCGTCTGCGGGATCTCGGTCCCCTCCTGGTGGTATGGGCAGCCTCCATTTTGATTTTGGTGTTCGAACGGGACCTGGGAACCTCCCTACTAATCTTCGGTTTATTTGTTGCCATGCTTTACGTAGCCACGAACCAAACTTCCTGGCTGCTAATCGGAGCAATCCTATTCGCGCCCGCAGTATTCTTAGCTTCCCGCCTGTTTTCGCATGTGCAAGCGCGTATCGATGTCTGGCTTCACGCCCTCGACCCGGAAATCTATTCCCGTCCCATTGGGGGTTCTGGGCAGCTAGTATCCGGGCTATTTGGGATGGCCGATGGCGGTATTCTCGGTACCGGTTGGGCGCAAGGTTCCCCCTCCCTAACTCCCTTCGCGAACTCCGACTTTATTTTTGCTTCCCTCGGAGAAGAACTGGGACTAACCGGCTCACTCGCTTTGCTAACGCTCTATTTTATTTTCGTGGAGCGGGGGATGCGGACTGCCCTAATCATGCGCGATAGCTTTGGAAAACTCTTGGCCACCGGGTTTGCTTTCACCATCGGATTCCAAGTTTTCGTCGTGGTCGGCGGACTTACCAGGGTAATACCTTCCACTGGACTCACCTTGCCTTTTGTAGCCGCTGGAGGGTCGTCGCTGGTCGCCAACTGGGTGATCCTGGCCTTACTGCTGCGCCTATCTAATGAGGCACGCCGGCCGGTAACTACTGAGAGCGGGGTTATTGATACCGCTGAACTGGAAGCAGTTATTGCCCGTCAGCAGGAAAAACGTCCTGTCTCGCCCGCGGCCCCTGCCACTCCTTACCCGCCTCGGAGCATTCGGGGAGGTGAACGCCGTGAATCCACAGATTAGAAGACTTTTCTTCATAGTTTTTGTAATGTTTTTATCCCTGATGGTGGCGTGTACCTATATCCAGTTCCTGGGGGCAGATTCTTTGAACGCGGACGGGCGGAACTCACGTGCCTTTTACCGATCCAAATACATTGAACGCGGCCCCATCATGGTCGGGGAAAACGCGGTTGCGGCTTCAAAGCCCACGAACGACTCTACCGGTTATCGCAAGCGCTACCACCGGGTTTACTCAGAGCAGGCGCCACTTTACTCTAACTTGACCGGTTACCTGTCCCCCGGAGGCAACGCCACTGGGATGGAACGGCTGCAAAATTCGGTGTTAATGGGAGAGGCTTCCAGCCAGGCTTTATCCCAACTATTTAAATATGCAGCCGGTGAAAACCAAAAGGGCGGAGGCATCCAACTTACTGTCGACCCTCAGATTCAGCAGGCAGCAGCCCAAGCACTAGGAGACCGTAGGGGCGCGGTAGTTGCTATCAACTATCAAACCGGAGCCATCCTCGCCGCCGTTACTACCCCGCGTTTTAATCCCAACTCTTTGGCGGCAGGCACCGAAAAACAGTCGCAACAGACCTTAAAGGGGCTACAGGCAGAGCCGTCAAAGCCGATGTTAGATCGGGCTTTGCGGGGAGAATACCCTCCTGGTTCCTCCTTTAAAATCATTACTGCAGCTGCTGCCCTAGAACAGCAAACTCGTGCTCCCGAGGAGGAAGTGGAAGCTCCGGTATCGGTACCGCTGCCGGGATCGAGCGCTCGAATCTCCAATATTGAATCCACTAGCTGCGGAAACGGTCACCCCACGTTTGCTTACGCTTTTGCCTATTCTTGTAACACTCCCTTCGCGAAGCTCGGTCAAGACTTGGGATATCAGGCATTAAAAGACAAAACCGCAGCTTTCGGTTTTGACCCCAAAACCGAATTAAAGATTCCGCTGCCAGTACAAAAGTCGCACTTCCCTTCCTCCGACCCGGGACTAGCTTCCACCATGATGAGCGCGATCGGACAGTACGAGGTGCGCACTTCACCTTTAATGATGGCTACGGTGGCCGCAGCAGTGGCGAACCAAGGTACTCAGGTACGTCCCTTCTTGGTGGCAGCCGAGTTGGGGCCAGATGGGAAAGTCACCAGAACCTATCGTTCCGGGGGTAAGCTCGGTAAACCGATCTCCAAAGAGGTCGCCTCACAGCTGCGCCAAATGATGATCCAAACCGTTGAAGACGGAACCGGGGAGCCTGGTCGGGTTGCCGGAGTTGAGATGGGAGCTAAAACCGGCACCGCGCAGACCGGCGCTAATCGGACCGATGCCTGGTATGTGGGCTGGGCAGATACCCCCAACCTGCCGCTGGCTTTTGCGGTGGTAGTCGAAGGCGATAGTTCCAATCCAGCTCCTCACGGCGGACCGGTGGCCGGGCCAATCGCAAAACAGGTAATCCAGGCGGCGGTGAATCATGGCTGATAGTCGCGTACTACCCGTACCGCCACGCGCGGGGGAAGCTGAAATGTCCACTCCCCTAGACCCGGTGGCTGCCTCTAGCGGGCAGGCGACCAATGCGCAAAAAGCGGTTGCCGCCCTAAAAGTGGGAATGAAGATTTCCGGGCGTTACCTACTCCTCTCCCGCCTGGCTATCGGGGGTATGGGAGAGGTTTGGCAGACGCTAGACGAGAAAACTGGGGAAAGACTAGCGCTGAAAATTCTGCGCCCGGAACTGGCGGGAAAGAAACTTTTCCTGTCACGACTGCGCATTGAAGCCTACAATGCCTCCCGGGTTCACCACCCGAATTTGGCAGCTGTCCAGGCATCGGGAGAGGACGCCGGGCTGGGATGGATCAGCATGGAGCTGGTTGACGGGGTTTCTTTAACTGAAATCCTAGATCGCGAACACACTTTAGAAACCGATTTTCTGTTATCGGTTTTGCACCAGACCGCTGATGCGCTCAGCGCAGTGCATGGTGCCGGGATTGTGCACCGGGACATTAAACCGGGCAACATTATGGTCACCCCCACGGGAGAAGTAAAACTAACTGATTTCGGGATTTCTAAGGCTCCCGGACAAGCTAACTTAACTCAAGCGGGCATGGTAATGGGTACCGCCCAATATCTACCTCCCGAGCAAGCAATGGGGCAGCCGGCTACTCCCGCTGGCGATCTATACGCCCTGGGGGTTATCGCTTATGAAGCTCTCGCTGGCAGGCGCCCCTTCAGCGGTAAAAAGCCGGTGGACATAGCTTTTGCCCACGTCAATAAACCGGTTCCCCCCTTGCCGGATTCGGTCTCTCCCGGTCTGCGCGAACTGGTAATGCAGCTATTAGAAAAAGAACCCCAAAAGCGTCTCGCCAGTGCCACTGACTTGATGCAACGCTTAGAGGAAGTACAGCAGGCCCTTACCTCCACCGGCCCGTCGGGTGCTGTCGCCCCTGAGGAAGCTAGCGTTCAAAAGGCCCCAGCGGCACCCGCTGCCCAAGAAGAATCCGAAGCCCTGGTGGGACAAGTGAAAGAGCCGGCAGCTGGGGAGGCCGCCGATCTAGAGAATCTGCAAGAAGATCTGGAAGAGCTAGCACAGCTAGATCAGGAAACGCCAGAATCCCCAGTGGATACTACCTTCGCTAAAGCGAACGCGACCTCCGCCGAGGCGTATTCAGCACCGTCTGATGAACCCGCGCTAGCTGCCGCGAGCACAAAGTCTGCTGCCTGGCAGCCTCTGTCTGCTTCTGCCACTCCCACGGAAGAAGATGGTTCTCCGATGCTCTATCTTTCTGGAGGAACTGTCCCGGCCCCCCAGATCCTGCCGAATTCGGTCCCCCTCCCCGAGGAAGCCTGGCAACAACGCGTGCGACTGCGCGAGAGGCCTCGCGAGTTCGCGGCGCTCATCCCTCCTGTTTCCGCTTCCAGGCCGCGCTCCCAAATTGAACGACTACGGTCATTACCTCAGGTATTTAACTGGCGTAAAGCACCTGCGCCCCCTCGCTATGCCACCCCGGCCTCCCCATCCTCGCAAGCTCCTTCCCCTTCCCTCACGGAACCGTTAGCTGCTTGGAGCCGCCGGCTGGAATCCCAGATCGGTTTGCGGCCTGCTGACCCCCTAGCGGCGGAGGTCGCTAGATTGCGCCGCCCCTATGAAAGAGTCCCCCTCTTGAGCCGGAAATGGTGGAACCAAGATATTTCTCGAGCTCGACACGGAAACGCAGGGCATCGCTCAACGCTTTACCTGGTTTTAGTGACCCTAATTTTATGGATGCTGGTAACCGCATTGAGCCTGGGAGTCGGACTGGTTTACTCCGCTGCCCCCTCACCTGCGACCGGTAACCAAAAAGCTGTAATAATGGTAGTTTCGGAACAAAAGGAAGACCCATGGCAGAATCTCCATACCGCATAGGCGGAGGACGCTACGAAATCCGTTCCCTCATCGGCAGAGGGGGAATGGCGGAAGTACACCAAGCCTATGACACCCTGCTTTCGCGGGTGGTAGCGATAAAAATGCTGCGTATAGACCTGGCGAAGGACACCGTCTTTTTGACCCGTTTTCGGCGGGAGGCTTTGGCTTCTGCTTCCTTAAATCATGAAAACATTGTTCAGGTTTATGACACTGGAGAGCAGATAGTCACTGCCCCTGACGGCACCGAGGTACATGTTCCCTATATCGTGATGGAGCTGGTAGAGGGGCACACGGTGCATCAGCTGCTTACCGATGGACAGCCGGTTCCCATTAACGAAGCCATCGAGATTATGACGGGGGTGCTTAACGCCCTCGAATATTCCCATAAACGAGGCCTGGTGCACCGGGATATTAAGCCGGGCAACGTGATGCTAACCAACAGCGGGAAAATCAAGGTCATGGATTTTGGGATTGCCCGTGCCTTAGAAGATTCTGGACAGACCATGACCAGCACTGATGCGGTAGTAGGCACCGCGCAGTATTTATCCCCGGAGCAGGCACGCGGCGAGACGGTCGATACCCGTTCTGATCTGTATTCTTGCGGCTGTATGCTCTTCGAACTGCTCACCGGAAGGGCACCGTTCAAAGGTGATTCTGCGGTTTCAGTCGCCTACCAACACGTAGCGGAAATGCCTCCCCTGCCTTCCTCGATTGCCTCCGATATTAGTCCCGAACTTGATCGCATGGTGATGAAGTCTTTAGCTAAGCGGCCCGAGGATCGTTACCAGGATGCAGCTGCGATGCGTTCGGACATGGTGAGGGCGGCTGCTGGAGCTGAAATTTCTGCCCCAGTATTGCCTCCCCTGCCGGTTAGTACCCCGACTGAAGGGTTTGCTGCCCCACAGACTTCTTATGCCCCCGCCCAGTGGTCACAGGTAATGGAAGAGGACCCCGAAACTGACCATGAGGCCGAAGAGGCTGCCCGGAAGAAAAAGAAGAAGATTATTTGGGCAGTAGTAATCGGGATACTAGTTGCAATAGCTTTAATCGCTGTAGTTTGGTGGTTAATCGCTTCTAATAGGGCTCAAGAACCGGAGCAAGTTGCGATTCCGCAAAATATTATCGGGATGAGCTCTATCGAGGCACAGCGCACTCTAGAAGGCTTGGGATTAAATGTGGAGCAGGGGCAGACGATAGCTTCTGACACCGTAGAAAAAGGTAAAGTCGCAGCTACCGACCCCAAACCCGGGACTAAGGTGGATCCCGGATCCACGGTAACTATTCAGCTATCTTCCGGAGCTGCCGAGATTACCGTTCCTGATGTTTCGGGACAGACACAAGATGCGGCCCGTAAAACTTTGGAGGATGCGGGCTTGCAGGTGGGCTCCGTCAAATACGAGGACGATTCAAAAGTTGCCGCTGATCGAGTTATTCGCACTACACCGGAAGCTGGTAGTGCCGCTAGCAAAGGTGACGAAGTTATTCTGGTGCTATCTTCTGGTTATGTGTCGATCGATTCCGGGCAGGTAGTGGGTAAAACACAGGAACAGGGATTACAGTACCTGGCTGGTTTAGGTTTGCAGACCAATACCGTCAGTGAGGAAACCACCCAGGCTCCCAATGGACAAATCATTTCTGTGGAGCCTGCGGGACGAGTAAAGGTGGGAACTTCGGTAACGGTAAAAGTGGCAAAGACTCCTACAGCGCCCTCCCCGGCTAGCCCGTCTGCACCGGCAGGGGGAAATACTGAGAGCCCAGAGCCTCCCCCGGCGACTTCTACCCCTTAAACATAGCGTTATCCCGCGCAATGCCCGCCCCGAGGAGGGCATGAGAAGGGTATGCCGTCGCTGTCAGCGCACTAACTAGTCAGTGCCCTAAAGCCAGCCTGCCGGGTTGACGCTATAGCCTTGGGGGCTGCCGACCGTAGTACCGGTTAAATCCAGGGTCTGAGAGATCCAGGGAAATAGCCACCAGAAGCTAGCCATAATGATTAGCGCGATTATCAGCACCACCTGCAGGAATTTCACCCACTTGGGGCCCGGAAGTAAATCCCAGATTAGCCCGCACATGCGTTGCCTCCTTCTGCCAGTTCCTTGGGGATACCGCTAGCTCGAGGTACCCAATGGTCGAAGTTGAGATGCACGATGTAACGTTCCCAGTTACCGTACTCCGGGTTACAGGTGGTCATAGTCATCAGTCGTTCGGTGGGTTGGACTCCCGGTTTTTCTGGTACCGGTAAGATCACATTCGATTGGGTAGGCAGCACAATCTTGTGCTCTTTAACCTTGTAGATTAGCCACTCATTTGCGGTTTCCATAACCACGGTATCCCCGGGTTTTAACACGTCAATGCGGCGGAAGTTAGAACCGAAAGAACGACGGTGGGCAGCAACCGAAAAGTTTCCGATTTGGCCCGGCAACGCGGTAGTTTCATAGTGCCCGGCAGCTCCGGTATTCAAAATAGTTTGCGTGGTACCTTCCTTAACCGGAATTACCATATAGTTCCATTTCGGAACGTGCAGCGCTCCCAGGGTTTCGTTCTCTTGCTTAATCCCAATACTGGGGGGAGGACTGGTGCGTTCATCCTTGGAAATACGATTGGGACAGGCTTTGTTTTCTTGCTGGAACGAGGACAAGGCCTTCTGGTTATAGTCGGCTACTTGCCAGTCGGTGACAAAAACGTCCCAGAAGGCGAATAACCCGGCGAGCAACCCCACGATAATTAATAGCTCCCCGAAAGCCGCGATGGGATCAAAGCGGTGACGGCGTTTCTTGTTCGCGGGCCGCGCTTGCTTGGTTTTCCTACTCATATTCTTCCGAGTTCGACTAATGTGAAGTTGGGACGATTGGTCCTGGTTTTATCCTAGACTCAATTTACCGGAAAACAGATCTAACTAGGTCTGCAGCCGCATTAACATTAGAATAAACCTAGCTAGTTAAATCCTACTTTTGGAGGTCACCTCGTGCCGGAGTCACGTAAGCGTAAAGGCGCTAAGCCCCACCGCGAACAGCAGCCAGAAGAATTAAACAAGTCTTGGGCTGCTGATATGAAGCCTTCTCCCAGCTGGTGGGCACCACTTTCGGTGGCGTTAATGCTCGTGGGACTGGTGCTGGTAGTGGTTTATTACATCACTTCAGGTGGCTACCCGATTCCAGGCGCCGGGAACTGGAACCTGGCTTTGGGCCTGGGCGTGGCCTTCGGTGGTTTTTTGATGCTCCTGCGCTGGAAGTAGTTTTTACCTTCGTTATGGTGCGGCAGGTATTCTACTTAGGAATACTTCTGCCGCGGGAGAACCCAAAATAACTGGGATCATTTGATCCGCTGATTATCAGTTCTACCTAGGTTGAGCAGCACCTTGACTACCATAAATGTGCCTTAATAATTCGCAAGATTCGAGTATTTGCCCACGTACCCGGGTCTATACCTAAAGATAAATGGTTGGGGGTCGCGAAAGTTGCGACCCCCAACCATTTACTAATATCGAGTTTTTACTTTTGCTTTCACTTTCGGCGTCGAAGCTGAGTCTTTTTCCCGCTATTCGGCGTAAGTCAGCGGGCACCTATCTGGTTTTCTGACTCACCACGTACCACTACTGAAAGTATCTGCAATCAACTGACGGTCACCGCCATCAGCGAGCCCCTACCTTAACGAGTCTCCTTGTGCATAGTGGACTTGCGGCAACGCGGGCAGTACTTCATCAGTTCCAGACGATCCGGGTTGTTCCGGCGGTTCTTCTTGGTGATGTAATTACGCTCTTTGCACTCGCTGCACGCCAAGGTGATCTTAGGGCGGACGTCGGACGACTTGCTGGCCATTCTTATTTACCTCTATGTCTCGGGCCGCCCGATCAGCGGCATTTTCTATTTCAACCTAAATTGAAAAGTAGCGAGGGCGGGGTTCGAACCCGCGACCTCACGATTATGAG
>CAMYFZ010000037.1 GCA_947255165.1 uncultured Varibaculum sp.
AGGGACTTGGGGGCTCAGGCAGGAAGCCTGGGCCCCCAAGTAATTCCCCTCCTCCACCTTTGAATGCCTCTTTCGGTGTGTTTCCCGGTTCCGGGCGAACGCCGACTCCCGCGCGTGCGGGCGAATTTTGCCTCGCGCCCCGAAATCCGGAAAATGCTCTGGCATTTTCACGGATTTAGTGCCCGAAGCCTACCCCTCGGCATAAATCCGCCCACACACGCTCACCCTAGCCCCGCGCTTGGAGGCATCGCACGTAAGGGTCGCGGCCGGTAAAAGATACGAAAAGATATGAGAGGGACACGCACTGATTCATTACTTTAAGAATAAAAAACATTGCCTTCTAGCGTGCCACGATAAAGCCCTATCCACGCCTAGCGAAGAAATGAGGCTGCGGTGTGCGATTTCTGGACGTACCCCCGAGCGCGAGAGAGAAGTTTTATCCGAGTCGGCTAGGCGGGCGCAAAACTCGAAAAATGCCTTGGTCTTTTTTCGAGTTTTTGGGCAGGAGGAAAAAATTCTCTTTCGCGCGTAATACGGGTACAGGGAGGAAAAACTTTTCCCCGCATATAACCGCATATACCGTGTGCAGCAGAAACAATCGGAACCTCGGGGATCCTCACTTAGGTGCAGTTAGTCGGTGGGGTCGGGATTTTTTAGGGCTGTTAGGGGGGAGTCTAAAACTAGCGCCTGCAGGAAAAGAATAAACCCGGTACCGAAAAGAGGCATCAAGATTATGCCACTCCAGACAAGACTGGGACGCAGGTAGAGGGCAGCTAGCGGCAGGGTTGCAAACAGTAGCGCGCTGAGGGTGCGCGGCAAACATCCAATGGCCAGCAGTGCGGCGTTGCGCAAGGTTTGAGTAAACGAGGCTGAGAACTGGGAGGCATAGGCAAAGAACCAGATTGCCATAGCAGCTATTACCGCCATACCAACTAGTACTCCGGCGCGCATCACCAGATGCCAGGTGGGGGAGGCCGGTAAATATTTTATTAACGCCAGCTGGTAGGCGCCTACTAGTAGCAGGAAAACCAATAGTATTCCGCCCGGTAGGCTAGAGCGGAAGTCCGCGCGAAATTGACGCCAAAAGGTGAATCCGGGCTTAGCGCCTTCTTCGCGTACGATTTTCAGCAACACGTAGAAACCGGCGCTTAAAGCTGGACCGATAGTTATCACCGGGATCGAAGCGATGGTAATAAAGGCGCTGAGCATCGCCACGTCCGCGATTAGAGTCAGCACGGCTGCAAATGATCCGTACTGAGAGAAGAATCGATTCATGGTACTTCTAAACTATCGTTAACGGTTGGCGTTGGCTAAATGCGAGGGGCCTGGCCGGTGGAATCGGCAACCAGCAGTTTACCTTGCAATAATACCTGTGGATTTTCTAGAGGTTGTTTTTTTATTTTGGCGAATAACAGACGACAGGAGTTTTCAGCTATTTCGTGGATGGGCTGTTCAATGGTGGTTAGTGCGGGGTTGGTGTAGCGGGCAAACTGGATCCCATCAAAGCCGGTTACTGAAACCTGGCGTGGAATTTCTAGTCCCGCATCTATCAGCGCCTTTTGGGCGCCTAAAGCAATCACGTCGCTGATAGCGACCACGGCGGTAAAAGGTATCTGGCGTGCCAGCAGTCTGCGTGCCAGCTCGTATCCGTAACTGAATGAGTAGGGATCATCGCCTTCGCCACCCCGCACAATCAAACGCTCGTCAGAGCTAATTCCGTGTGCTTTTAGGGCGGAGATAAACGCTTTTTTTCGGATTGCTCCCACAGATCGTTCTGCCTGGTCGGGGCCGAGGAACGCGATCTGGCGGTGTCCCAGCTCGGTGAGGTGCGAAACGATTTGAGAAATTCCGTGGGTGTCATCGACGCTTACGGCAGCAATAGAACTATCCCAGGCGGGTGCGGGAGGGACTGTGCTCAGCACAAAGGGGAGGGGAAAGTCGTCAAAAATTGCAGTGGATTCGCGTGCTTCTCCTCCCAGGAAAAGTACCCCGGTGGCTCCCGAGTCTTGATAGGCGCTGCGTCCGATGCTAACTTCGTCGGCTTCGTGGGATACCCGCAACAGTGACATTTGGTAACTGTGTGCGCGAATGGCCTCCTCGAGTGGATCGATAAGGGACAGGAAGAAAGGGTTCGAGGGCCCCTTCATCACCACTGCAATGTTGTTTAGGTGTTGAGCCCGCAAGCTTTGGGCGTGACGGTTGGGCTGATATTGCATTTCCTCGGCAATTTTTAGAATCCGTGCCCGGGTTATTGGAGAAATGCCACTACTATCATTCAGCGCGCGCGAAACCGTGGTGATGCCGACCTGAGCGGCGGCAGCTACATCCCGGATAGTCACGGCGGGCGACGAATGAGACATGGAAATAAATCCTTGATTCAAAAGAGTGTTTTAATGGTGATAACGATAGGCAGAATTGGGGTGGAAACGTTTTTGTTTCCACCCCAATTCGTGAAGGCGGAGTTTTAGCCTTTAACGGCGCCGGCGGCCACACCCTCGATAATGTACTTCTGCATGAAGATGTAGAAGATAATAATCGGGATGATTGCCAGTACCAGCATGGCCATCAATGCGCCCATGTCTTTGTTGCCATTTGATCCCAGCAGCGACTGCACCACGATTGGAATGGTGCGGTATTCGCTGCCTGGTCCCAAAACTAAGTTGGGGAGCAGGAAGTCGTTCCAGATCCACATGGTGTTGAGGATGGCAACGGTAATCGCGGTGGGTTTCAGTATCGGCAGCACTACCCGGAAATAGGTCTGCACCGGGTTACAACCGTCGATAGTGGCTGCCTCTTCAATGTCAATCGGAATCGATTTTATGAAACCGGAAAACATAAAAACGCTTAGCCCCGCCCCGAAGCCTAGGTAGAGAATCACCAAACCTTGAGGGTTATCCAGCCTTAGGATGCTGGAAAACTGCACCGTAGGGAACATAACCATCTGGAAGGGAATCACCATCGAGAATACAAAAATGTAATACAAGACGCTGGTCCACCAAGTCTTTACCCGGGTGATGTAGTAGGCGGTCATCGCACAAAGCATCACGATTACGAAAACCGATCCAATAGTTATTACAAAAGACCATAGAATTGCGCTGAGGAGGTGCGAGGTTTCTAATCCGTTGAGGTAATTATTAATACCATAAAAGTCGTCGCCTAGGGGCATAGAGAAAGGGTCGTTAGAAATCGCGAACCTAGACTTGAAAGAGTTTAGGAATACGAACAGAATCGGCCCGATGAATATGCAGGTCAAAAAGACCAAGATGGTATAGAGAATCACCTTGCCAACTGGATTGACGCCCGGGTTCTTAGTAGCTTCAGCAACCTTCTGTTTGGCATCAGGCTGCGTGGCGACAGTAGTAGCGTTGCTCATGCTTCAATCTCCTTTGAACGAGTTGCTCGTAGCTGGAACATGGCGATCGCCACCACCACTACTACGAAAATAACTGCCTTGGCTTGACCAATACCCTCTTTATGCTGGCGAAACATGGTATTAACTATGTTGAGGGCCACCATTTCGGTTTGGCGAGAGGGAGCGCCGTTGGTTAACGCCAGGTTTTGGTCGTACATCTTGAAAGTGTTCGACAAGGTTAGGAAGAGGCAAATAGTGATGGAAGGCATCACCATCGGTATGGTGACATTGCGCAATACCTCCCAGGGGCTGGCTCCATCAATTTTTGCGGCCTCGGTGAGTTCTGGAGGAACGTTTTGCAGGCCGGCAATATAGATAATCATCATATAGCCGACTAACTGCCAGTTAATCAGAATAATCAACCCTAAATAACCATATTTCCAGTCGGTAGCCAAGGTAGTGCCATATTTCAGCAAAACCGAGTTGATGATGATCTGCCAGGTATAACCCAAGACGATGCCGCCAATAAGGTTGGGCATGAAGAAAACTGTACGGAAAAAGTTAGTGCCGTTTAGTTTGCGGGTCAGAGCCCAGGCGATCGCGAATGCAAAAAGGTTTACGGTAATAATCGAAACTATTACTACTAATACCGTGAAGATGAACGCGGAAGTGAAACCTAATCGTGTGGCAAAAATGTCTCTATAATTCTGAAATCCGACAAAAGATACTTTCTTAAGGGTCGTGAATTTACAGAAGGATAGGAAGAAACCAACGATGAACGGTATCAGGAAGGCGATCAGAAAGGCTGCCAAGGTTGGCAGCACAAAAAGTGGAAAATAATGTTTTAAATTCGACTTCATTGTCTATCCATTTCCTATGGTCGGCGGATAAAAGATTGAGCAATCACTCGCGCAACTAAAGCTAGGTTAACTGACAACAGGTTGCCTTTCGTCTATTTGTGCCTTTGGAAGCGGGGCGATCGCCCTCTTTTATCTAACCGAGGTGATTTCTTTGTTACTGCTTTTCGGCTATCCAGCCGTCTTGGAATTTTTTTACTACGGTTTTCCAACTCATATTTCCGGTGGCGTATTGCGCCAGATCTTGACCGAAGTCGTCCTTAAACTGTGAGGACGGGTAAGTGGTAAAGATCCACGGCACCGTAGTCAGCTTGTCGTTGGTCATGGAAGCCGCAATTTCCTTGGCCAGTGGGTCGTCCGGGATCTCGGTGGCAGAGAAAGACTTAAAAGGAGCGATAAAGCCCAGGTCTTCTACTACAAACTTCTTACCCTTTTCCGTGGTGAATAGCCAGTTGATAAAGTCAATGGTGGCTTTCTGATCAGCTTTGGGAACTTCTGAATTGATGGCCATGAAGGCTTCGGTTCCAACTGACAGCCCCTGCTTTTCTTCACCCTTGTGTCCGGTGTAGACCGGCAGCATCTTGATCTTATCTTCCTTAACGACGTTGCCATCAACATCCTTTATCTGGCTCCAAGCCCAGTTACCGTTTTGCACCATCGCCGCTTGCCCCTGCGCAAACTCAGCCATAGAGTCAGCCACGGACTTGGACGTATTAACTTTCTTGCTAACGGTGGAGTCAGTCAGGTAGAGATCAAACAGGTTCTTAAACTCTTTGTTGTACTTGAACTGGGCTTTTTCTTTATCAGTTACATTAGAGTCCTTGTACTCGTAGTACATAGAGATGTTTGACAGGTGGGTCTGCCAACGCCAATCTTCACCGGTCTGGAGGGAACTGGAGGCGAATGTACCTTTAATTCCCAGCTCCTTTTTACGTGCCTGCATATCATCGGCAACTTTTTTTAGGCTAGCAAAGTTGTTGATATCTTCTATCTTGGTGGCTTTGGCGCCCGGCATGGCGAAGTACTTGTCCATGATTTCCTGGTTATAGATAATGCCGTAGCCTTCTACTGCCGCCGGCACGCCGCGAACCCTGCCATTGCCATCCTTGAGTGCCAAATTAGGATCCTTTAAATCCTTGGCAAACTTGGTGTCGGTGAGATCAGCGGCGTAATCTCCCCAGATTTTGAGTGCTGTCGGGCCATTTATGTTAAACAGGGTCGGAGCGTCAGATTTAATAAGTTCTGACATCAAGGTCTGTTCGTAGGTACCAGAGGCGGCAGTAACCACCTTAATTTTCGCACCAGTATCTTTGGCATAGATCTTAGCGATTTTGTTAAAGGCGTCCTCCTGCTCTGGTTTCCAATTAAGCATATAAACTTTGCCCTTGCCGTCGTCAGCGCGGGAGCCTGAAGAGCAGGCTGCCAAGCCGGTCAATGCAAAGGCACTGGCAACAAAGGTTGCCAGAATGCGAGTTTTCCTCGACATTAACGTCCCCCTTTGGACCGTCGATGAGCAAGTGCGGGTAGGGTTCCCGCACTTCATCGGAAACGTTTCCGATGAACATTTATACCGTATCAAAAAGCCTTGGATATCGGAAGTACCTATTGCAGAATTGTTATCGCATTGTTAATTTCGGGGCCCGCTCTGGTGTTCCGTCAGCAAAAGCGGCGGCGCGGGGGTAATCCTTCCGCGCCGCCGCCAGGCATTGCAATTTTCAGTTATTTGCCGGGTCGTGCCGGGCTTGTCTAGAGGACGCGCACGTACACGGGGTTCCCATATACTTTGGCAATCTTGACCCGATCTCCGGGCTTCGGAGCGTGGATCATATAGCCATTGCCGAGGTAGATGGCGACGTGACTAGAGTAGTTCACCATATCTCCGGGTTGCGCCTGAGAGCGGGAAATAATTCTTCCAGCTCCTCGCTGTTGTATTGCCCGCCGCGGCAGATTAATCCCGGCGGAGTGGCGATACACATAGGAAGTCAGGCCCGAGCAGTCAAACCCCTTGGGAGAAGACCCTCCCCATACGTAGGGCACTCCGATGAACTGCTTCGCATAAGAAATAATTTGCGAGCGGGAAGCCCCGGTGCGAGCTGTTGCCCTCTGACTAGTTTGTTTATTGGAAGCCTTGGTCTTGGCTTTTTTAGCCTTCGGCTCGCTCTGCTCAGTGCGATTACTGCTCTTGGTGCTCGCAGAAGAGTGCCTAGGCTCAGGTGAACTGGTATTCGCTTGCCTTTGCGCCTCGGCCCGCCGCTTAGCGGCTTCCTCGCGCGCTTTCTGCTGCTCTGCCTCTTTTCGGGCCTTTTCTTCCGCAGCCTTTAGAGCTGCCTGGGCCGCGGCTTCCTCGCGCGCTTTCTGCTCGGCTTCAATTTGCGCTTGGCGTTCTTTCTCTGCCTGTTCGGTTACGCCGCGGGCGGTAGCCAGCTGTTTGATTAGCGCCTCGCGCTGAGTCCCCAGATCGGAAAGTTGCTTCTCAGAGGCAGCTTTAAGTTGGTCAGCTGCATCCTTTTGAGTTTTAAGTTCGTTAGCTGCCTGCTCTCGATCTTGTTTTGCCTGATCAGCACGGTCTTGCAAAACGCTGGCAACCTTGGAGATGGAGTCAAAAGTCCGCATCTGGGCATCCGCCTTCGAACCGAATAGTTCGACGGATACCTTCCTCATTTCCACAGTCTGCAGACCGTCGGCGTCCAGGTAGGGAGTCAGGGAAGAAAGTGATCCCTGCGTAGTGTAGACAGTGCGTGCCAGACCAGCTAGGGCTTTCCGGGCCTGCTCAACCTTGCCTTGCGCCTCTTGAGAATCCTGGGCAGTTTTTTCTGCTGCCTGCTTGGCAATTACTAGGTTGGAGATGGCGTCGTTATAACTGGCTTCCGCTTCCTCGGCCAGATCCCGAGCATCTTGCGTCTGTGCGTTGACCTGGGCTAGTTGTGCCTCAATGGCGGCTACCGAGTTGGCGGCATTATTTTCTGCTTCCTTAGCCAGTTTTACCTTGTCATCCGCAGGCGAAGCGAAGGCTGCGGGTGCAAAAATCGAAGCGGAAGCCGCTAGGGCGAAACTGGCCGCGATGACCAATGCACTCCTACCAGTTTTTTGTCCCGCAAATTTGTGGGGCTTCATAGCTTTCCTCCTAGAGCGACTTTGGGAGTTATAAGTCGGACTAACTGCCACAATACCGCGCTTCGGTCCCTCTAACAACAAAATTCACTTTAATAACACATGTAACATGGGGAGAGCGAAGGGGGTGTCGGCTTAAAAACCCGTGGTTTCAAGCAGATTTACTAGTTCTACAAAACGAAACGCGCGGAAAACGCCAATTAGTGAGATATATCACCGATTAGTGTTATTGGCGTTTTCCGCGTGTTCTAAAAGGGAAAATTATTCGGTGATCTGCCCATCGAAAAAGTCGGCGACCAGACCGAAATATTTCTTACCGTTTTCTGCTTCCCACTCTTGCATCCGCTCACGGGAACGGCGAATTTCCTCTTCCGCCTCCTTGCGTCCTACCCAGTGGGCGCCCTCCACTGATTTTCCAGGCTCCAAATCTTTATAAACTTCGAAGAAGTGCTGAATTTCTAGGCGATGGAACTCGGAAATATCTTCAATCTCGGTACGCCATGAGGCGCGCTGATCACCGGCGGGAACGCATAAAACCTTGTCGTCACCACCATGTTCATCGCGCATCCGGAACATTCCTAGCGGGCGGCAGCGGATCACGCAGCCCGGGAAGGTGGTTTCTTCCAAGATAACGAGAGCATCTAGGGGATCGCCGTCCTCTCCCAAAGTGCCATCAATAAACCCGTAGTCATCGGGGTAGCGGGTTGAGGTAAACAGCATTCGATCCAGCCGGATGCGCCCTGTTTCATGGTCAACCTCGTACTTGTTGCGGTTACCTTTAGGAATCTCAATCGTCACGTCAAATTCCATGTTTTTTCCCCTTCCCGCCCTATTAGGCTAAGTGTGCGACAATCGGGGCAAAGGTATTACCGCCGAAGTCGTGGCATCTGCTTTATATTTAAGAATACGTGGAAAATCCGTCAGCGAGGGGAAGAATGCGAAAATCCGTACTTTTACCGCTAATTCTCCTGGTAACGATGATGGTAGGCGGCGTCGGATATGGCGTTTTGGACGCCTACAACCTAGTGCCAGGGATTCTTACGCTTGAAAATGAATCTTTAGACTTGCCACAAACTGTCGAAATTGACCTTGCCGCTCCTAATTTCCAGGAGGCTCAGGGAATTAACAGCCAAGCCGGTGAAATTAACGCGGGGAAGGTGCAACCACTGGTTGATCAGCTGGTTTCCCAAGCTCAGCGGGGTAATTCCCAGCCCCAGGGGGCAAGTAATCCTCCACAAAATACGCCCGTAAATACCGGAGCCAGAGTAGGAGCAGTGGTGATCGATACCGCTAGCGGGAAAGCTATCTCCCAAGTTAACGGAGACCTGTTAATGACCCCGGCTTCCTCTACCAAAGTAGTAGCGGCTGCAACTGCGTTGAAGACCCTGGGACCCCAGTATCGTTTCACTACTTCAGCATCCTTAGCAGGGGACAAACTTTTCTTACGAGGAAATGGGGATCAACTACTGGCAGCTGGTCCCGGAAATCCCGCCGCAGTTTCCGGACATGCGGGCCTGGCAGATTTAGCTGCCCAAACTGCTAATAGGTTAAAAGCTAAGAAAACTACCTCGGTGCAGCTGTTTTTGGACGAAAGCGCCTTTGGGGATCAAAGCCCGCTGCCAAACTGGCAAGCCCAAGGCAATGACAGTTACGAAACCAAGCCCACTCCCATCGCGATCAATAACGGATTGGCCAACCCCCAGCTGTCCTACGGATATTTGCCTGATCCCGCGCTAGCGGCAGCCCAGCAGTTTGCGGCGAGACTAAAAGACCAGGGTATTAATGTGGGCCAGATCCAGCGGGGAGTGACCCCTAAACAGGCGCGGTTAATGGGGGAAGTCAAGAGCGCCGCTCTGCACGAAGTGATACATGAGGCGCTCAAAGAGTCGAATAATATGCTGGCAGAAGTGCTTTGTCGCACCTCGGCAGCAAAAGCCGGAACCGGCGCGAACTTCCCCGGGGAAATAAAAATCGCCCAAAAAGTATTGGGGGATCTAAAGCTAGAGGGCGCCGCTTTCGCTAATCAAGATTGCTCGGGACTCTCAACCGAAAACAAGATCAAACCGCAACTTTTGGCTGCCCTAGTCCAGCAGGCAGCTCGCGGTAATGATTTACAGCTGCGTCCCCTGGTTGCTTCCCTTCCTATCGGAGCCCTGGACGGTACTCTGCATGAACGCTATTTGCAGCAAGCCGGGGCCGGGAACGTGCGGGCAAAAACTGGTTCTTTGCAGAACTCGCGGGCATTGACCGGACTGGTGACCACCAAATCCGGTAGAACCCTCACTTTTTGCGTAATCGTTGACTCCTTTAGGGATGGTACCGGGGGGATTGCGCGGGGCGCCATTGATAACTTCGTAAACGGACTAGCAAATCTGTGACCCGGCAGGTGCGAGGTGCGCGAGGACGGATAGAAAGAGCTGTCCTGGCTCAACTTAAAAAGCTGGAAAAAACCCATCCGCAGGCAACCTTACTGGTGGCGTGTTCGGGCGGTGCCGATTCCCTCGCCCTGGCTACCGCCCTAATCCGCCTGGCGCCTGCGCGAGACTTTAAATTGGTGGCCGCCACAGTTGATCACGGTTGGCGGCCAGAGTCGGGGGCGCAAGCACGAAAAGTGCAAGCACTTCTGAGTAGCTTAGGGTATAGCCAGGTGGAGATATTAACCCTTACATCTGGGCGAACATCCGGTCAAGGTAAAGAAGGTGACGCCCGTAAAAAACGTTACCTGGCGCTAGAAAAAGCTGCCGACAGATATGGATCTTTGGGGGAGAACGTTTTTATCCTCTTGGGACATACCCGCGATGACCAGGCAGAAACTGTGCTGTTGGGGCTGATTCGCGGTAGCGGACCGCGTTCGATTGCGGGAATGCGCAGCGGGGATGAGGGCGGCGGAGATAAAAGCAGTAGGCGCGCAGGCTATCTCCGCCCGCTGCTACAGTTGCCCCGCCGCGACACCGTAGCAGCTTGTCGTGAAGGAGGTCTGTCTTTTATTGATGACCCCTCCAATTATCCCGATGGTCCGGTTAAAGCTGCAGATGGCACCGCGCTACGCAGATCCGCCTTGCGTTACCAGGCCTTACCCGCACTCGAAAAAGCCTTAGGGATAGACCCGCGTCCCGCCCTCGCCCGCACCGCCGCCCTGTTGCAGGCAGACCTGGATGCTCTCGATACTTTAGCTGTCACTTGGTTTGAGCAGGTCCAAAAGCCAGGATTAGCAGGGATAACGCTGGAAACTAGGCCGCTACTTTCGCAGCCAGCTGCCATTCGCAAACGGGTGTGGCGTCTGGCGGCCCTTGCTGCGGGCGCGCGGGCTTCCGACCTGCGTAAAGTGCAATTAGACGCAGTAGATCATTTGGCTATTGCCCGCCGGGGAACCGGCCCTATCCAGTTACCGGGCAAAATAACTTGCACTCGCAAAGGGGGAACCTACGAACTTCGCTTCCGGCCCGAGCCTAGGGGTTAGACTGGGAAAATGGACGCAAATGATATGGGCGATGCCCTGGAGCGGGTACTAATCAGCGAGCAGCAAATCGCAGACAAACTTGCAGAAATGGCAAAGCAGATCGACCTCGACTATCACGGGCGAGAAATCTTGCTGGTAGGGGTACTCAAAGGTGCCACCATGGTGATGGCGGATCTAGCGCGCCTAATCCACACTCCCTTGGAAATCGATTGGATGGCGGTTTCCTCCTACGGGGCATCCACCAAATCCTCCGGGGTGGTCCGGATCCTAAAAGATCTCGACTCTGACCTGGGGGGACGGGACGTGCTGATTGTCGAGGACGTGATTGATTCGGGTCTCACACTAGATTGGCTCACCCGCAACCTTTCTTCGCGGGGTGCGGCCTCGGTAGAAATCGCGGCGCTGCTACGCAAACCAGAAGCCGCGAAAGTTGAAGTAGACGTTAAATACGTAGGATTCGATATTCCCGACGAGTTCGTGGTGGGATACGGCTTGGATTATGCGGAAAAGTACCGGAATTTACCGTTCGTAGGTACCCTGGCTCCGCATGTTTACCAATAGTGGTCCCCCAGGTAAAAAGATCAACGCCACGTCGCAGTTTAGCCCTACGCCGGAGATAGAATTCGGCTGAGGGTGACCAAAATAAGCAATTAGCGGGCAAAGCGTTTAGGCTTGTCTTTATAAATAACGCCGCCACGCGGCACCGGCTAACAGGGTAAGAAACCGATAAATGGCGAAAAAGAAAAAAGAAAATCAGAAGTTTTGGCTCAAATGGGGAATCCCGGCGATCCTAATCATCGCCGTTTTCTGGGTGATTTCCCTAGTAATGGCCCCCACCATAGTGGATACCTCCGAGGGAATCGCGCTGCTAAAAGGGAAAACCGTACAGCGGGCGATAGTTAATGACGGCACCCAACAGGTAAAACTAGAGCTATCGAAGAAGTACACCCCCAAGAACTTGGGGAAAGATGCTCAGGTGATTCCGCAGAGCGCCACTAAAGAAGTTACTTTTACTTTTGTGCAGCCCCAGGCGGCGCAGGTAAATAAGCTGATCCAGGATGGGAACCTGAAGAAGGGATATAACTCGATTTTCCCCACCGGTTCCTGGTGGTCAGCGCTTTTGCAGATGATGATTCCGCTGCTACTATTCTTCGCTCTTATCTGGTGGGCAATGTCGCGGATGCAGGGCGGCGGAATGCTGGGATTTGGCAAATCCAAATTCAAAAAGTTTGATGCCAGTGCCCCCAAGATTACTTTCGCCGATGTGGCGGGAGCCGATGAGGCAGTAGAGGAACTACGCGAGATCCAAGAGTTCCTAGCCAATCCCGCGAAGTTCCATAACCTGGGTGCTCGGATTCCCAAGGGCGTGCTACTGTGCGGTCCGCCTGGAACCGGTAAAACTTTGCTGGCAAAGGCGGTAGCTGGGGAAGCAAAAGTTCCTTTCTTTACTCTTTCCGGCTCTGAGTTCGTAGAAATGTTCGTGGGCGTGGGAGCTTCTCGCGTGCGCGACCTCTTTGGTCAAGCCAAGGAATCCGCACCCGCTATCGTGTTTGTGGATGAGATTGATGCAGTAGGGCGTCACCGCGGCACCGGCATGGGCGGGGGCAACGATGAACGCGAACAAACCCTAAACCAGCTGCTAGTAGAGATGGACGGGTTTGACGAAAACACTAACGTGATTTTGATTGCGGCCACCAACCGTCCCGATGTGCTCGATCCGGCGCTGCTTCGTCCAGGACGATTTGACCGGCAGATTAACGTGGACGCCCCCGATATTAAAGGCCGGAAAGCGATTTTGCAGGTGCACGCCAAAGGCAAACCGATGACCACCGATGTGAATCTGGAACAGATCGCTAAACGCACTCCCGGATTTACCGGTGCCGACCTAGAAAATGTGCTTAACGAGGCCGCTTTACTGACAGCGCGTTCCAATGCGGATCTGATCGATATGCGCGCGGTTGATGAGGCCATCGACCGGGTAATTGCCGGTCCCCAAAGACGCACTCGGGTAATGAATGACCACGACAAGTTGGTGACTGCCTATCACGAGGGGGGACACGCCCTCTGCGCTGCTGCTTTGCGTTATACCGATCCAGTAACCAAGGTGACGATTTTGCCGCGCGGGCGCGCCTTAGGGTACACCATGGTGATGCCCACTGAGGATCGCTATTCGCGCACCCGCAACCAGCTGCTCGATGAACTGGTTTATTCCATGGGAGGGCGAGTAGCGGAAGAACTAGTCTTCCTAGATCCTTCCACGGGTGCCTCGAACGATATTGAGAAGGCCACCGCTACTGCCCGCCGTCTGGTAACCGATTTCGGGATGTCGGATAAGGTAGGGCCGGTAAAGCTGGGTAAGGATGATAGCGAACCCTTCCTGGGGCGCGATGGCCTGACCAGCAGGAACTATTCGGAGGCAGTAGCAGGTACCATCGACGAAGAAACCCGTAACTTCCTCGATGCCGCCAATCGGGAAGCTTGGGAAATCCTCACCCGCAACCGAGAGATTCTCGATGATTTGGCCGCCCGGCTGATTGAAAAGGAAACCTTGCTGGAGGAGGAATTAAACGAGATTTTCGCGCCGGTGCAAAAACAGGAAGAACGTTCCGTTTGGTCCTATGGCAAAGAGGGGGCAGTGCCGGGGGCGGTTTTCGGTAACCCGATATCGGGCTCCCCAGCTCCAGCCACTGCTCCGATTCCAGAAAATCTAGCAGTAGAGGGTGAGTAACTAGTGGGTTACAACCAGGCTGGGGTAGAAAAGGCCATTCACGATTTGCTCATCGCTATCGGCGAGGACCCGGAGCGGGAGGGGCTGCGGGAAACCCCGGCACGGATGGGCAGAGCCTGGAAAGAAGTGATTTCCGGGATGCACACCGATCCGGCGGAGCCCTTAGAAAAACAGTTCCAAGTGGACGATGACGAGATGGTGATGGTACGGGGGATTCCTTTCTACTCCCTGTGTGAACATCACCTGTTACCGTTTTTCGGAGTGGCGCATGTGGCCTATATTCCTCGGGATGGCCGGATTACGGGCCTTTCAAAACTGGCGCGAGTAGTAGAGGGATACTCTCACCGCCTACAGGTTCAAGAACGCTTAACTGCTCAGGTGGCGGATGCGTTAATGGAAAAGCTGGACCCGCGGGGAGCGGCAGTAGTTATTGAGGGCGAGCATCTTTGTATGTCCATGCGGGGAATTAAGAAGCCGGGGGCGCACACCACCACCTCGGCGCTGCGTGGGGTCATGCGTTCCGATCCCCGCTCCCGGGCGGAAGTACTTTCCCTGATCCGCGGAAACTAGCTCCCGCGAGCACTTTTCTTAAGTTAACGCGTAGAGAAATGCTATTTTTCTCTGCCTCAAGAACAAAAGGGTGTTTAATGCCAGGTAGGCTAGAATCATGAAGATTCCGGAGATTCCTGACCTTTTAGCGCCAGGACGCACCAAAGTTATGGGGATAATTAACGTCACTCCAGATTCTTTCTCCGATGGTGGCCAGTGGTTTAACCCTGAAAAAGCGATCGCTCACGCCCTCGAATTAGAAGCGGCAGGTGCCGATATCCTCGATATTGGGGGCGAATCCACCCGGCCCGGAGCCCAGTCGCTGAGCCCCGCCCAAGAGCAAGAACGCGTGGTGCCGGTAATCCGGGGCTATTTGAATAAATCTCGCAATCCTCTCCCTATTTCTTTAGACACTGTCAATGCAAAAACCGCTGAAGCTGGCATAGCGGCTGGAGTCCAGATCATCAACGATATTTCCGGGGGAACCCTAGATTCGCAGATGCTGACGGTGGTGGCAGAAAAGGATGCCTACTATATCTGCCAACATATGCGGGGCAACCCTAAAACTATGGATAGCTTGTGTGACTATGGCGGGGACGTGACCGGCGGGGTTTGTGAAGGGTTAAAAGAACGCGTCCAGGCCTGCGAAAAGGTGGGAGTTAATCTGAGGCGTCTGATTTTAGATCCCGGGTTAGGATTCGCTAAAAGCGCGCAGCAGTCTTGGGAACTGCTCGGTAACCTAGAACAGCTGACCAAGTTGGGGTACCCGCTGCTAATCGGGGCCTCCCGGAAACGTTTTTTGGAGATGGCGGTTCCTGCCTGTTGGGAAGATAATCTTCCCGCGGGAATTCATCAGGGAGCCGCACGGCGCGAGGACGCCACCACCGCGGTGAGTGCCCTCTGCGCGCAGGCAGGAGTTTGGGCAGTTCGGGTACATAATGTTGCGGCCTCGGCTAGTGCGGTCGCAGTTGGGCAACTGTGGAGGGAAGCAGCATGTCGCTAAGTGAAGAAGAAATCAGTAAGCGTTTGCAATATCTCGACCATATTAGTTTGGTGGGGATTGAGGAACGCGGACTGCATGGGATGCTCGACCATGAACGCCAAGACGGTCAACTATTTCTAGTTGACGCCGATATTTACCTAGACTTGCAGACCGCCGGGGAAAGCGATCAGATTGAAGACACCGTGGATTACTCGCGGATATCCGCCCTGATCAGCCGAATTATTACTGGACCGCCCTGCGACCTGTTAGAAAAAGTGGCTACCCAGATCGCCGAAGAAACTTTGGAGCTGCCAAATGTACAGGCGGTACGGATTTGCTTACATAAACCTCAGGCACCCCTGGGACTAGAAAAAGAGGACGTGTCGGTAACTATTTGGCGCGGCCTCGAGAATCTACTTCCAGAGGAAGAAGGACCTTTGGAAGAAACCGCGCCCCTATCGCTGGCAGAGATATCCGCGGATGCCCCGGAACCAGAAGCGTTTGAACCTGATGAAACTTCGCAGGAAAAAACAGAAAGTCCTTTGGAACAGGCACCGGATTCCCCCAGGCAAGTGGTATTAGCGATGGGCGGAAACCTCGGTGAGGTCTCCGATACTTTCCGGGAAGTAATCGCGCAACTATCGCAAACCAGTGGGGTAGGAGTAGTAGACGTATCACCCCTGGTACGCACAGCTCCGGTACTTAGCGAAGGACAGGAAGACCAGCCGGATTACTTAAATGCGGTAGTAATCCTGTCAACTATGCTTTCTCCTTTGGAGCTGCTGCGGGTATTACAAAATCTTGAGGACGAACATGGACGGGTGCGAAGCGAGCATTGGGGGGCGCGCACCCTTGATCTCGACATTATTGATTATCAAGGCGCTAACAGCGAGGATGAACAGCTAACTTTGCCGCATCCGCGGGCAAGTCAGCGTGCTTTTGTACTTTTGCCCTGGTCACTAGTGGCGCCTAGCGCCGAACTTTCCGGTGCGGGCGAAGTGGTAGTTTTGGCGGACTATGCTCCGGATCGGGATGGAGTAAAGGAGATCTACCCAGATTGGGTAGGTAGCTCTCATTCGGACACAGAAGCAGGCACCGGAGCTGTTCCTTTGCCACGCTGGTCAGCGATTTCTCGCCCTCCGCTTCCTCCGCGAGTCCTCGATGATCCTCACGAGCTGCATCCCACCGGCGAAATCACACAAGTAGATAAGCTTAGCTCGCCGCTTCCACCAGCTGCCGAAGGGGCTTCCTCTCCGCAGGTTCCCCCGCTGCCGGTTCCTCGACTTAGTAATGACCACCCCCAAGCAGCAGTGGTGTTAGACGAAGAACCAGCAGAAATCTCTGGGAAGCCGCATTCGATACCGTCAGTATCCGGGGCAGAGGATGCCAGTATCGCTCCTCAGGACTCCGATACCTCAGATCTAGCGGAAAAACCCAAGAAAAAGAGCCTTTGGCAGCGGATCAAAGCCTTTTTTGTAGGGGAGAAAGCTGATCCCGAGCAATTTTTGACGGACTTTGAGTGGGAAGCCAACCCCACAGAGCAGGTGGAAAGCTCCGAATATTCCTGGCAAGCGTTGCCTAATGCCTCCCTACCTGCCCCGCCTCCCTCACCAGCGCAGACTGCAAGTTTTGAAAAGGCGACCGGAGATCAAAATGACTCTGCTCAACAGTTGTCGGGCCGCCCGGAGGGGGGAACGGTTAGCGAACCGGCGGAAGCTAGTGGCGCTGAAAAACCGGAAATTAGTGAACCGGAAATTGGCAAACCGGAAAAGCCTTCTGCGGAAGCGGCAGTGGAAGAGGCAACTGAAAGTATTGAATATGGCAGTGGTCGTCACGCCGGCAGGTTAGTTACCGGTCCGATTCCGGTTCCAGAAGAATCTCCGCAGCCGCTTCCCCTGGATATCTCGGCTAGCCCAGTAAATGATCCCAGCGGTTCTGCTACGGAAGAAGAATCTCGGGTTGAGCGCAAGTCAATTCTGCGTCCGACTACCACCGGACCGGTTCCCGTGGTTAAACCGGAAACAGACCGCACTGAGCAACCCACCGAGGCTTTCAATCCACTCCAGGATTCCGAGTAATAATATGCGTCCGCTGCGAAAACTTACCCTGTTAGCTCTGGGGGCGATTGCGCTGTTGGGGGGATATTTTCTCAGTAACCTGGCAGTGAAAATGGGGGGCACGCCTTTGCAATTCAGCCCGGTTCTTACGGTGCTGATCTTTTGTGGGGCGGTGGTACTCGCAATTTTTGGGCAGGCAGTCAAACGTTTACGCGAGGGTAAGCCCTCCTGGATGCAGCTAGCGAAAGCCCCGCTAGTGGCGCTGGTAGCCCAAGCCTCCGCGGTGTGGTCCGCTTTGTTCTTGGGGTATTTACTTTCTCAGTTGATTCTGGTTTACCAGCTGCGTCATGCGGAAATGGCCGGCTCGTTTGCAGGGAAGACTATTGCTTTAGCGCTGGTGAATCTGTTGCTATTGGTGATTGCGCTGCTAGTTGAATCCTGGTGCACTATTAATGACGGTGAGGATGGACCCGCGGGATCAAATCCGGCTCCCGGTGGTGTTAATCCGGCTTCCGCCTAAAGCCGTGGGGTAACCTAAGGGCATGAGTCCAGATCAACGCCAGCGCTCTTCCGAGCGGGTACGCCCTTCGCAAACCACTTTTTGGGTGCGCCGGCTAGTAGCATTGCTAATTTTGGCGGTGCTGATCGCCCTAGTGGTGCTGATTGTTAAGTTTGCCTGGTCGTGGTTGCAGGCGGCAGACGATAGTCAGCAACGCGCGCAAGCTGAACAGGCAAAGAAAGAGGTCGTTACCCAACCGACCACCTGCAATCTGGCGAATATTAGCTACAAGTTGGAGCCGGAAAAGGCTGAAAACCAGGTGGGAGCCGGGGTTAAGTTCAAAGTAGTTTTACATAACACCAAGGGAAAACAGCCTTGCACTATGAATGGGGCTATTGACAAGGTGGGCGTAAAAGTTGTTACCGGCCAGGAAACGGTTTGGCAATCCTGGAAATGCCAGGGGAAGGTCAATGAACAGCCTTTACTACTCGGAACCGGCATGGAATACGACACTACCCTCGCCTGGGATGGGAAAATTAGAAACGGCTGCGACAAGGGTGATATGGCGCAGGCCGGTACCTATCAGGCGATTCCCGTCCTGAACGGTAAAGAAATCACCGACGCGAAAGCAGTCTTTACTTTGAAGTAGGTTCCCCTTCGGGGAGGGCAATCATAACTGCTTCTGCCAGGTTAGTGACTGGATGTAGGGTCATTCCTCTGGGGGCAGTAACTTCATCGGCGCCCAGGCGAGGAATCAGGGCGTGGCGAAAACCTAGTCGCGCGGCCTCGGATAAGCGCTGCCCGCACCCTACGGTGGCGCGGATTTCTCCGGTCAGGGACACTTCCCCAATAGCCACCATTTTTTCTAGGGGAGGACGCGACTGGGCAGCACTGGTGATCGCTAACGCCACTGCCAGGTCAACTGCCGGTTCGCTGGTTTTGG
>CAMYFZ010000038.1 GCA_947255165.1 uncultured Varibaculum sp.
CTTTAATCAATTGACAGCTGTTGATTTGAAGGCCAACACTAAACTGACAAAGCTTGATTTAGGCTTTAATCAATTGACAGCTGTTGATTTGAAGGCCAACACTAAACTGACAAAGCTTTCGTTAGGCAGTAATGAGTTGACAGCTGTTGATTTGTCGCACAACACTAACCTGAGGGGTAGTTCTAGATTATTTTATCAGAGTTGGGCGGTGCGTGTTCCTGGGTCATCTCGTCTGGTGCCTGTGGACCAGTTGTCGGCTGGATTTGATGCAGGTAAGGTGACGAAACTGGAAGGCGCTACTATCGTTGATGGCCAGTTGAAGCTTAACGAGGGCGCCTCTAAGGTAACCTATAAATACGCCACTGGCAACGATAACGTTCTACCAATGTCGGTTACCTTGCAGGTGATGGTTGCCCCGGTTTATACCGTGAGTTTTGATATGGGTGGTCACGGGGCTCAGGTTGCTGCCCAAAGTGTACTTGAGGGCGAGCTGGCTAGCGCCCCGGCGGCTTCCTCTGCTAAAGGATGGGAGTTTAAGGGCTGGTACACCGATAACACCTTCGCTACCGCCTTTGATTTCACGAAACCTATCAATGCTGATGTAACCGTGCATGCGAAATGGGAAAAGGCTGCCGGTGAACCCACTACCGAACCTACCGGTAAATCAACTGCCAAACCCACCCACCAGGCCAATCAGGTGAATCCAGAGGGATGGCCCATTACCGGTGCTAACTCTTTCTGGATCGCGCTTCTGGGGGCAGCGGCTATTACTGGCGGATGGCTGCTTCGCCGCCGTCATGTCTAAGCGCTTTTAAGCCGACTTGGTTTGGATTCCCATCATCATGTTGTAGCGCTGCTCTTGTCCCATGCAAGTGAAGATCTTGTGGAATACGCTGTGGCACGTTTCAGGGGCTGCTGCGTGTTCGATGAAAAATGTGTCGTCACCCAGTCCGGTCATTTCGTGGTTGATGTAGGCAAGGATCGAATCGACTTGGCGTAAATCCGTTAGGTCTGGGTCATCGTCACCGACTTTGATGAGCTTATGCCGGTTTTCTTCCAAGATGTAGTTCTCAAGGTTTATTCCATCATGGCCGCGCTGGACGATCTTCCCGCGTAAGACTAGCCCTATGTTTTTGGCAAATGTTTCGCCGTAGGCTTTCAGGTTTGGGTTTTTCATAGCTTAGGGTTGGTTGTTTTCTTCTTCGGCTTGTTAGCGGGCGCTTTCCATATGAACAACAATATTCCTAATCTTTGGATTGCACACCGTATCCGAGACGCTATCCAAAGAGAGCACACCACAAAAAGCAACAGCAGATGCCGGCCTACCCCCTCTACTACTTGGTATCTCCGCTTGAAAGAAGCTGGCAGTTTCTCTCAATAAGTTAATTAAGTAAAAGCTAATCTAGCAGGCACAATGCAACATAGTCCTTAAATTATGGCATCTATAGTGCTAAAAATAGTGCGGCTCTAATCATAAAAATATGGATACTGTACCCCTAAATTTATGAATCTACACTGGTGCCGTTACTACGCGCTCAGCCCGCGTCAGTAGGATTTTTACGGGAATTATCGCGTTACTTCACCAATCGATAATGCCTTTCTCAGGTTTGTTTCCCGTGTTTCCCCGTACCAATGCTCAATTCCTTTCGCGAAAGCGATTAGACCTTGCAGATGGTTTAGGAAACTCAATACCGGGGGTGGAGTGCCTTTGGCGTGAGCTACGTGCTGCTGGAGACCAAATTTAGCAATTCCGCGTATGTGGTAGTCAATATTTTTCTTAAACGCGGTATCGAGACGAACGCTGTCGTCCACTTGCAGACCCAAAATCAGCTTCTTAGACCCGGGTGGCACTACCCTGGTTTTGCCTTGGTTTATCCGAAAACCATGTTTTAGTACGGCTCGATTAACGTCACGGATGATTAATCCTGCGAAACTGCGGTCAAAATGTTCATGGTCAGGCCGCGGGGAGAAAAACAAGTCATCACAGTACCGCGAATATCTTAAACCGCTATACAGCGCTAAAGACGCAAGCTCTTTATCGAGTTCGCCAGCACAGATATTGGCGATAATCCCCGACGTGGGGGCTCCTTGCGGAAGCACCCCCCGTATGATCTT
Source organism: uncultured Varibaculum sp. (assembly GCA_947255165.1). Next base: position 2,116 of record CAMYFZ010000038.1, read on the forward strand.
CCCCGCGCCGTCTCGATACCTTGGGTAGGGGCCGTCGCTGCTATCTCTTGTTATTTCGAGCTTCGTGTAGTTCCGCGCCGCCGGGGTTATTCCGAACTTTTCGTTATATAGCGCTTGAATATTGCGTCTTAGATTTTTATCCGGCAGGAAAGTTGTCAGACGCGCTAGTTCAAACGCGACAAGTTCTTTATACCCAATCGCTCTAAAGAGTTCATATACCCGAGCCTCGGAAATTCCCCCAAAGAAATCCTTGAGGTCGAACTTAAGGAGCCATTTAGCGCCAATATGTACGGCTGCGCAATCTTGAATTGAACGTCCCGGGCGATATGCGTAGGCGGCAGGGGAAACCATATCGTCGGTGAAGCAATGCCGCAGTATCCATCGCTGTAGACTTTTCAAACTGGAACTTGGTTCCGACAATATCCGCCTGCCCCCAGAATGCTTGGGGACACTTCGATATCTGTAGTACAAGGGGACTTTACGCAGCGGTGTAGTTTTATCGTGATCGAGCCAAATTTCTGCCGTATTATGGCTGCTGATTGCTACATGTGCAGACGGATACAGAATCGATTCTTCTGGATTCTCTAGGTTATGCAAACGCAAAAGATGCCTAAGCGAGTTAATCTGCGCGGGCGCCACTTTTGCCGGTTTCACTATGGGGTTGAAAGGAGGAAGTTCCATAACGATCTACTGTCAGCCTAGGGCTTTCTTTTGCCACGACGTGGCAAATTCCATGTCAATCTGTGAACCAATGGCAGAGTAATCCCCTGCCGTCCTGATTGACAGAGGCACGCGAATCGCGAGCCTTCATCACTAGAGCCGTCGGTGACTCCCTCCTTTCAACCCTGGCATTTATATTAGATCCCGATGCGGATCTGTTTGCCATATTTGTAACGATACTGGGGCAGATTCGTAAACGGCAGATTTCTTCCGCAACTCTTTTCGCAGATTTACGGTAGTTGCGCTTGCTTTGCAGGCAAGGTCGCCAGCAATAAGCTAGCAGTCATAGCGATACAGCAATCTTCTATCTCGGCAGGGGCGATTTATAACATGCAATATTCTGAAGACTTGTGGGAGGGCATCCTGGCTGCCATATCTGAGGTAGGGCTTGTATCTGTAGTGAATGATTTACTAGAAATTGAGCGTCATGATGGTATCAATATCGAGTTAGCACTCGATTGGGCTTCTTACTATAACGTGCATTTATCCAAAGAGATTGAGGAAACAGTTAGGGAATGGGTTGCTGGCGGCGATCTGGAACCAGAAGCTCTAGAAGCATTCGAGTAGCGACAAATGAATCAATGTCGGCAATACAGTTTAAAGCAGGCGAAGCAGAGATTGGCAGTAACTTCATACTCAAGAGTCCTTAAAAAATAACTAACGATTGACGATTTCGGCTGAAAAAATCTAATCAGTATGTCTATTATTTTTCACAAACTATTATTTGGAGGCGGCAGGGATGCTTTTCAATGAAGATGGCTTCGAGGAGTCGGAGCATTTAATTACTGAGGCTTATGAACGCGGAGAGTTACCGGAGGTACGGTTCCGGCGACACTCAAGTTTTGAACCGCCAGAACCAGACCTGGAGTTGATTTTTGCGGGTATTACCGTGTGGGGAGAACTGCTCACCCAGTGGGCTACTCCTAAAGATGCAGATCTGGCTTTTGAGCGGGTACTAAACTCAGGGGGAGCATCTTTTCTTCGTAGCACCACCCGCTCCCCCATCCGAAATTTAGTTGTCTGCGGCGATCACCGCGTTGATATTAAAGAGACTTCGCGCGCCAGCTCTGATGTACAAATGCTGAGCGATGGACGCGTAATTCAAGTAGCTGGCCGGGCAAGGTGGACGCCCGATGGCGGAGAAAAGAATGCGGGCTTGTATTCTCCGGAAGGCGACTTACTGAAAGAAGCATGTGTCGGTGACGGGATTGCCAAAATGTACACGGACGCTGAAGATCGGTTGTGGATAGGTTACTTCGATGAGGGAGTTCTCGGGAACTACGGCTGGGGCAGTCTCTGGGACGAGAAAACCGAACAGTATTACCCAACCGAAGCCCCCATCGGGGAACCAGGACTTAATAGATATACCGCCGATCTTTCACTCGATTGGTCCTATCCGGGCGACACTAAAGGTGCTCCCTGGATCTGCGACATTTACGCTCTTAACGTTGGCCTTAAAGGTGTCTGGAACTGTTCCTATACAGATTTTGCGGTTACCAGAATAGTCGGCGATGAGGTAGAGGTTATATGTAAAGAAGGTCCGGCAGCATCTTATTTGGTTGCTGATGATGAACGCTTTGCTGCTCTTTACCCCTATGATCTTGACGTCTTTAACTACGGGGTACGTGTCCCTGAGGGGATTGAGCATCGCGGGATTGGGGCTTTACGTTCCCCCGAAGGAAAACCCTTAAAACATTGTTACCTCGATGCCCACGATGACGTGCTGTACGCGATTTGCGGAAACGAGATATGGAAACTTGATCTGCAAGAAATCGCTCGGCTCGACCGGGGAGCATTAGATAGGTGGTACGGGTAGGGCACTGTCAAAAAGATACATTTGTAAGAATGACTAACCGTGTGTTCTGCAATCCTCGTCCCACACTTTTAGCACTCTGAATGGTACGGGGAAGTTAAGAGCAATCAGTTATAGGTTGCAGCACATAGCAGAACCTTTGAGTAACTTTGATTAAAAGAGTATTGTAAAGCTATTAGCTATTTTGACGGTGAACACCCTCGTTCTAGCTCACAGCAAGCACAGTGAGTAAGGAGATCCCTCTTGCGCAACAGAGATTTCAGTCGTCCCTTCGCGATCTTTTTATTCTTTGCCCTCAGCGTGGTACTGGCGTGTTCCTTTGTACCGGTAAAAGCGCAGGCTCAGACCTCCTTCCCTAAATACGAGATGACCTTTCAGCGGCTAGTGGGGAGCATTAAAGACGGCAAGTGCGTCATTCCCGATAACCCGGAAGTTACCTATTTGAGAACTTTTGCGTTTCACGCAACTCTGTTCCCTTGCGATGGTTTGCGCACTACGGTTCGTTTTCGTAGCAGCGGGAACTCTCATCTTTATCCCACTAATCAGTTCCGTTTCGGCGCAACTTGGCAGTATTACAAGCGGGGTGAGGGACCAAAGAATTACCACTGGACACCCTTCCAGACTTTCCTCTATGACGGTAAACCGGCAGAAGAAAAGCTACCGAGTTTTAATCGCAACAGCATCGAGAGCATGGTTGTTCACAAGAACGGAGTCCCGCAGCGAATCGGCGGACGTGAAGATGATTTTTGGGAGCCCTTTCACCACGTCTTTGAAGATACTTTCGCTGACGGCGAGGAGCACACTTTCCAATTCGATGCCTGGGTGCCGATTGATGCGGTACAAGCTGGTTTGAGCTGGGGAACTGGTTCTACCGGAGATGGCAACCCCGCTATTGGAGCCACCGCTAACGGACTTTACATCGACTACAACAAATATCCTATGGCCGGCGCGGACTTCCGCTTTGTGAAAGATGCCGATTACCGTGAGTTTGTGAAAGACCCGGTCGCTAAAGATAAACCCCTTCCGGGACGCAATGATGACCTGAAACTCAAGCTCCCTGATGAAAATTCAACTTTTGAAACTATCCGCTGCCTGGAAGATCGCCAGCTGGCGCCCTTCCGTGATCGAATTACTACCAAAGAAATTTATCCAGAGCTGCCGTACTCTACCGAGATTCCTTTCCGCGAGGAATATGTTGAATTAGGTATGGCAGCCTGGCCCTACCAGGTTTCACAGACCGGGCGGGTACCTGGAAATTTCGACCACTTCACCTGGTTGCGCCCCTTTAACTATGTGGGTCCCAGCGATAAATACGTGCATCGCCACGGTTTCCGCAGCTATGAGGAAGAAATTGATCAGCGGGACGGTACCCCCTGGAAAGGACGAGCTAATTTCCCCTTCCGTCCCAGCGTTGAATCTATTGCCCGTACTATTCCTGGATACGCCTACCGGGACAACAATCTGCCGATTATCGATGCTAAATACGGTCCAGCTGTAGATTTAGAGAACCCCTCATTGCCCGGCTCTTTAACAAACTACATTGCCGGCAAGAACTTCTGGTATGACATTCACTCCAGTGGACTGGACACCCAGCACTTCTACTACACTTATGAACCCAGTTTGACCAGCTTCAAGCTTATTAAGTCGGACGCGGTTACTAAGAAGCAGCTTCCTGAGGCTCAGTTCCAGCTCTATAAAGAGCCAGATATGAAGGAATATCTGCCAGAAAAAGATGGAGGCTATGCTTGCAAGAAGAAAGATCTGCCCAAACTGCTTGATCTTAAAGTTTGCCAGGACGACTCTGATCCCAAAACCTGCACAACTAAAAAAGTAATTAGCGTAGCAGTCCCCGGCGGTAACGAAGACGGAACCTTTACAACCGGAGCTGACGGCACCTTCACCCCAAATACAGCCAAGTGGATGGAGGCTGGCACCTATTACGCGCAGGAACTCAAGACTCCGGCAGGCTACTATGCGAAATCTTCGGTTACCGAATTTAAGGTTTCTCCGGAAGACGCCACTGAGGCCCAAATACCTGCGGTAAAGGTATCGAACTTCCCCAAGACCTCGGTAACAGTAGAAAAGAAGTGGCTTAGCGCCGAAGGAACCCCGCTGCAAGCGCTCGATCTTTCTCGAACTATTGAGCTGCAACTAATGGCCGGGGAAACTCCCGTGGGGAAACCGGTGACAGTTAAAGCAGATAGTGAAGGTAAATGGATTCATACCTTCACTGATCTGCCCCCAGTGGATGCCGCTAATAAACCAATCGTTTATACGGTGAAAGAAACTCCTGTTGCTGGGTTTACCACTACCATCGGCAAGACAGAAGTACACGAGAATGAGCAAAAGCTGACGGTAAGTAACAGCGAGCTGCCGCCGCCCACTACTCCTCCGACTACTCCCCCTAGCACCCCTCCGGTGCCCCCACCGACTACCCCGCCCAACCCGCCTTTAACTAGGACCGGTTCGCAGGTAACTGGGGCTATCGCGCTGGGGGCACTACTGGTCGCGAGCGGAGTGTTACTGCTCTCCCGCCGCACCAAGCGCAGCCAGTAATCGTTAAAAATTAGATAAAAGGCGATGCCCGCAGTGTTACTTATGTGGCGCTGCGGGCAGCGTTATTTTTTAGGATCAGTTTCAGATCTAGATCACAGTTATTAGAATAAATCCTTCCGCAGGGCGTAGCCGTTCCTCTTCCCCGGACAGCTGGGAAATAATTTCTAGGATTCCAGCCCAACTGGGAGGAAGCGGAATACAGTGGTCACTCCCCTAGCTAAAGGCCGTGATGGTACGTAAAACTTTGGCGGCATTTTCGCGGAAAGAATCTGTCTCTAACAGCAGAGACAGGCTGATAGTGCCGCTGAAGGGCAAGTCAAAAAAGTAGCCGGGCTGGCAATAAATCCCATAGTCGCTTAAGAGTTTTTCCACCAGCTCATCCTCAACAATATGCGCGGGGAAACGCAGCAGTACGTTCCAGCCGCCTTGCGGGGCCATCACCGTTAGCGGGCTGGCCAGATCCTCCCCCACTAATCCTTGCAACGTGTCCAGGTTGGCGGCGCACCGCCCGCGAGTTTCCTCCAACTGCGGCGGGATTTTTTCCAAAAAACCAGGCAGGTGCGCGGCCAAAATATCACTAAAGGGCAAGAAGGCATCCGCGATGATATCTAAACGCGCTTTCGCCTCCTCCACCAGCGCCTCCGGTCCCGATACCTCCAGCCAAGCAATCTTGAAACCGGGGGCACAAAGATTCTTTGACAAACCATCGAGGGCGAAAGTGAGGATTTCAGGGCAACCGGCTAGACGGGCACGAGATTCCGGAGCCGCAGCCAAGGGGAAGTCATAGAACACTTCATCGGCGATCAGGGGCAGATTATTAGCGGCGCAGTATTCTTGCACCCTCTCTCGCTCTCCCCTATCTAAATAGGCGCCGGTGGGGTTACCCGGATTGATGACTACTAGGGCTCGCGGACGCGGGGAAACACCAGTAGCCGGCAGCGAGAGTGGATCCAGTTCCCATTTTCGCCCTAGCCAAGCAAAACTATAGGAATCCACCTGCACATTTTCTAAGTTAGCCAACGCCTCTATCAACGGATATCCCGGCGTTGGAGCCAGCACTGCCTCCCCGGGATTACACAGCAGTTTCATCAGCCAGGAGTAGCCTTGGGAAGTCGAACTAAGCAGATAAAGGTTATCGGGATTGACGCTGCGACCGTCCCTCTGGGAAAGGAAACCCGCGAGGGCGCGGCGGGCTTCTCCTTGCCCGCGCGGATCTGCCTGGTAGGGATTCTTTGCTTCCCCTAACCCATGCCGAGTGGGATTCGAGTCAGAGATATTTACCAGTTTCTGCCCCTGGTCGCGCCGTTTCCCCGCCGCCAAGGTTATGGCGTTGGGGTCAGAAAGGCTCACTCGCTGTGAAAAATGCATCGCTCCTACTCTATGACTGCGAGCAGCTCCGGTGCATCGTGACTAAAGTTTCCGCCTTTACCGGCTCGGAAATATAAAACAATTCGGAAAGTTGACATCCTCTAAACAGCGCACATAGTCCCAGCCGCTATAGCCAAGCGCTAAGCATAGTAAGCAGGACCTTCCATCCACCTTTCGAATTAACAGAAAACCGGAAGTTTACTGCCGGTATCTGAAACAGGAGCACATAATAGTAAAAGCAGCAGTAATCCATTTACAGGAGGAATCGTCATGATCGGCGCGATTATCGGGGATGTTATTGGGTCAACCCGGGAGTTCTCACCGGTAGCTCGCCGTGATTTTGAGCTGTTTCCCTATGACGCTAACTACACCGATGATTCCTTAATGACTATCGCTCAGGGAATGGCGTTTTTAAGGTGGCTAAACCTTAAAGATTCCGAGCGCACTGAGCAGCGTCTCTGCGAGCTTCTGGTCCAACGTATGCAGGAAATAGGGCGGCGCTTCCCCGAGCCTATGGGCTCCTACGGAGGCCGTTTTGCAGCTTGGCTATTTGAAGATAATCCCCGCCCCTACAACTCTTGGGGAAACGGCAGCGCCATGCGGGTATCGGCTGCCGCTGAATGCGCTAAGAGGCTAGAGGAAGCCCTCAAATTTGCGGAAATAAGTGCGGCAGTCACTCACAACCACCCCGAAGGTATCAAAGGCGCAAAGGCGGTGGCCGCGGCAATCTACTTAGCACGTAATAGCCGTAACAAGCAGAAAATCGAATCCTATATTTCGGAGCATTTCTATCCTCTTAACCAATCGCTTGCTGAAATCAAGGCTAACTACCATTTTGATGAATCCTGCCAAGGTACCGTACCTCAAGCTATCAGGGCGTTTACAGAGTCGATTAGTTTTGAGGACGCTATTCGCAACACCATTTGGTTAGGGGGCGATGCGGACACGATGGGGGCAATCACCGGCGCTATCGCCTGGGCATACTATTCCACCCTGTACGGGATTGATAAGCGCATGAAGTTTATGGCGCAATCAGCACTCCGCTATTTCCCCGAAGACTTACATGCGTACGTTGCCTCTTATGAAGCAAGGTTTGATACCAGTTTCGAGTGGCCGGGTAGCTACCGACTGAAAGACCCTAAGCGTGACGAGCCAGTTAATTATTCGTGCACCGAATCTTTGGGGAGGTTGTTACTAGAAAAAGGCAGGTACGACGCGGTGCTACACAGCAATGTGGAAGAGCTCTTAGAGGTAGGCGAGCCTGGGTGCGCGCTCATGCTGATTCTTAATGCTCTGAAAGAGCAACAGATAAAAATCCCTCGTGAGGTGGTGGCGGAACTTTGGGAAGGTGTCGACTGCCTGGACGATTTAGATGGGTTAGAACCTCCGGAAGGAATGGAAGTACCCTTTGCGCAGGCACTAGCTACTATTGGCGAACAAATAGCAGGCAATCCGAACCTGGTTCTGCATGACTACGGTTACGATATGGGTTCAGTGTGGATGCCGGTAATAGAAGATAAGCACCTCCCCTTTACCTATCCCCATATTTTTTACGGTGGCGACCTAAGTTGGATAAGAACCTGCGAGTTCCTGGTAGTTGAAAAATACTATGGTGCCGTGCAAAAAGTTTCGCTGAACTTTTCTGATTTTGTCGATGCCACCTGGGTGGGAAACTGGCCGAAAGATGCTGCGGCTACCCGAGTAAAAACCCTAGAAGGGTTTAAAGATGACCGAAATTGGAGAAATAGACGCCGGGCAGTAACAAAATTTCGCGACCGGCTACTAGCCGGGAATTTTGGTGAGTTGCGTTCCCGGCAACGAGAAGATGACGGTTCTTTATTGATCTTTCCCCCTAAAGATTCTCTGTGGCTTTATCAGGGAGTAGTCGATACTCTCGATTTCCTGGCAGATGAGCTAGACGCTGATGACGAAGAACATTTCCAAGAAGCTCTACATGGAAAAAACGTGCCCCTGGAAAACGCTGACGTCGATTGGCTATTTTCAAAGTTATTGGCTTTATGGCATCTGGAACGAGCCCAGGAAGGAGTAATCGCTAGCGCTGCCCGCAGCGGGGAGCTACTGGCATTGATTGAAAAGACTCTCGATTTTTTCAATGCCCGCAAAGATAAATATAAAGATAAACGGGGAATTATTGAAGATCTTCTAACAAAAGATCCAAAGTTGGGCTTGCAGGAGATTATCGATTCGGATAGCGATTTCACTGGTCTGGAAGAAATCTATTAACTGCTAACAGTGGGGAATTCAAAACCGGTGGCAACTAAAAACTAGTTACGCCGGACCACGTATAAAGAAAGATAGCTGTTTTGGAGACACGCACTCTTGGTAGCCCTTGCCATTGCAACCGATAGCGCGTGGAAACAAAGTTGCCGCCAGCGAGTCTATTAAAACCCGCTGACGGCAACCCTGCTGCTTAGGATAAAACAGTTTTATTGTTTTTTGTGGGGCTGCACCCCATAACTGGACATGGCTCCCAGGGCATCATCCATTTGCGCCTGAGTTAGCAGCTTAATGGGGGCACCGGTAGCCATCGCCCGCAACTGAATTTCACAGATATATTCCAAAACCGGTAGCAGGTTAACTGCTTTTTTAACGGTTTCCCCGATCGTGATGGCCCCATGATTAGACATCAAGGCGCCTTTGCGATCCTTAAGCGCATCAGTTACGTTCTGCGCCAACTCCGGGGTACCGAACTCTGCATAGGGCGCAACCCTGATTACTCCCCCAAACATTGCCGAATAGTAGTGCGAGGGAGGAATCTCCTCCACCACCAGCGACAGCGCTGTAGAGGCGGGCGCATGATTATGGGTTATCGCCTGCGCATCAGTGGAGTGGTAAACACTCAGATGCAAGGGCAATTCGGTAGAGGGTTTTAAGTCCCCATCAACATGCTCATTATCTAGGTTATAAACCACCACATCTTCTGCAGTCATAGATTCATAAGGCACTCCCGAGGGGGAGATGGCCACTAAATCGCCTTTGCGAATCGAAACGTTTCCGGCAGTGGAAACAATCAGTTTCTCGCGCTGCATAAATAAGCAGGTGTCAACAATTTCTTGACGCTCTTTTTCCATTAACATTTTTCTAAACTCCTACGACTATTTCTTTTGCGCTAATACTTCGGGATTGGACAAATGCAGCGGCGCTTTTTGCTCACTGAATCTGACAATATCTTCGGATCCGATTCGGGCAGCTAAACGCGCAGAATCCTGCGAAGCTCCTCCCAGGTGAGGAGTAAGGGTTACCCGCTCAGTTTTCAATAACCGATGATCCAGCGGTAGCGGCTCTAAGGGGAGCGCATCGAAAGCTGCCGCATAGAGATGATGACTATCCAGGGCGTCACAAACAGCGTCGTAATCGACCAGCGATCCCCGAGCACAGTTGACAATTATTCCCCCCTCCGGCATCAGCGCCAACATTTTCGCATCCACCATATGGTGATTATCGGCAGTCGCCCGCGCATGGATAGATACGATGTTACTGAATTCAAATAGCTGCTCTAGAGAATCAACAAACTTTAGTTCCTTAGGCGCATTGGCGGTATCTGCCCAAGGATCATAAACCACGATTTTAGCGCCAGTAGCCAAAAGGGTTTTAGCTACCAGTTTCCCGACCGCACCGTAGCCAACCAGTCCGACAGTGGAACAAGCCAACTCCGGTCCCACGTTTTCAAACTTGTAGTAATCTGAACGCCATTTACCGTTGACTAGCTCCAGGTGCCGCTGGGGAATCTGTCGCAAAGCCGCATAAATCATGGCCACAGTGTGTTCACTGGTGGCAATAGCGTTTCTACCTGGGGTATAAGACACCATGACCCCGTGGCGGGTAGCAGCTTCGATATTGACGTTTACCGGGCCACCGCGACAAATAGTGATTAGCTTTAGATCCGGGCTAGCAGAAATAACTTTTTCGGTAAAAGGAAAAGTATGGGAAAAAGCCACTTCGCAACCTTTTAGAGCAGCGATAAGCTCATCCTCATCCCCCAATGCCTCTTTTACCTCTGCCACATCCTGAAAAGGAGGTACCGGCCAAGATGAAGAAATCTTCGCTATCTGCACCTGCGGTAATTTCTGCGTAAGGGCTTCCTCTAAAACCTGGTTGGTGACAAACTGGTCACCAGCTAAAAGAACTTTCATTATTACCTTCCGCACTGGGTCTACTGGTTATTTTCATTACTTAGAGAACGCAAAGCCCGAAGCTGCTTCCACACCGATTGGGAGGCATCCCGAGTTTCTTTAAATACGTCGTGTATTTTTTCGTATTTGGCTTGTTCACTGGGGTCCGCTTCAAAGGTTTCCATCTTAGTTCCCAAAGCTTGTCCCGCCTGCTCAACTGAGTCAAAGCGACCTGCCGACACCAGCGCCAAGACCGCTGCCCCCCGCGCACCCGCTTCCGGAGTATCTTGCCTCAAAACCCGCTTACCGGTGGTGTTAGATAAAATCTCACATACCAAATCCGAACGGAAACCCCCGCCAGAAACAATCAGATCACCATCGATCTCCAAAGCTTCAACGCATTCTGCCAAAGTGAAGGACACGCCCTCGTAAACAGAACGGAGAATATCGCGCTTTTTGGTAACCAGCGAAAGCCCTTGCCAAGAAGCCGAGGCATTTACATCAGCAAAGGGTGCGCGTTCTCCTCCTGGCGAGGCATAAGGCAAGTAAATAACCCCCTCGGATCCGGCTGGCGAGCGCCGGGCTCGACTTTCAATTTCGTTCCAATCCAGTTCGTCTAGACGTAGCACCATGCGAATCCAGTCGAGATTCGGGGTCCCAGTCATCGGAGCCATAAACTCTAAAACCTGTTTATCGTTTCCGGTAGCAAGTACCATCGATAAGTCAGAATGACGCTCTTTCCCGCTGGGAAGCAGGGTGCCCACGAAACCAGTAGTGCCGAGAATCAAATAGCTATCGCCATTATTGACAGCTCCCAGCCCCATAGCGGTAACCGCCACATCGATCATTCCTACTCCAACCGGGGTCCCTTCGGGGATCCCGGTCTCTTTGGCCGCCTGGGCACTTACTGGTGAGGACGGACCGGCAGGATGGCGAATCTCCGGCAAGAGAGTTAAAGCATCCTCGATACCTAAATCTTTGGCTAGCTGCTTATCAAAACCATCACCGGTGAAGATATTGAAAAAGGATCGGGAGGCTTCCGTATGGTCGGTTAGGCGCTCCCCGGTTAGTTTGAAACGGATCCAGTCTTTACAGTTCAAGTGGGTGGTGGCTTTCGCAATTACTTCTGGCTCGGTTTCCCGCAGCTCATCGTAGAGAACCGGGAATAGCCCCCCAAATACGGTGGTCCCGGTTACCTCTAGAATTTTTTGGGCTTTGCCGTCTGCTTTCCATTTCTCGACCCGGTCAACTGCGCGCCCATCTAGCCAGTTAGCTGCCGGCCGTACTGGGTTTCCGTCCTCATCGATCAGCCAGATCCCGTCGCCTTGACCAGTCAGGCCGATGGCCACCACTTTATCGCCCTTAGTCTGCTGTACTACTTCGCGTAAACAGGTAGCCACGGCATTCCAAATTTGGTTCATATCCTGTTCGGCTTGACCACTTACGCCATATTGCACCGGCACCGACTCGTGATGAAGCGCCTTGATTTTACCGGTAAGGTCAAAGGCCACCGCTTTAACCGCGGTAGTACCCCCGTCAACACCAATGACAATTTCTGACATAGAAATCTCCTTTGTTTTCAGCAGTTTGTTGTGCCTCATTGCTCTCAACTATGATAAAATTTATCATGTTTTCGTATAATTTTGCAAGTAATATGAAAATATTTTTGTTAGCTATCGCCGTGAATATTTCAAAACCTAGCTGAAAGTCCAGGTTTTCTCCGGTTCAGGAAGGGAAGACAGAATGCGCCCAGCCGAAAAGCTTAGACCCAATCAGCGCCGTCAGAAGTTGCTGGAAATGGTCACCGACCAGGGAACAATCAACATCACAGATGCCGCCAAAAAGCTAGCGGTTTCGCCCGTAACCGTCTACCGCGATGTGCAAGCTTTAGAAGAAATGCGCACCGTGCTACGCACCAATGGCCAATTGCGTCCCTACCCTACCTCTACCTCGGAAATGCCTCCGGAACTGCGATCGGCGCAATCAGTGACTGAGAAACAGGCTATTTGTCGCAAAGCCGCGGAACTAATAAAACCGGGAAATGCAGTCCTCCTAGATGACTCCTCTACTGCCTTGCCGATAGTAGAAATGCTGGATCGAGTGGTTCCCCTGGCGATTATCAGTAACTCGCTAACTGTATTTGAAAAAGTCAAAGAGCTGGAGGGAGTACAAGAAATACTGATTGGCGGCAGATATGTTAACTGGGCTAATGCCTTTTACGGCTCCCTGGCAACCGATATGTTAAAACACTTGCAAGCAGATATCTGTTTTACTTCTGACGCCGCTATCAGCGTGCACGCCACCTACAACCCTATTGACTATGTAGTTGATTTCAAACGGGCAATGTTTGCGGCAGCAAAAATAAAAGTTTTACTTGCCGACCATCAAAAATTTTCCCGCAGCGCCTTTCAAGTCACCACCGAGCTGGACGAATTCGACTACATTGTTGTCGACCAGAAAGTAACCCCTAAGCAACGCGCCGAGCTAGCGGAAAGCGGAGCTACCGTGCTAGTTGCAGAATCGTAACTTTCCCCACAAATCTACCGGAAAAATTCCCAGCCTCTTTCACGCGCCTCCAACGCCAAAAGGTTGCGCTCGGTAGCTATTCACCTGTCCAAATAGACAGCTACTGCCACCAAGATACAGGTCAGAAATTTATAGAAGAAGAAAATTCTCTCAATTACGCAGAGCAATCTTAGGTAGGATGAAAAGTAATTCATCCTTATTGGTTGAGCCTGACCAATATCCCTCCTAATCTTGAGGTCTACTATGCCAAACCGCAGTATAACTGGACGTTTAATAGCCGAGGTGACGGCGGTAATTCTGACTGCAGCCTTAGCGATTACCTGGATGGTAACCACAGACGCAAAGCTAAACCAGGTGTCTGCGCAAGCTGCCGGGCGCACTGTAGTGGAATGCGGGAGTTACTGTGAGGAGGCAACACTTCGTCAATTAATCAAGGATGCCGGCACCACCCCCACCCGGATTGTGGTGAGTGGAATGGCCGACACCATGATCACTTCTACGGTGGTCATCCCTGCCGGTGCCGATATTGAGCTCGTAAACGGGATTGCCCCTTGGGGAGCCGCTGCATCCGAGGGCGGCCTGGTGCGCGAGGATGATTTTACCGAGGTCATGGTAAAGGTTGAAAAAGGCGCCTCCCTGACCATGGGTAATAACGAAAAAGGCGGAAAGTTTTATCTGCGAAGCCGAGGAGAGTGGGTACCCGGCGGCGGGGAACTGATCTATAACGAAGGGTCTCTGACCATCAACGGCGGCAGCTATGAGGGGGTACGTAACGGCACCGGTCAGCGTTATGGGGCGATTACAGTTAGGGGTAAAGCCGCGAAGTTTGTCCTCAACGACGGTAAAGTTACCGACAATAAACGTAAGATCGGCAGCGCCACAACCACACAATCCGGAGCCGCAAATATTGCCATATCCGAAGGCGCCCAATTCGAAATGAATGGCGGCGAAGTCAGCTACGGCGAAACCTCATATGAGCATGGAGCCTACGGCGAAGTAGGTGGGATTGGCGTTTACCAAGGTGGCTCGGTAACTATAAACGGCGGCGAAATCTCCCATAATAAAGGCTGGGCAGGTGGCCTGGAAGGATATGACCTATATGTCGATGCCACATCTATGGGTGACCTACCGAAGGCTCTGGAAACCCGAAACAACATCACCATTAACGGGGGAAAAATCCATAACAATGATGCCTACTTCTCCGGAGGGGGCGCACTGGCATTCGGTAATGCCGTAATCACCATGAACGGCGGCCTGATCGATTCCAACTACACCACTGGCAATGGGGGCGGAATCGGCACCCTCGACCTCTATGTTTGGGGAGCAAACGAGACCTATAAAGAGATTCCCGGAACCGGAAAACAATCGGGACTCAGTGAGGAGGAATGGGGCAAGCTCTCCCCCGGAGCCTTTATTTTCAATGGCGGCACCATCTCGAATAATGAAGCCCTGCGTACCGGCGGCGGAGTTAACGTGGTTTCAAATCAGATTGAAATCAATGCTGGGCAAATCCTTAACAACACCTCCCATGATCAAGGCGGTGGTATTTACGTAGCGACCGTTTCTTACAACCTGCATCTGCATGACGTAGTGGTGACAAAGAACAAGGCCACCGCAAATAATATCGAATCTATGGGCGGTGGTATCTGGTCATGTCCTACCGGCTCGATTGAGCTACGGATGCATAACGGGGGCGCGGTCTTTGACAATACTGCCGATAGCTTCGGAAGCGACCTTGCCCACACCAACCTGGGCACGAGCGGAGCAGCACCCATCTGGGTATCTGACTATATGCTCGGGGGCGGACGCATCAACTATTACTTCGATAATCGCGATAAACGCTTTGACCCGGCGTCCCTGAACAAGCCAGAAAAAGAGCGTCCCAAACCGATGCCGCTAAAATATATGAGCATCAACGATCAAGGATTCCAAGCCGTACCCATTAACGATGCGGCTAAGGCCAATGCCAAAGCTGCAGCAAAATTGCTGATCCAAGGAAATAGCGCTCCGCGTGGTGGCGGTATCGGTACCAATGGTGGGGTAATTTTCGGCGATTGGGGATATGCACAGGCAACCGTAGAGAAAGCTTGGCTCTATCACCAGGAAAAGGATCCCGCCGGTGACGATCCCTCTGCCGGAGATACCGGGCAGGAAACGAAGGAAGCTCCCGAACTGCCGGCTCGCGCCAGCGATATCCCGGTCAAAGAACTAAAGATGCGGTTTATTCGCAGTACCGATATAGATTTTACGCAGGCAGGGCACGCTGACCAGATTGCAAAGGTCGAAGATTTCACGCTCAGCCCCTCCGATAAACCCGAGGAAAACTGGCGGAAGACCTTTAACGACCTGCCGATTAAAGATGAGAGTGGCAACTTCTACTACTACGGAGTCCAGGAGCTAAACGCAAAGGGCAAAGTGATTAAAACCTTGCAGTTAAAACCCTGGCAGGTAGTCGAACAAGAAAACGGCAAAGTGCCGCAGCGTCCCGCTTTGGATCGCTCTAAGCAGCTGCCCGAAACCTGGCTAGTAGCCACGGTAGTTAACCCGGTACCTACCCCGGTAGACATTACGGTTAATAAACACTGGCTATGGCAGGATTCCGAAAAACCAGTGCCAGATGCTAAAACCCCTGACAAAGTCAGTTTTGAACTGCTGCAAGCTACCGACGCCAAGTTTAGCGATGCCAAGAAGGTCAAAAAGTTTGACGTCACCAAGGCCGAGGGGTGGACTAAGACCCTTCAGGGACTGCCGGCTAGCAATCCCGCCAAGCAGCGCTACTACTATGGGGTGCGCGAAATCGGCGGCGACGGCACTATCAAGGCAGTTCCGCTAGCAAAGTATGAAAACGAAACCGGAAAGATCAAGACGGATAAAGACGGAGTAATCCGCCGGGAAGTCACGGTAGTAAATAAGATATCTACTACCCCGCCGCCTCCGCACGAGCCGCCCACTCCCCCAGAAAAAATCACTAAGACCGGTACCCCGGTTGCTTGGTTAGCGCTACTGGCCACGGTAATCATCGGGTCTGGCGTGCTCATCAAACGCCGCCAGGAAAATAGCTAAGCTACCGCAGCTATCTGGGAGGGATAACGAACTGTAGTTATCCCTCCCAGATTTTCACATTTTTGATTTCCCCCCCCCAGTATCGAAAGTCCCGTCCTTAGGTTCTAGTGGTGGTTGCAACACCGAGTTTGAAAGGATGTTTCAACGGT
>CAMYFZ010000039.1 GCA_947255165.1 uncultured Varibaculum sp.
GATCAGAAAGTAGTGACGCCCCGAAAGCCTGCCCAAAGACAGCTTTCAGGGCGTTGTCGAATTCAGAGCGTTTCACCAGGCTAGACTACCGAATGAACCGGTACTTCCGGTACCTGGCGGCGCACCGATAATCCTTCGGCCACGGCCACTCGCAAAGATACTTCCCGCAGCACCATCGCCATCGGTACCTCGAGGGCTTTACAAATAGCAGCCAAGAGTTCCGAGGAGGCCTCTTTTTGTCCCCGCTCAACCTCGGACAGATATCCCAAAGATACCTGGGCGCTGGTAGAAACTTCCCGCAGAGTACGCCCCTGGGAACGGCGCACCATCCGCAGTACTTGCCCGATCTCTTCGCGTAGCAACATAGTCTTATTTCCTGCGTCTTTTTCTCGCATATCCATAGCATATCCCCCTATCTGCTGCCCGCGCCTAGATTGATTATCTTGAGCAGCCCGAGCCGGTATCCTTTGATACTCTTTTGCCTTCACACTCGTTCCAACACCACGTCCGCAAGCTTCATTCCGCTTACCGATAAATAGTGCCAGTGTTCACACCCCCGTGACCTACCTGGCTTTCAATCATTTGTTATTTTTCCGCCGCATCTGCGAACGCGTCATTGCAAACCGGGATTCCTGTCCAGCCACTTCTGGCTCTGGGCTTTCACCCGCCGGTTCTGGGGTGGGGTCGGGCGTGGGGCTAGCGCTGGCCGCCGACAGATCCGGAATACTTACCCGCGAACGGCGATCCCAGGTATCGGCACTATCTTCTTTCTTGTTATCTAGGTCGGTATCACTAGAGTCTGCTTTTGGGGCTTGCTGCGCCCGGCGCTCCCGGCGCGAAGGGAAGGGGGCATGGTGTCCGCCCTCGTTTTCCTTCTCCGTAACCATCACGTCCTCATCGGAAGTTTTAACGGGAGTATCGGGCTTAGAGGCTACCGGGGAATCCTCGTTAGAATCTTGCGAGCCGGTTTCTTCCGGTTCCGGGACCGGACTATCTGCCGGGCGGGAGTCTTCGATTTCCTGATCCTTGTTTTTAGCCCGCCGGGAGGCACGCTGGGAGCGCGGTTCCCAGGTTTTTTTCAAAGCTACAGCATCTTCAGCGGGTTCCTGATCGCTTCCAGCTTCTAGGCTAGAGGACGAGGCACCGGAAGTTTTTTCCTCTCGGTCTTCTCGGTCTTCAGCGGCGCCATCTTCCTCAGCCTTACCGAGCTGTTTCGTATCCGTTTCGGCTCTAGTTACCGAATCCTTTTCTGCCGCCTGATCAGCGCTATCAGTGGCATTATCCGAATTTTTGTGATTGTCATGGGCGTCCAGGAAGTAAACCATCCCCGAAAGCACAGTGGCCACGAAGGCGGCGATCAAAACCGCAATTGCCAAATACATAATGATGATGCCCAGCTGAACGTTAAACGGGTAGCAAATCCCCGCTAACATCCATAAGAACACCATCAAAATCTGCAAACTGGTCTTGATTTTCCCGCCCTTAGAGGCCGGCAGAACCACGCCCGAACGCAGCAGATACATCCGCAGTAGTGTAACCGCAACCTCGCGTAAAATAACGACTGCAGTAAACCACCACCACAGGTTCTGGAACAGGGAAAGCAAAACAAAAGCCGAAATCATCAGAGCTTTATCGGCGATGGGGTCAACTAGTTTCCCAAAATCACTCACCACTTCCCAGCGGCGAGCCAGTTTACCGTCTAAATGGTCGGTATAGGAAGCTATACAGAATACCACCAACGAAACAATCAGCAGGGATACCGAACCGCGCAAATGCTGCATAACCATCAAAGCGATAAAGACTGGCACCAAGACAATGCGCACAATCGTAAGCGCGTTCGGAATCAGTCTCCACCATTTGTCCGATGAAGCTACGGGTTTCTCTTTGCTTTCCATCAACTACTACCCTAATAGATTTTTTCGCTCTAAAGACGCATTATAGGTGCTTATCGCCCGGTAAGCTCCCAGGCGTCCTCCCCGCTTTCGGCTTCCACTTCCTCTAGCGGAGGATCTTCCGCGCTCACCTGCTCCCCTTCCGAGGGCGAATCTGCAGGTGAAACCGCCGGCTCTTCTCCTCTCAGCATCGCTAACACCTCGGGCAGCTGCTCGGGATTAACTAAAACTTCCCGGGCTTTGGAGCCCCGCGATGGCCCCACAATCTCTCGAGACTCCAGCAAATCCATTAGCCGGCCCGCCCGGGCGAACCCTACCCGCAGTTTGCGTTGCAGCATCGAGGTTGAGCCTAACTGGGTGTTGATTACCAGTTGCGCGGCCTCTAGTAAGTCGTCTAAATCGTCACCAATATCTTCAGCAACTTTTGGTTTGTCCTCTTCTTTGGCGATTACATCCTCGCGATATTCCGGGCTCATCTGCGATTTCACCGCGTCGACTACCTGTTGAATCTCGTCCTCGCCTACCCAGGCGCCTTGAATGCGCATCGGTTTTGCGGCTCCGGCCGGCAGATACAGGGAGTCACCTTGTCCGATTAAGGCTTCCGCTCCTCCCTGGTCCAAAATTGTGCGCGAATCTGTGATCGAAGAAGTAGCGAAGGCTAGCCGCGAAGGAATATTCGCTTTAATAATGCCGGTAACTACGTCCACGGAAGGCCGCTGGGTGGCGACCACCAGGTGGATTCCAGCGGCACGCCCTAACTGGGTAATCCGCTGGATAGAGGCCTCCACGTCCCGGGGAGCGACCATCATCATATCCGCTAGCTCGTCCACCACGATTAACAGATAGGGGTAGGGGCTGACTTCCCGCTCAGAGCCCGGCGGGGGCACGACCTCTCCTTCCCGCACCGCCTGATTGAAAGAATCGATATGTTTATGCCCAAAGTTGGCCATATCGTTATAGCGGTGATCCATTTCTTTGACTGCCCATTCTAGGGCTTCGGCCGCTTTCTTAGGGTCGGTAATAATCGGGGTAATCAGATGGGGAATCCCCTGGTAAATAGTCAGTTCCACCCGCTTGGGGTCAACTAGAATCAGTCGCACTTGTTCCGGGGTGGCCCGCATCAGCAGGGAGGTAATCATGGCATTTACAAAGGAAGATTTACCCGAACCAGTAGCCCCCGCCACTAGCAGGTGCGGGGTCTTTGCCAGGTTAGTGACCACGTAACCGCCCTCGACGTCTTTACCTACCCCTACCATCAGCGGATGGGTGGAGCGGTGCGCAGCCGCCGAACGCAATACGTCACCTAGGGCCACAATCTCGCGATCCGTATTGGGGATTTCAATCCCAATCGCGCTCTTTCCGGGAATCGGGGATAAAATCCGCACATCCGCGCTGGCCACCGCATAGGCGATATTGTTCTTGAGGTTAGTAATTTTCTCTACTTTTACCCCTGGTCCCAGTTCCAGCTCGTAGCGGGTAACCGTAGGTCCGCGAGAGAATCCGGTGACTTCCACGTCTACCCCGAACTCGGTGAATACTTCCTCCAGAGCGGATACTACCCGGTCATTAGCTTGAGAGCGTACTTTGTGGGGCTTGCCCTTAACCAGTAATTCCTCCCCCGGAAGTTCATAGGTTTGCCCATCAGCAAGCTCCATACCGGTTTGGCCGGCACCCGGCAACAGCAGTTCCGTTTTCTCGCCATCGCCGCCGGTTTTTGATGCTGCTACTGCTTCACCGCCACTAAGCACCTTGGTTTCTTCGGCATCTGCAGGCAGTTTTAGGCGAGAAGTGTGCAGCTTGGTTTCCGGTTTCAATTTCGCGGCTACCGGCTCGGCCGGATCTAAAACTTCGGTGGCACTGCCGCTTTCTTCCGCCTGCTCGCTGTCCTGTGCGGCTGCCGTCCGCTCCCAACGCTTCAGACGCCGGGTGCGCGGAGCCTCCTGCCCATTTTCTTCCGGTAAGCCAGGATCGCTTTCGCGCTCTGTCGCTGCTGCTTCCTGCGACTTTGCGGCGCGGGATTTAATCCGTTCAATGAGGGAACGCGCGACCCCTAGTATTTGAGAAATAGAAGTGTCGGTGGCGATTAGCAGTGAGTACAAGCCCAATAGCACCAGTAAAATCACCGCACCCGGCGCCGAGACCAGGATTTGCAGCGGATGTCCAAAGAACCACCCTAAGATCCCCCCGGATTCTTCAATCGCCGTAAGGTCGGTGATACCCGGACTAGCGCAAGCCACATGGGTGACTCCGGTGATTGCTGCCGCTATCCCGATAGCTCCCAACAGCATATTGAGCTGGGATTCTTCGGGGTCACGGTGGCGGAAAAGGCTAATCGCCGCTCCCACCAAGATTACTGGCGCGATAATGCTGTAGATACCGATCAACCCCGCTGCTAGGTGATGCAGAGCCCGGGTTGCTAGCGCATCCATGGCGAACCATTCAGTTAACGCCGACACGGTGGCTAAGGCAATAAGTAAGAAAGCTATCCCATCGCGCATCCGGGAACTATCTGTCAGGGGATGGGAGGGACCTTGTTTCTTGCTAGAATTCTTCGCAACCATAACACTGGCACTTTACCTTTCTGGACCACTCTCCCGCTGATTGCCACGCCGCAAGCAGGCAATTTAGCTGTTCAAGG
The DNA here is from genome assembly GCA_947255165.1 of uncultured Varibaculum sp. Next base: position 4,531 of record CAMYFZ010000039.1, read on the forward strand.
CAATTTTGGTTTTTAGTAATGGGCAGTTAACGGTAGGCAGGAACCTCGCCAATACGCTCATCTATTTCTGATTGCCCAGGAGAGGTATCGTTCCCGTGTTTTTCTGCCGCCAAAGCCCCCGCCACATTGGCTCGCTGCAAAGCCGCAAGTGGATCTCGTCCCTTAACCAGTTCTGCCAGCAACACCCCGGTGTGGGCCGATCCCACCCCCAAGGTATCGGCCACCTTGACGCTTAGGGAGGGAACCATGGTTTCCCGTTGGGTATCGATTAATTTTGCGCCGTAGGCGCCGATTCGCTCTACCACCCAAGCTGATTCGGGGAGTCGTTCCGCAACCCAACCACAAGTCACGTGCCCAACTGATCCCGGCAAGAACTGGGATTCATATTCGTTGCAAGTAAGCACATCAACATAGGGCAGAACTTCACGAACATATCGGGGCTCGATTTGCGAAATTTGCGGAGTCGCCGCCATCACTACTTTTACCTGCTCCGGCAAGGAAGGAAGCCACTGGGAGAGCGCTGCTCGATAGGAGGTGTGGGCCAGATCCCCAGCGGAAATATAAACCACATCCCCGGGGTGCATCGAAACTTTGTCTAGCTCCCGACCCGAAATATCTACTTCCACTCCGGTGGTGAGTACCGACGCGTAGTAGCCTCCAGCCTCAATCATCTGAATTTTCATCCCGATATCGCCCACCACTTCTACAGTGTTGGTATTGATATTTGCATCTCGCAAGGCTTGCCTCGCCTGGGTGGAATTCGGACCGGTCCCTAGGCACGACATGTTTAATACCGGCACCCCTTGTCGAGCGGCAGCTAGCATTACTTCGGCAGCCTCCCCCACTCCCGGACGCTTCGCGCTCCCGAGGACGGTGGTACCCCGTTCGGGCAGGCGCGACATTTTCAACGGCAGGGTCAGCACCACCGCCGCTACCGAAACCAACTTGTTTTGTTTTTTAGTCATTTCTTCTCGCCTAAATCTTGTCTCTTGCCACCTAGATTTGGTCCCTAGTTGCGGGGCCTAACGAACGGGAAAGCCAGCACCTGCCGGATATCGCATCCCATCAGCATCATCGCCATCCGATCCATTCCCAGTCCCAGTCCGCCCAGGGGCGTCATCCCCAGTTCCAAACAGTTTAAGAAATCTTCGTCCAGGCTCATAGCTTCTGGATCGCCCGCCGCTGCCGCCAGCGACTGCTGAGTGAAACGTTCGCGCTGGTCGCGGGGATCAGTTAGTTCGCTGTAAGCGGTTCCTAGTTCCATCCCAAAAGCCACCAGGTCCCAACGCTCCGCTAGGCGAGGATCGGTGCGGTGCCGGCGGGTGAGCGGAGAAGACTCCACCGGAAAATCGCAGTAGAAGGTGGGTTTTACTGTGCGTGCCTCTACCAACTCGTCATAGAGAGTACCTAGCAAGGTGCCGCTATTGGCGCCCGGCGGCGGGGTGAGGTGGTGCTCGGCGCACAGGCTCCGCAGAACATCTTCCCCGGTGTCGGGAGTAACGGTGGTTCCTACCGCTTGTGATACTGCCTCGAAAACCGAGATCACCCGCCACTGGCCGGAGATATCTACTTCCTCGAATTCTGCGTCGCTGCTACCGGTGCCAGCATCTTCCAGGTTTACCGGACGCAAAGCGATTTCTTTACCGTGTATCGCCCGGGCCGCCGCCTGGTAAAGCTGACGGGTAAGGGTCATCATTTCTTGGTAATCAGAGCCCGCTTTATAGACTTCCAGCGAGGTGAACTCGGGGTTGTGAGTCCCATCGGCGCCCTCGTTCCTAAAAGAACGCCCCATTTCGAAAATCGCTCCCATACCGGCTATCGCCAGCCGTTTTAGATACAGCTCCGGAGCGATCCGCAAGAACATATTTACTTGGTAGGCGTTGGAGTGGGTAACGAAGGGGCGGGCATTGGCGCCGCCTTGTACCGCCTGCAACATGGGGGTTTCCACCTCTATGTAGCCGCGGTTAATCAACTCCTGTCGAACGGCACTTAATGCCCGCGAACGTGCCTGCAGGCGGCGCATGGCCGCGGCATCATTGAGCAGGGTCATAGTCCGTTCCCGGGTACGGGTGGAACTGTCCAGACGCGCAGCCGGATGCGGGATCGGGCGCAGAGCTTTGGCTGCCAACGTCCAGTTTTCTGCTAGCAAAGAGGGCGTGCCGGTGCGGGAGGCTCCGCAACTGCCGCTGACTACTACCAGGTCCCCCAAATCTAACAGGCGTAAGTGGGCGAACTGCTCGGGGCTCAGGTTTCTTCTTTCCAGTACCACCTGCAGGAAGGTGCCTTGGAAGAACAAATCCCAAAACACCACGCCTCCGTGATTTCGCCTCGCCACAATCCGGCCGAGGGTGCGCAGCGCTTTCCCGTTGTCACCCATATCTACTTGGGTTTTCGCTTCAGATAAGGGAATCCCTAAATCGAAGCCTGCCGGGAATGGCTCTATTCCAGCTGCACTTAACTTTTCGGCTTTCGCGCGCCGAGATCGCTGCTGCTGACTCAGCTTCACCTGCAGCTTGGCAGCGGTGTATCCGCTGCGCAGCGATTCCAGCTCTGCAAGATACTGGTCATCTACTTCCCAATCGAAGGGTTCCCCGCTTAAAGCAGCGGCCGGGGCCGGTACAAATCCCTCTAACATTCCCGCTGCGATCAGCGATAACGGCATTAGAGGGTCGGAAGAGAAACAAAAGTAACGGGGCAACCATTTCGGGTTATAGCGAGCGTTGGATTCGTAAAGCGACTCCAGTTGCCAAAAACGGGAGGCTTTAACAAAGAGGGCGCGCTTAACCCGATCATTAAAAGTAGCGTCGACGGCCTCGCCCTCGACAAAGATTTCTCTAAACATCGCAAAGTTCAAGGAGAAACGTTCGATCCCCTCATCCGGGCCTTGCTGCAGCAAGGTGAGCACCATGGCTTCTACTACCCCGTTAACCGCCGATTCTGCCCGGCGCATCAGGTTGAGAGAAACAGCGCGCTGCCCCCAGGGAACGAAAGTAAGCAGACATTGCAGTTGCCCATCCCGGCCCCGCGCGGTTACGATCAGCTGCTCGCCCTCTTGCGGAGCAAACATCCTATCTAGACTCATAGAGAAGCCACGTTCATTCCCACGCCTAAATAGCTCCGCCACCATCGCCACTTCCCGCAGCTGCGCCGGAGAAAGCTCATTTTGCCTGCAGATTTCAATCTCTACCCCGGCGCGGGCCACCCGCCTTTGCGCCGCAGCTAAGGCGCGCCCGGCACTGGAGTTACGCTCAAAACGTTCGGGGCTAATAATGGCTTCGTCCCCCATTTTGCGCACCCTAAGTCCCTGGTGGCGATAGATACGCGCCCCCTGGGTGCTGGCAGAAATTACCGCCGGAATCCATCCTTGCCGATAGCAATATCCTTTCCACCTCTGCACCGCGTCTTCCCAGGAAGAAGGATCTCCTATGGGGTCTCCGGCAGCTAGGGCCACTCCAAGAGCTACCCCGTAAGAAACCACCGCTTGCCCGTCAGTACTGAAAACTACCGCGCGATTATCACGGGTGGCATAGTAGCTTAAAGAATCGGCTTTCCCCCATTTGATTAAGAGGGCACGCAACGCGAGATCTTCACTGCGGGTGCGTGCCTTCGCCCGTTGCCCGAGAATAAAGCGATTGGCAGCGATCATCATCACCAGGCCAGAAAGCACCATGATAAAGAATCCGAGACCGCGAAAACCTGGTTGATGGGCAAACATGAAATGGATCGCCAGGCCCCGGTGTAGTCGCAGACCAGACATGCGACCGAAGACCCACAGTGCTAGCGGACTACTAGCCCAACTGCGGGGCGCGATAACCCGAGCCATCGCGAATCCCATCCCGAATACCAGCAGCTGTCCGCTTAACAGAATAAAAATAGCTTTCCAGGCGGATTTAGCATTGATTTTCCCCCAGAAACTACGCGCAGATGCGAATAAGATAGCCAGAATCAGCGAGGCTATCAGTATCCGCGACCCTAGGACTATCTGGTCTGTCGGGCCAACTTCCGGGTCGGAGAAAGAAAATATTAGCGCGACCAGACACAGCAAAGCGTGCAGAGAATGCAACGCGATGAGGACGATAACTCCGATCCGCTTGCGGGAAAAACAGAGCAAAGCCAAGAAAGCCAATAACACCGCGGTGCCCAAGGTGGCGGTAGATGGCACCCCGAGAGCGGTTAGTACCAGGAAAGAAAATCGCCCGAAACCATGACCTGCGGTATAACGCAAAGGGATCATTACTAGGCAGAACAGGGCCGCAATAGTATAGACCCAGCCTCCCCAGGCGGGAACTCGCTGACGCCAGGAAGTATTAAGCTTTTCTTTACTCGCCACTGCCATCTAGATCTCCACTACTACCGGCACAATCATGGGGCGACGCCGCAGTCGGCGTGCCACCCAACGCCCGAGCGCCCGCCGCATGGCCTGTTGCAAACGGTAAGGATCGCTATCGCCCTGATTTAACGCTCTTTGCAACGCTTCGGTCACATCCGGTAGTACTTCCCTGAACACCCCCTCGTCCTCGGCCATTCCGCGCGCAGTGATATGGGGGCCAGCCGCAATTATCTTGGTGGGCACGTCTACGGCCGCAAATACGGAAACGAAGCCTTCCTCTCCCAAAGTCATCCGGTCTTTTAGCTGATCTTCATCGATCTCCCCGATAGATCCGCCGTCTACATAGACGTATTCACAATCAACTTGCCCTACGACCTGGGCTTTTCCATCTTTGAGGTCGACTACTACCCCGTCCTCAGCCAATGCTACGTTTTCTTCTGGTACCCCGGTGGCCTGAGCGATTCGCCCGTTGGCAATCAAATGCCGGATTTCTCCGTGAATCGGCATCACGTTCTTGGGCTGCACAATGTTGTAGGTGTAGAGCAGTTCCCCTTCGGCGGCATGCCCAGAAACGTGAACTGCGCGGTTACCTTTATGTACTACATTTGCCCCTTGGCGCATTAGCGCGTTAATCACCCGGTAAACCGAGTTTTCATTGCCGGGAATCAGGGAAGAAGCCAGCAGCACCGTGTCTTCTGGTTCCAGGGTTACAAACCGGTGCTCACCTTGAGCGATCCGGGACAGCGCCGCCATAGGTTCACCTTGGGAACCGGTGACCATCCACACTCGTTTTTTCGGGGGCAAATGCTTTAGTTCGTCGGCGCGCACCACTACTTCCGGGTCTAAGTCCAGGTATCCGGCCTGCGCCGCAATACCCATATTGCGTTCCATTGACCGCCCCGATAGGCACACTTTGCGTCCGACTGCCCGGGCCGCATCCAGCACCTGTTGCACCCGATGCACATGGGAGGCAAAGGAGGCCACGATTACTTGTCCGCTGGATTCAGACAGTACCTGACGGATTACGGGACCGATTTTTCGTTCCGGGGCAATAAACCCCGGGACTTCCGCATTGGTAGAGTCCACTAAGAACAGATCCACGCCCTCTTCCCCCATACGCGCAAAACCACGCAGGTCGGTGATCCTTCTGTCTAGGGGCAGCTGATCCATTTTGTAATCCCCCGTGACCAGCAGGTTTCCAGATTTGGTGCGGATCATTACCGCTAGCGCATCGGGAATAGAGTGGGTAACCGCTAAAAATTCGCAGTCAAAATTATCGAGTTGTACGCCTTCGCCTTCGCGAACTTGATGCAGATGCGCCGCCGAGAGGCGATGTTCCTCTAGTTTGGGACGCAGGAAATCTAAGGTGAGTTGGGAGCCGTAGATGGGGATATCCTCGCGCAGGCGCAGCAGATAAGGCACCGCCCCAATATGGTCTTCATGACCGTGGGTGAGCACTAATCCCACTACCCGATCCATGCGGGTACGCAGATAGGAAAAATCGGGGAGGATTAGGTCCACGCCGGGTTGGATTTCCTCCGGGAAAAGCACTCCGCAATCAACTATCAAGATTTTGTCATTCAGTTCGATTACGGTCATGTTTCGCCCAACTTCCCCCAGGCCTCCCAGGGGAACCACGCGGATGGTGCCGGCTTTAAGTTTTGGCGGTAAAGAAAGTTCAGGATAAAGCGGTTTCACGTTTCCAATTGTCCCGAGTTTGCCCGCCTATAGCAAACCTCCGCGCGCATTAGCATCCTAATAAGCCCTTATAAGCCCGTACGGGCAGGTGGCAAGGGCAAACCCCATGCTGGGGTCGGCTACTACTGCTACGCCGGCTAACCGGCATGCCAGTCTTGGATAGGCGAAAAAATGCTCGCGGGCACAGGGCCGGTAAAGACTTAAAGCAACTCGAATTTCTCGAGGTCGGCGCGCAACTGCGCAATTTCCTCTTCGCTGGCCGGAGCAAGCGGCAGGCGCAGGGTATCGGAAGGAATAACTTTTTGCAGGGCGAGAGCGTGCTTGGCCATTACTGCCCCTTGTCCCCCTCCCATTAACGCCTTCACCACGGGTTCTACCTCCAGGGAAAGCTGCAAGGCCCCCTGGTAATCACCGTTTTCTACCAGTTGCACCATTTTACGGTAGCTGGGGGCGGCTACGTGGCCAACCACGCTAATTACCCCCACTGCGCCATGGGTGAGCCAGGCATAGTTGAGGGCGTCATCGCCGGAGTAAAAAGCCAGCCCGGTTTCACTTATGCGCCGGGCACCCACTTCCACTTTGCCGGTGGCGTCTTTTACCGCCACAATATTGTCGATTTCAGCTAAGCGCTTTAGCAGATCATCACTGATAGCTACCCCGGTACGGCCGGGAATATCGTAGAGCATAACCGGCAGCTCTACCTGGGAGGCAACTTTTGCAAAATGCTGATAGAGCCCCTCTTGGGAAGGACGCGAATAGTAGGGGCTGACCAGCAGGATCCCGTTTGCCCCCGCCTCCTGGGCGCTGCGCGCCATCCGCACCGAATGTTCAGTGTCATTGGATCCCGCCCCGGCAGTAATATAGAGCTCTTCTCCTACTGCCTGGCGGACTACCTTAATCAGCTGTTCTTTCTCATCCAGGTGGGTGGTCGGCGATTCCCCGGTGGTACCGGACAGCACCAGGTGATCAATCCCCTGTTCTACCAGGTGTTTTGCTAGATTAGCCGCGGTATCGTAGTCAACGGATCCATCCGGGTGAAAGGGGGTCACCATCGCTACCCCGACCGGTGCTGGAAGCCGATAAGTACACTCTGTGTTGCTCATGCCCCTACTCTACCCGTCCCATCAGGGGATTTTTCTGGCGTCCAAAATTTGGGCGTCAGCTGTTTACAGGTCAGTAAACCACAGATGCTGCACCATAGACTGGTGTCCTACCTGCAAGCCTTGACGCAGCCCCGCGGGGACAAACCCAGATTCGGAAAAGAAACGGATTTTTTCTTGGGCCTGGGCCGCTAGCCAAATCTGCACCCGGGTGGCCCCCGACATTCGCAACATATCTGCCACCGCATTTACTAGGCGGGAGGCGTCGGCTAGCTGTTTTTCCCAATCGGCGACCTCTAAGACCACGATTTCGGCATCTGCGCTTTTTTCGGCAAGTGGGGACTGCTTAGGTTGCACCAACATTTTGGGGGCGGGGGCAATCGCCGCCATGCCCACTACCTGTCCTTCTGATACTGCCGATAGCAGGTGATGTTTTGGGGAGGGCGGATTGAAAAGGGCTTGTTCCCAGGCGCGGGCAATCTGCTGCGGATCGATCAGCGCTAAGGTTTGCGGGCCGACCTGCCCCAAATGGGATTGCAGATCTGCGCGCATGGCTTGTGCTTGTATCTGACCCCAGGTGGGCAGATCTTCGCTTTTCGCTAAGCGCACCGCATCTTTAGCGGCAGGTGCTGCCTTCACTCTAAATCCCTAAATCCATGAGCTTATCTAGCCCGACTGTCAGCGGATCGGCAGCGCCGACTTTGCGGACAGCCAGTAGCACGCCCGGCATAAAGGAGGAACGATCAAAACAATCGGTACGCAGCCGCAAATGTTCCCCAAGGTTAGAAAGCAACACTTCCTGGTGGGCGTTGGCGCCCAACATCCGCAGAGAATGGATCCCCACGTCGCCGACTTTCATACCGCGCGCGCCCTCGGGATCGGTAGTGGTGGCATCGGGGGCCGCAGGAATCCCCGCTTTTTGCCGCGCCGCCGCCATTTCTTGCGCGGTTGCCAGCGCCGTCCCACTGGGGGCATCCAGTTTCTTCGGATGATGGGTTTCCACGATTTCGGCGGAGGTAAAGAAAGGTGCCGCTAGACGCGAAAATGCCATCACTAGCACCGCGGAAAGCGCAAAGTTGGGGGCAATCACGACGTTGCGTCCGGTTTGGCTAGCCACTTCCCGAATTTTTTCCTGGGCGTCCTGGTCCCATCCAGAGGTACCGACCACCGCGTGCGCCCCGGCGCGCAAAATCGCCGCAGTATTAGTAAAGCTGGCGCTAGGAATGGTGAACTCTACCGCGACTTCAGCTCCCGCTAAAGTCTGGGAGGTGATCTCATCCTTACTACCTAAACAGGCAACTAGCTGCAGGTCTGCTGATTTTTCAATGGCCTGGCAGCTGACTTTCCCCATACGTCCCTGGGCGCCCACTACGGCCACTTTCAGTTTTGCGGTCATTTTATTTCACGCCCTCGGGTTTATTAGCGTTAATAATTTGGGCTTTGTCCGGGCATAGGGTTTGCCCGGCTACCTGGAGGTTGTTGTACCATTCTTGCCGCAGTTCGGCAGAATCAACCTTGGTATAAATATCGGACAAAGTCTGTTTGTTGGCCTGAGAATCCGGCTGTTTGGTATCTAGCAGCCCACATAGGGATTGTGCCGGCCCGAGCACCAACTCGGCGGTGCGTTGGTCATAATGGTTCTTTTCCATTATCTCTTGCACGAAAGAGTTTTGGGCTTCCGACAGGTGGGCTTTGGGAGTAAATGCCACCGTCGGGGTTTGCGAAGCTGTGGGGGTAGTAGGCGTCGCCGGCGAAGGCGAGACCGAACTACTCACTTTAGGATTTTTGGTAGTGCTATCGGGAGCGGACGGCTGCGCAGCGGGGCTGCAGGCGCTCAGCAGCGCCCCGGCAGCAATTATCGGGAAAAGTTTCTTTAGTTTCACCCGTTCAGCTTATGCCATCGCTGGGCGTACCACGACTTTTACCCGGGGTGAGCCTAGGAATCGCTGGGCCAACTCGCTAATTTGCGCTCCGGTTATTTTCTTTAGCGCTGCATTTAGTTGCTCGATAGTGCGCAGACGACCGCCGGTTACTTCCGCGCGGCCCAACCTGGCCATCCGGGCACGGTTATCATCCATTCCCAGCAGTACTCCCCCGCTTAGCTGCCCTAATGCCGCAGTTAGTTCGTCCTCTTGAACCCCGTACTCGGCGAGTTTTTCTAGTTCTGCCACCAGCAGCTGCTCGACTTTCTCCAAGTTATCGGGGGCACACCCGGCGTAGAGGCCGAAGGCTCCACTATCGCTATAAGCGGAGTCAAAGGCATAGGTAGAGTAAGCTAGTCCCCGTTTTTCTCGGATTTCTTGGAAAAGCCGAGAGGACATTCCCCCGGAAAGCACGGTGAGCAACAAACTAAGAGTGTCGCGTTGAGGGTCGTTAGCGGGCAGAGACCGGGTCCCTAAAAATATTTGCCCCTGTTCCACCGTTTTTTCTACCGCGGCGCTTGCGTCCACCGCCGGATCCGGCAGGGGACGCTCGGGAACTTCCGGATCGGTGCCACCGGGCAGATCCCAACCGTTTTTCTCGGCGGCAGCTAAAATCAGTTGCGCTAGGCGGTCATGATTAATGTCGCCTGCCGCGGCTACTGTCAAGTGTCGGGGCTGATACCAGCGCTGATGATGGGCTTTTACCGCCTCTAAAGGAGTGGCGGCTACAGTTTGCGCAGTGCCGCCTACCGGCAATCCCAGCGGGGAGGTAGAGAATAGTTCGCCCAAAAACTTGTCGTAACCTACATCTTGGGGATCGTCTTGAGACATAGCTAGTTCATCTAAGATTACTGCCCGCTCTAGTTCGAAATCTGCGGACGCCAAAGTGGGGCGCGCCAGCATTTCGGTGAGAACTTCCACCGCCATTGGTAAATCCCGGGACAGTACCCGGCAGTAATAGTGAGTGGATTCTTTGGCGGTAGCCGCGTTTAGTTCTCCCCCAACCGCATCGAAGGCCAAGGAAATTTCGCGGGCATCCCGGGTTGCGGACCCTTTAAATAGTAGGTGTTCGAGGTAGTGGGTAGATCCCAGATGCTCTGGTCCTTCATCACGCGAACCTGCCGGAATCCAAAATCCCAGCACTACCGAGGGGGAGGCGGGCACCTGTTGGGTAATCAGACGGATACCGCCGGGCAGTATCGACCGCTCTATCAGGGTTTCGCCCTCGTTAATACTGAGGCGCGGCGCCTGGGCTGAAAGCGGCAGTTCGTAATAGTTTTTTTCCGGCATTTTCTCTGCTTTAGTATTGATAGTTAACACTGCGGTTTCTCTAGTTTTTCTTGCTACCTGTCCGTTTGCCGGTCGCGGGGTTTAGCGGTTGGGGATTGCCTAATGCCTGACAGCAACCGAATTGCAGCGCCGCGAGGATAGTGAATATTCCCAAGGCGAGGGTCAGTAGTCCAGTTTCGGCGCTGTCGGACAGCGCCGCATAGATAAGGAAACCGGCAGTAACTGCCAGGGACACTAGGGTGGCGCGTGCCCAAAAGCGGCGGGGATCTAGCTTAAAGATCAAACGCAAACCAGCAAAAACTAATTGAAATCCGCCGGCAATAGCCCCGAAAATCAGAGCCAGAAACCCGGTCAACATGGTTAAAAGTCCCGAGTCAGAGGAGGCAGATACCGATAGTAATATCAGGGCGAAAAATAGGCAGAGGAAGAGGACACTACCTGCCACTACCAGGTCAAAGAATCTCCGCACCAGGATTTCCTTTCTGAAAATTAAAGCAGGCGAGGGCGAGATACTCTCGCCCTCGCCAACTGTTCTTAGCGATTATTCGTCGTCACCGTCTGCTTGCTCATCGCGACGGTCGTCGCGACGATTGTTGCGGTGACGGCGGGTACGATTCCGCGAGCGCCGCGGGCGATCTCCATCCTCGGAGCGGCGAGATTCCTGCTTAGCCTCATTTTCGGCTAGCTCGGCTTCTTGCTCTTCGCTGAGGACTGCGCCTAGCGAAAGTTTGCCCCGTTCGTCGATCTCTTCGATCTCTACCTGCACCTGGTCGCCAACGTTTAGTACGTCCTCAACCTGGTTGATGCGCTTGCCCCCTACCAGGCGGCGGATCTGCGAAATGTGCAGCAGTCCGTCCTTTCCGGGGGTCAGAGAAACGAAGGCTCCGAAGGAAGTAGTCTTAACTACGGTTCCTACGAAACGCTCCCCTACCTCGGGCATTTGCGGGTTAGCAATCGCATTAACGGCTGCCCGCGCGGCCTCGGCAGATTCGGCGTCAGCGGAGGAAATATAGACGGTGCCGTCGTCTTCAATCACCACTTCGGCTCCGGTGTCCTCTTGGATCTGGTTGATCATCTTGCCCTTGGGCCCGATAACCTCGCCAATCTTATCTACCGGCACCTGTACGGTGATGATGCGCGGAGCGTAGGGGCTCATTTCGTCCGGTTCCGGAATCGCCTGTTCGATCAGGTTCAAGATCTCCAGGCGAGCTTCCTTCGCCTGGGCTAGCGCGCCTTTCAGCACGTCAGAGGGGATACCATCTAGTTTGGTGTCCAGCTGTAGGGCGGTAATGAAGTCCCGAGTCCCGGTAACCTTGAAGTCCATATCTCCGAAGCCGTCCTCGGCTCCCAAAATATCGGTCAGGGTCATGTACTTGGTGGTGCCGTCCTCGTTCGGTTCGCTCATTAGCCCCATCGCGATCCCGGCGACCGGCGCTTTAAGCGGTACGCCCGCGTTCAGCAGGGAAATGGTAGAAGCACAGGCTGAACCCATCGAAGAAGAACCGTTCGAGCCCATCACTTCGGAAACCTGGCGGATAGCGTAGGGGAAGTCTTCCCGGGAAGGAAGTACCGGTTCTAGCGCCATTTCTGCGAGGTGACCATGCCCGATTTCACGCCGCTTGGGGCTGCCTACGCGCCCGGTTTCGCCGGTGCAGTAGGGCGGGAAGTTGTACTGGTGCATATAGCGTTTGCGAGTCTCCGGCCCCAGGTTGTCCAGCTGCTGCTCCATGCGCAGCATATTCAGGGTGGTTACCCCCAGCACCTGGGTTTCGCCGCGACGGAAAATCGCGGATCCGTGCAGGCGGGGCAGCACTCCGGCGCGCGCATATAGCGAGCGAATCTGGTTCGGCTGGCGTCCGTCCATACGCACGCCCTCGTTCAGGGTACGGGTACGGATTAACTCTTTTTCGAGGGCGCGGAAAGCTGCTTTCAGCTCTTTCTCTCCCTCAGGGAAACGCTCTTCCAGATCGGCGAGCATTTGGTCTTTGATTTCGTCAACCCGGTCTTGCCGCTCCAGTTTTTCGGCAATCTGTACCGCCTGGTCGAGCTGTTCACGGCAGTTTTCGGCAACGGCATCCCAGTGTTCGTCCTCGAAGTCTTTAAACAGCGGGAACTCTAGGGTTTCCTTCTGGCACTTGGCCGCTACCTGCGCTTGCGCGCGGCACAGTTCTTTGATGAAGGGCTTGGCGGCCTCTAGGCCGGCAGCTACTACATCTTCGGTAGGCGCGGTCTGTCCCTGCTGGATAAGATCCCAGGTACCTTCGCCGCCACCGGCCTCAACCATCATAATGGCGACGTCTTCGCCGCCGTCCGCGGTCTGAATAACCCGTCCGGCCACCACCATGTTGAAGGTGGCGCGTTCCATTTCGCTGTACCGCGGGAAAGCTACCCACTGTCCATCGATTAGGGAGATGCGGGTGCCGCCGATCGGCCCGGAGAAGGGCAGACCGGAAATCTGGGTGGACATGCTGGCGGCGTTAATGGCCAGCACATCATAGGCGTCGTCCGGGTGTACGGTCAGGATAGTTTCCACTACCTGTACTTCGTTGCGCAGCCCTTTTACGAACGAGGGGCGCAGCGGACGGTCGATTTGGCGAGCAGCCAAAATCGCTTCAGTGCCGGGACGGCCTTCGCGCCGGAAGAAGTTTCCGGGGATACGTCCGGCCGCGTATTGACGTTCTTCCACATCAACGGTCAGTGGGAAGAAATCAAACTGGTCGCGCGGATTTTTCCCTACCGTGGTGGCAGATAAAACCGTGGTTTGATCATCCAGGTAAGCCAGCGCACTGCCGGCAGCCTGTTGGGCGAGTAGGCCAGTTTCGAAGCGCACCGTGCGCTGTCCGAAACGACCGTTAT
>CAMYFZ010000040.1 GCA_947255165.1 uncultured Varibaculum sp.
TTCAAGTCCCCCCTTGCGCACCAAACATTAAGGCTCTGACCAGCACAAAAGATGCAGGTCAGGCCTTTTTTAATTTCGCTTAAGCATATCTGAAGCATATCGTTACTAACCTGCGGGATATATGCGTTGTGTATACGTTGTGTATTGAAAAGAAAAAGCTAAAGTTTGCTAGCTTATTTCTTGCCTTTATCCCCGACCTTAAGTTTTTACTTCAGAAAAGGCTCGGCGTTCCGTAAACGTTCCGTAGTGAAATCAGCGTACGTTGTCAGAACGTTGTCAGATGAAACTGCCGCGTGCCATATTGAAATGATTTTTCGATTCTCCAATACGGAAGAGGTTGCTGATATTACGACGAAACATTTCATAGTTTGATCGCTCACGAGCACGGAAATATAAAAATGCTACGACTAGCTGACGTACCAAAAACGCCATTAGGGGGCTCCTTCCGGGTATCGTAAAAGTTATGGTGGGTAAACGGTTAGTTGCGGTTTTAGTTGTTTGTGGCGTGGTTTTCGGGCTGTCCGGGTGTGGCCGGGTAGGGAAAATGAGTGAAGATGAAGCAATGAGCCTGTTTAAGAGCGAGCTTTCTAGCCCACCTGAGGGAGAACCTAATCAGATTTTGACGGCATCTAGTGATGTTTGCGAAGTAGTACGCGAAGCCGTTAAGGACGACCACACTATGAAGCTTGATGATGACACGTTGCTGGAGTATGTGCGAGCAAAATATGGTGCTGAACAGTCGGATGCTCTGGTTTTTTCGGATGTTTCGACGGGGACTGATTTAGTGATCCTAGGACAAGACGCGAAGAAATATGTTTACATTTCCAGGCAGTGGCTTTGCCCCGACACCTTACCTAAGAATAAATACCTGTTTTATTCGGGTAGCGCTGATAGCGCACGATATATGCGGGATTCAGTAATGTCGCATAGGCCGTACACTATGTTCCTAAACCAAGGCCACGGGGCATCAAAGATTTGATATTCACACAGACCGTAGTATTGCGCTAGGTCGCTCGTATGAGTTTTCAGGGGGGTGGGAGTTAAACCCAGGTGATGACCAACAAAATACTCGACTAGACTAGATAGCGTCGGAACTATACGCACATAATCCAACCTGGGAGCGTCAATTTCTACTCCATCAGCTCAGCTCTGGCCTCTATTAGTACAGTGGTGGTTTTGAAATACTCCTGTAATCAGGTTATCTGCGGACCGTGGCTAGGAAATGTTGTCACAGAGATTAACATTTAGCAGAACATAATAGTGAACTAGATCCCCACAAGGGCTTAAAGCAAATTAACGAGATTCATATGCAGGGGAACTCGACCCGATATGCGAGGGAATATGGTGGGCAATATGGTTTTATTTATTGTACAGTCTCAACAGTTCCAACGCGATTATGTACCTAATTCGATTGGTGCCCACCTCCCAATCGCTGCCAGTAATTTGATTAATTTTTCCAACACGATATTTTAACGTGTTGTAGTGGACGACTAATTCCTTTGCGGCGTCTAGTTTACTGCTATTTTCCAGCACTGCACGCATAGTCTCGACTAGCTGGCTTCCTTTTTCTTCATCACTCTTTATTAGTTTCCCTAACTGATTGTTAATAAAACTTTTCGCTTCAAATTCGCCTAGAGATAATAGTAAAAGTTCAAGAGATAATTGAGAGTAAAGCGCTACTCTTGTTCCGATTCGTTTAGCAATATTTAGGGCTTGTAACGCGCTTGCGTGGAGATCTGCCAGCTTTATGTCCGAATTTCCACTTTCTCCTATAGCAACAATAGAATCTGCTGGGAGTGATGTAAGCCATGTTCTTGCGCGATTTTCAAGGTTTTCTTTCCCAATTTCTTCTTCCAGGGCAATCACCACAGTGTCATTCCCGCGCTGCCATGAAAGAGCAGACTTCCCCCAGAGGGTCTTAACCTTTCTTTCTGCCTGAAGACCCGAGTTAGCCGCGACTATGACAAGATCTGCCGCTTCGAGATTCCAGCCAAATAAACCCACATGTCTTGATTGGTAGCCGCTCGGTGCACTTACTGCCTCCTCTAAAGCCAGAACTTTTAGGCCCTTATTGACTTCTGCAGCCGCACGCTGTTGCGCAATGTGTAGGCCCGCAGCAAAACACGCTTGCCTGATTAGCCGTTTTTGTCCTATTTTCAAAGGTTTATATGACAAAACAATTATTTCACCTTTACTATCGTCCCCTATTTTTATTTGATATCGATTCAACGCTGATGAATCTAAAGCGGATAGACTGATTTGATGTGCATGGTTCTGCAGCCAGGGAAAGTGTGATTTTTGTGGCGAATATGTGTTCTGCGGTATGTCAATCGACAAGACTCGTGAAGAAGTGTCGGTAATTAGAACCGGGCAAAGAATAGCTGAAGATAACGCTTTGCCGATTTCTTTTAGGCCACCACCCGATAGGGCGATGTTCGTTAACTTTTCTCGAATGGCGTCAGCTTGGCTTGGCTCGGGCCCATAGTCGGATAAGACAACTGCTAACACTTCACCAATGATGTCGTCAAACGCAACATCTGATTCAAGTTGTAGTAAAGGAAATTTTAAAGAATCACATAGCGAGAACAGGCCTTTTGGCCAGGAGTGTAGATATCTGCCTGGTTTAATTGCTAAGCCAGCCAAATTTTCCGCCGCAAAATATTTAACAAGCTGGGTTAGCTGCTGTGGATTAGAGCTGATCGGGTAGGTTGTGGTCAATAGCAAATCTCCCGATCGTACAAAATTTTCTACATCAGGAACCTCCATGACATTTACAGATTTAACCACTCTGTGTAATCCCTGAGCGCCAGCAATCACCTTGGTACCATGCATGGCTGGCAGCGAGAGGACATCTTCAATCGATAGCCCAGACATCTGATTCCCTTTGTTCATTTTGTACAAACAGTTGCTCTAAGTTTGGACACTATTGTTAGTGACCTCAATCGCAATGTACCTTAGCATAACCCTTATGGTTACGGATATTACTCAGATACCTGTGCAGAGACGGTGTGCGAGTGTGTCCTCTTCCGTCTACGAGTTAGAGCATCATGTTGTATATATCGGACATTCCTCAATTCTTCTGCTCCACGATCAAAACCACTTACTCCCGGTGACCTCTGAATCCCGGGGTCTCGTTCCATCAGGAATCACTGTACTGGACAAGGATTTCCCAGATTTATGCCGCTACATATATGGATTGACCAATCTCATACCTGCCGCTGCTCTACCAACAATTAATACGGCCTCGTCGTTTGATCTCGCAGTTCCCCAGTTGGGTAGCGACCAAGATTACTATCGCAGACTGTATGACTATGTTCAGGGAAATAACCCACAGGCGCACAAACTCGCAAAGTATGCGCTGGCAGAGGGGAGGTTTGATAGACTCCTGGGACTTGGAGAGGGGAGTACACCTACCGGCGATGACATCTTGAGTGGAATGCTCGCGGGCGCACAGTCTCTTTCAAATCCCCAGGAGGTTCACGCCATTTGGAACACTATAGCACCGTTGCTGTACCGAACTACGAGAATCTCAGCTCATCAACTTTATTACGCCTCGTTGGGGCAAGTGTCTTGCAGCCATCTGGATTTGTTCAAGGCAATATTACGAAAAGCGGGTCCGAGTGAGATCAGCTTGATAGCGGCAGATATCGGCCATACTTCAGGCTTGGATTTCCTTTACGGATTGTCTTATCAGTTGTACATCAATCAGTTGCAAAGGAGTAGCTATGTCATCTGATGTAGTGCGGTTTCAGATACACACCAACCTGTACCGAGATTCGGTCGCTTTAATGTCTATGGCGGCAGAGCTAGAACGTCGAACAGGTGTAGAAAAAGCAGGTATTGTAATGGCCACGCCCGCCAACCTAGACGTTCTGGCTCGATCGAAGATCCTTCCAGAGGATATTACCGCTAATCCGGATGATTTACTCGTTGTGGTCCAAGCGGATTCAGAAGAAACGGCACAGACAGCTCTGGAATCAGCCAAGATCGAGCTAACCTCAGATGTTGCGATAACCGAGACGAATTCGGTCACGTTTCTGCCGAAAACCGTTGATGAAGCGGTATCTGCGGTAGATGCCAAGATTGTAACTATTTCAGTACCGGGTGCGTATGCTGGGGCCGTTGCTGAGGATGCCTTACATGAGAGCTGTCATGTGTTTTGTTTTTCTGACAATGTACCGGTTGATGAAGAAAACCGTTTAAAAGAATACGCGGCAAAAAATGAATTGTTGTTTATGGGGCCTGACTGTGGGACAGCAATAATAGACGGTACGCCGCTGGGTTTTGCAAATGTTCTCCCTGAAGGAGAAGTCGGAATAGTTGCCGCTTCTGGTACAGGTGCACAAGAGGTTTCAACCCTGATCGGAGAAGCTGGAATAGGAATATCTCAAATCATAGGGGTGGGGGGAAGAGATTTATCGGGGAAGATAGATCATCCAGCCTCGTTAGTGGCAGTCAATCTATTGGAAAATGATCCCAAAACCAAGTTGATAGCGGTGATTTCAAAGCATCCAGACAAGAACACCATGCAGAAATTATTGACACGCTTGAGTTTAATAAAGAAACCTGTGATCGCTTGCTTCATGGGTGCAACGAATACCGACACTCCCTTTCCGATCAGAGGAACTTTACAAGAAGCAGCGATGGTAATCGCCGAAAAACTTAATAGAAAGCTGTCTATTGATCTCCCTGAAAAAAGTGGAGTAAAAGCGTACGGGCCAATTCTAGGGCTGTATACAGGAGGAACTCTGGCGCAGGAAGCTAGTGTCCTACTAAAAAGATTCGGAGTTGAAGGAAAAATCTTAGATCTTGGGGACGACAAGTTCACACGTGGGAAACCACATCCGATGATTTCCCCAGATTTGCGAGCGAAGATGATCAGTAAAGTAAGTGACACAGACTTGTTACTGCTGGATGTGGTTTTAGGATGGGGGTCTGCCATTGACCCAGCTACTCCAGTTGCCGAGGCAGTTGCTAAAGCGGTTGACGCAGCTAAGCGAGCTGGGCGGAATTTACAGGTTCTGGCGTCGATTACTGGAACTGCTCATGACCCGCAAGGATTAGCCTCTCAGCGCAAAATTTTGCAGGATGCAGGGATTGTCGTATTTCCCTCCAACGCTGCTGCCGTTACTTATGCCATCGAGTTAGTTAAAAAGGATTGACTATCATGCTATCTGATGATTTTTCGCTAGTAAATGTTGGACTCCCATTAATAGTACAGGCGGTGCCTGAAGACCGTGTGTATGACCTTAAATGGATGCCGCCTGCATTCGCAGATGCGAATGCAGCAAGCATGGTATCGCGATTAGACAACGAGGTGACCAGACAGGCTAATCAGAAAGCTATTGATTTGGTACATTCGGTACGCCCCAGCTTGGTTAGAATTCTCCCCGCCAGGGAGGCTATTGCTGAGTTGCAATCCAAAACTTTGCTACATTCTGGCCCTCCGATAGCGGTAGAAAAGATGTGCGGACCAATGATCGGCGGGTTGGTTGGTGCAGCACTATTTGAGCGCTGGGCTAAGACACCCGAACAGGCGCGAGAACTATTAAACAACGGAGATATTAACATCATGCCTTGCCACGAAGTTGGCGCGGTGGGGCCGATGGCGGGAATCATTTCTCCGTCCATGCCAGTGTTTGAGGTGACTGATGGAAAACGCAAGGCCTTTTCTAATCTAAACGAAGGTCTAGGTAAAGTGCTGCGGTTTGGTGCTTACGACCGTTCCGTAATCGACAGATTGGTCTGGATGCGTGATTACCTCGGACCTACACTTGATGCAGCGCTACAAGACCACGGCCCGATCGACACTACCTCATTATTCGTGCAAGCTCTTACAATGGGCGATGAATGTCATAACCGAAACATTGCAGCTACCAGTCTGTTCACTCGTCGGCTGGCGCCGAGTATATCTAAACAAAAGACCGCACAGGAAGTACTCGAGTTCTTAGCCAACAATGACCACTTCGCGCTGAATCTGTCTATGGCCGCAGCAAAGTTGTGCTTAGATGCGGCAAACGGTGTGGCCGATTCAACGTTGGTGACGGCTATGGCCAGGAACGGCGTGGAATTCGGGTTGAGAGTTGCGGGAGCAGCAGAAAAATGGTTCACTGCCCCGGTAGAGCCTGCTGATGGCCTATTTTTCCCCGGTTATTCTCGCGAGGATGCTAACCCAGATCTGGGTGACTCGGCCATCACAGAATCTCTGGGGTTAGGCGGTTTCTCCATGGCTGCTTCTCCAGCAATAACGCAGTTCATTGGGGGTACTCCGGAAGATGCCCAAAGAATTACGATTGAGATGACGCATATTACTATGTCGCGTCATCCTGTATTTCAAATTCCACAGTTAAATTTTGCCGGTATTCCATCTGGGATTGACTTAATAAAAGTAGCTCGAAGTAATGTCCTGCCAGTAATAAATACGGGCATAGCCCATAAAGAAGCTGGCGTGGGACAAATTGGGGCAGGAATAGTCCGTGCCCCGAGGCAAGTTTTCTTGCAGGGTATTTGCTATTTAGCAAAGAAGCGGGGAATAGCATGAGTCGTGTCTTAGTGGCGATAGGTGGGAATGCCTTGATTACGGGGCAGGCTGGCAAAATCACAAGTAGTCAATGGGAACAATCCTCGGCGACAGCTGCGGGAATTATTCCCTTAATTAGGCAAGGGCATCAAGTCTTGCTAACCCATGGTAACGGCCCTCAAGTTGGATTGTCCATGCAGAGGGCGCAGCTTGCGATTAATGCGGGCGCTCATCGGTTACCTGCTTTACCTTTGTGGACAGCCGTGTCTGAGTCTCAGGGATCGATTGGAACAAGTCTTCAGCTTGCAATGATGAGCGGATTGAGCCACGAGGGTATAGATAGAGAGGTTATAACCGTTATTACACATTGCCTGGTTGATCGTTGTGATCCGGCTTTCGCCTCTTCAGACAAGCCCATAGGGCTACCTGTACCAAAAACGCTTGCCCCGCGCGACTGGGATACCGTCCCGGTGGCAAAAGGAATGGTTCGACGTGTCGTTCCTAGCCCAGAGCCAAAACAGGTCATGGAACAGTCGGCAATATCGACATTGGTGGGTGAACAAAAGATTGTTATTGCGGGCGGTGGTGGCGGAATTCCGGTTATTCATCAGGCGGGTAAATATCTGCCTGTTGACGGAGTGATCGATAAAGATCAGACATCTGCCTTGATCGCGACCAATACCCAAGTTGAAATTCTTCTATTGCTGACTGCTGTACCACAGCTTTATTTGAACTGGGGAACCGCTGAAGAAAAACCGATAAAGAAAACCAATTGTCACGAGCTTGAGAGCTGGTACAAGCAAGGGCAGTTCCCCCCAGGAACGATGGGACCAAAGATCAATGCTGCATGTCGTTTTCTAAAAAATGGAGGAAAACGCGTGGTTATAACCAATATTGAATCCATGAGAGCTGCATTCGAAGGGACTGCAGGAACACAGATAACAAAGGAGTAACCGTGTTTACAACATCAGCCAACCCGTTCAATTTTCAATGGGATAGAAAACGGACAGCATTGCTGTGCATTGACTTCCAACGGGATTTTATGGAAAGCGGAGGATTCGGGGAAACTCTGGGTAATGACGTAACCAGCTTACGGGATACGATTACACCCACCCAAAAGGTATTATCGGCTCTCCGTGACCTGGGTGTATTAATAATCCACACTCGCGAGGGCCATAGAGCAGACCTAACGGATCTTTACGATGCAAAAAGAGATAGGGGGAAGCCCAGCCTGCGAATCGGGGATAACGGGCCTATGGGCAGGATTCTCGTTCGCGGAGAAAAGGGACATGACATAATTCCTGAGTTATATCCCCAACCAGGAGAAACGGTGCTAGACAAGCCCGGTAAGGATGCATTCTATGGGACGGACTTAGAGATAATTCTGCGCGCAAGAAAAATAGATTCATTAATAATCACTGGGGTAACCACAGAAGTATGCGTACAATCCACCGCTCGTGCGGCGAATGATCGCGGTTTCAATTGTCTTGTACTTTCTGATTGCACTAATTCATATTTCCCTGAATTCAAATCATCAGCACTAGACATGATTGCTGCACAAGGGGCAATTGTGGGATGGGTAGCTGATTCTAAAAACTTATTGAAATCGATAAAGGTAGGGCAGTAACGGTGGGTAAGACTGACGCTATCAATAAACCGAAACTTTGGGTTCGTGGCGATTGGAACGGACTTTTCGGACTTGGAACCAACGTATTATTGAATGTAATTGTATTGACAGGTTTATGCCTAGCTGTGGTTAAGATCCCAGGAAGCATTGTCTACGGTCGTCTGCTTCCGGCTTTGGCAATTGCCCTTCCTCTGGGAAATATATGGTACGCAATTTTGGCTTGGAACCTTGCGCGCAAAGAAAACCGCACTGATGTAACAGCCCTACCTTATGGGCCATCTGTACCCCACACTTTTATTGTTGTATTCGTGGTTATGCTGCCCGTTTATTTACAATCTAACGACCCCATTAAAGCATGGCGTGCTGGTCTTGCCTGGTGCTTTATTATTGGTTGTATTGTTCTACTCGGTGCAATTATCGGCCCATGGATTCGTAAAGCAGTGCCGAGGGCAGCTCTCCTAGGGGCGCTTGCAGGAATTTCCATAACCTTCATAGCGATGCGTCCCGTTTCGCAAATGTGGCAGGCGCCCTGGATTTCATTCATTGCGCTTGCATTCATTCTAGTGGGATGGATGGCTGGCAAACGTCTACCCTTTGATGCCCCGGTTGGATTGGTCGCCGTTATAATCTCTACCGCAGTTGCATGGGTGGCTGTGGCCGCAGGGTGGAGCGGTATTCTGGAGCCAAGCGATGTGGTTAAATCCTTCGCTTCTGTTGGTTTCAATCTTCCGGTACCTTCCGCTGACGTTATCATTGGCTTGTCGGATATTGCGCCTCTGTTGGCCTCAGCGATTCCCTTAGGGATTTATAACTTCACTGAAGGAATGACCAATATTGAGTCGGCTGCTGCCGCTGGCGACCACTATTCGATGCGGCAGGTTTTGACCGCTGATGGTTTAGGCGCGATTATTGGGTCTTTCCTCGGATCGCCTTTCCCGCCCGCCGTGTACATTGGACATCCCGGATGGAAGAAGGTCGGCGGTCGAATTGGGTATTCCCTTGTGACTGGCATAATGGTCGCTTTGGTATGTGCCACCGGATTGGTAGCTACCTTATTAGAAATATTTCCCATGCAGGCCTTGGTGCCTATACTCCTGTACATCGGTCTAGTAATCGGTGCTCAAGCATTCGACGCTTCACCTATGCGATATTCGCCCGCAGTAGTTCTCGCAATGATTCCTTCGCTAGCAGAGTGGGCGACAGGTCTAGTTGAAAACGCGTTAAATGCAGCCGGTAAAACTGTCGAGGAGGTAGGAATTCCTGCGCTGGTAGATGCTGGTGTAATTTACGATGGTATGAAGCTTCTAGGCCAGGGAGCTGTACTAGTCGGCGTTCTGTTAGGGGCGATTACCTGCTTTGTAATAGATCGGCGCTTTTACGCCGCATCGGCAGTTGCGTTAGTTGCTGCTGCTTTGAGTTTCATTGGTTTAATCAACGCTTATTCCGTTGGTGTCAATGCTGCACCAAGTGTAACCATTGGCTATATTCTACTCGCGGGAATTCTAGCTAGCTTTGGCTTCGCTTTTCGAAAGGACAAAAATACCAGTCTTCCTGATGAACTGCTGTTCGTGAATGGAACACTGATGAGAGGTTTGGACCTCCATGGAAACCTCGCTGGTGCAGAATTCCAAGGAGAGATAAAAACGGCTCCTAAATACCGGCTTCACTCAATAGACGATATTCACCCAGGAATGTTCGAGGTGAAAGACGATGGGGTAGCGATTAGCGGGGAACTCTACCAGTTATCTCCGGAGATACTTCTACACGTTATAGAGGGTGAGCCTGACGGATTGTATCGAGGCGCCATAACTCTCGAGGACGGTCGGGTAGTCCCGGGAATTCTATATCGAGAAGAAATGGCCCGAAAACATCTAGACATTTCTCGATACGGGGGCTGGCGTAAATATCTGGAGCACATTACTGAACCAGCAGATTCCTCACAAGCCGAATAGTTTATCTACCGTTCCGGCTTAAACTAAAATACATAGATGTCTGGAGGGCTTGGTAATAAGTTTACCAAGCCCTCCAGACATTGCTCCTTAACCCGGCGATGGTAGTTCTGTTGCAGAACTGAAAACCTTGAGTGAATTGACTTCAACCTTTTAGGGTTTTTCTCTTTGTCTTTTAGAGTAGGACTATTTTCTGTCTGGCAGGTTCAGTGCGCTTAGCTTCATTGCTCCCAATCGCTAGCTAGTTTCGCGGGGGATAAACTAAGCGTGCATATGTCGTTCTCGAGCTGGGCTTGTTCGTTAATGGTGGACGTGGTGAAACGACCGATATTCTCCAGAGCTAGGAGACAAAGGACGCTCGTGCAGGTTACGTAATAAAGAACTGGTCTAGGTCGCGAGTCCTAATCATCCACGAAGGCACAGGTGTGGGTGCCGGAGGCGGTGAGCTTGCCGTCCTCGGAAAAAATCCGCAAGAAATAGGTAGCGAGGGTGCGCCCGCTTTGCGCTAAAGTCGCCAGGCAATACACCCGTCCCGCGACCGCCGGACGATGGTGAGTAACAAAGATATTTGACCCCACTGCGTGTTTGCCTTCCGGAGCCGCATAGTTAGCAGCTAGGGAGCCGGTAGTTTCCCCCAGCACCGCGTTCGCTCCGCCATGGAGTACCCCTAAAGTTTGCCGGTTGCCCTCTACCGGCATCGAACAAATCATCTTATCCGCGTTCAAGTGGTGAAACCTTATTCCCATCGCCTCAATCAGTTGGGCGTGCGTAGAGGGACATTTGTCCGAAACATCCGGCAAGCTCGCGAGAAACTGCGAAACCTTCTCCGGGTCGCTCAGATCCGGCAGCGCAATCGGGTCATCAACTTCGTCTCGGTAAACCAATTTCTTCGTCATGTCCCCTAGTTTAAGGCCTGCCAGTTACCAGCTCCGGGAAGAGGAAAATCGCCTCAACTTTTAACAACCGGGCCTAGAGGAATAAAGTTAAGTTCTGACCGTAATACTCAAACAGACCCGCGCCCGGGAAAGGGCAGAGTCTCCTAGCTGATAGGGACGAAATGTCTAGTAACGATCAGAATCTTCAATCTGTATCCCCCCAGCAACCCCAGAAAAAATCTCTCCTGGGTTTCTGGAAACTTCATGGTGATGGCCGTTCCATCGGCCCCGGGGAAGTAGTAATGCCCCGTGAGAGGCTCTCCTGGCCGCGCACCGCAGGCATTGGCGCCCAACACGTAGTCGCCATGTTCGGTGCCACCTTCCTAGTGCCCTTGCTGACTGGCTTTCCTCCCAACACCACCCTGTTCTTCACCGCGATTGGAACCTTGCTCTTTGCATTGGTAACTGCGGGTAAACTGCCCTCCTATTTGGGTTCCTCCTTCGCTTTGATTGCCCCCATCACCGCGGTATCTTCCCAGTACGGGCAGTCAGCGGCGCTCGGCGGGGTCATCAGCGTCGGGGTTACTTTGGCGCTGATCGGGGTAATTGTTCATTTCGCGGGCATCGTGTGGATTGACCGCATCATGCCGCCTACCGTGACCGGTTGTATCGTGGCTCTGATTGGTTTTAACCTGGCGCCAGCCGCCTGGAACTGGTTTAAAGAGGGCGCGGTCACCGCGGTCATTACTGTTACCGCCATCGTGCTGATCACCGTCCTGTTCAAAGGAATCATCGGCCGCCTGTCCATTCTGATTGGTGTGGGCGTGGGCTACATAGCAGCGGTAATCCAACACGAAGTTGACTTCAAAGCCATCGGCAAGGCCGCCTGGATTGGACTCCCCGAATTCCATACCCCCTCCTTTGAGCCTTCCACCTTGGGACTCTTCATCCCGGTAGTCCTGGTTTTGATTGCCGAAAACGTCGGTCACGTTAAATCCGTATCCGCGATGACCGGAGAAAACCTTGACCACCTGACCGGGCGCGCCCTGTTTGCAGACGGGATTTCTACCGTATTCGCCGGTTGCGGCGGCGGTAGCGCCACCACCACCTATGCGGAAAACATTGGGGTAATGGCCGCTACTCGCGTCTACTCCACTGCCGCCTATATCGTGGCTGCTTTCGTAGCCCTGGCACTATCAATGTTCCCCAAGTTTGGGGCGGCCATCGCCACTATTCCCCCCGGGGTGCTCGGAGGCGCAGCTACCGTCCTCTACGGCATGATCGGGATGCTGGGCGTGAGGATCTGGGTGCAAAACAAAGTTGATTTCGCCGATCCGGTGAATCTCAATACCGCCGCAGTCGCCATGATTATTGCCATCGCCGACTACACCTGGCAGATCGGCTCCCTGACCTTCAACGGTATTGCTTTGGGTTCGGCTGCGGCAATCGTGGTCTACCACGTGATGCGGGGGATTTCGAAGGCACGCGGTACCTTCCTCGAGCAGGCTTCCCCGGCCTCGGCCCCGGCAGGTACGGATCTAGAGTCCCGCTCCTATGAAAAACGGGTAGCATCCCAGGCAACGAATCTAGATTAGAAAGCTGCTAAGGATTCCCTCGGTAATCAAGAGGTCTAGGCTCTAAGCGATCCGCACCAGCTTGCAGTCGTCGATCTCCTCGAGATCATTTTGGGCTTCTTCCTGGAATTTTTCGGGGCTAACCATATCGGAGTAACGAGAACCAATAGTCACGGTCACGTCAGAAGTAGGACGAGGATCGAGAATGATCTCCGCGTCCTCGAAGGCGCGCGCCAAAGTATAGGCCACGTTAACCCCGGTGGGGCCAGTAACGATTCGGATATTGCCCTCATAGGAACCAGAACTGATATTTCCGGTATCTTTAACCGGAACTCCCCGGTCTTTGAGTCCTTTGGCTACTTTTCCGGCTAGGCCTGAAACGTCAGTGCCATTGACCACGTGGATTTCCATTTTGTCCAAGGGAACTGCTTTTTCCGAGGTTGGGCAAGGAACGTCTCCTGCCTGTGCGTATTGGGGTGCCTGTTTGAAATCATTGAAGAAGGGGAAGGGTAAAATCCCGAACCCAATCAAGATAGACAGCACCATCAGTCCGGCCATCACCGAACCGATAACGGTGAAAACCATGGTTTCGCGTTGCTGACGGCGTCGCACATAGCGCTGATAGGGCGTAAGATCTGCGAGCGGGTCAACTTTTTCAGGATTTGCTGCCAGATCTGGCTGTTTTGCGTCTTGACCACTGCTGGGGCTCACCTGGGTTTGATTCATGGTTGCTACTTTACCCCCTTATCGTGGGGACACTGCTGGCGGGTACGTTTTCGACGCGAAAACTAGTAAAGTAAAGCCAGAAAAACCACTGAGCTAGAGGACTTTATGGCGAAGAAACTGTCACTTTCCCGTCCCGCGGGGACAGTAGCGATTGTCACCAGTGTGATCCTCACCTTGGCCTCAGTTCTTTTGGCGGCCGGTTTCATGATTCTGCTGGGATACACTTTGGCGCAAGCATTTTCGGGGGAAAACCTGTCGGGGGCTTTCGGGGGGTTAATCTTTTTTGCGATTGCGCTCGGAGGATGCGAAGCAACCCGGATTAGCGTCGAGCAGCACTCGGTATATAAAGAACAGTTGGCCTTGCAGTCGCGGCTGCTGCGAAACCTTTTTGCGCAAGGACCGGGGGTACTGGCACGGCGCAGCGCCGGATCTTTAATCGATATGATGACTTCCGGTACCGAAAAAATTCAGCGCTACCGCCAAGCTTTCCTGGGGTCTATGATCGGGGCGATGCTTAGCCCGCTACTGGTGCTGGCGGTGATGGCGTTTTTCGTCGATTTTTGGTGTGCGCTGGTACTGCTAGTTTTTGTACCGCTGGTTCCCGCAATTATTTTCGGGTTCTCAAAAGTAACCCGCAAGGTCTCTAGCAGGTCCCGCCGGCGACGGAACCAGCTCGCTGCCTCCTACCTGGACGCCCTCTCCGGTTTAGAAACCTTGAGCCTCTTGGGAGCCACCGACTCGCGGGGGAAACAGTTAGCTGAGGTAGGGGAGAAAAATCGGCTGTCAACCATGCGTTTATTGGCTGCCAACCAGCTAGTCTTGCTGGCTATTGACCTGGGATTTAATCTATTGCTCTTAACTTCCGGGTTTGCGCTCACCTTGTGGAAAGTGATCAATGGTTCCTGGGGCAGCGATATTAGGGTGATTGCCCCGGTAGTTACCATGCTGGGGTTAACCCTGCTTTTGTTAGAACCTATGAATAAAATCGGCGCCTTCTTCTATGTAGGGATGTCAGGGATGGCTAATCAGCGCCTGGTACGTGCCTTTTTAAGCGGAAAATCACCTTCCCACGGTAAGTCCCACGGTAAAGATGCATCCCCGGTAAAGCCGTCTGCCTCCGAGGAATCTTCCTCCCCTGGCAAGGTCTCTGCTCGCGGCGAAGCATCCGCCCCCGCCGCCTCCTTAGCTCCGCAAGAAGCTAAAAAAATATCCCCCGCTTCCGAAAATACGGATAGTAACTGCGAGGGCGGGCAGACCCCGACGCAAAGTTCCGATTCCTTACTGTCACTGCAGAAACTCAGCTTTGCCTATCCCGGCGGCAATCCCGTCCTCAAAAACCTAGATTTAGAGGTAAACCCTAGGGAATGGCTGGCCATTGGCGGTGCCTCAGGAGCGGGTAAATCAACCCTAATTGAGGTACTTAAAGGCAATCTCTTGCCTAGCCAAGGTAGCTACTACCTGCAAGGACGCTCCTTGGATGCTAAAAGTCGCAACTGGTTTAGAGACCAATCGGCGCTAGTGCAACAGCACACCTGGATTTTCACCGGTACTATCCGCTCGAATCTGATGATGGTGGCTCCGCGTGCGGGAGAAGACCGCCTGTGGGAATGCCTGGAAACAGTGCGCCTGGCCGCAGAAGTGCGCGCATTCCCGCAGGGACTAGATACCCCGGTAGGCGAGGATGGCTACTCCCTGTCCGGTGGGCAAGCCCAGCGGCTATCTTTAGCGCGGGCGTTACTGTCCGAACGAGAACTATTGCTCCTAGATGAGCCAACTTCGCAGATCGATTTAGAGTCCGAGGCGGCGATAATCCAAACGCTCGCCCAGGTGGCGAAAGAAAAAACTATCGTAGTGCTTAGCCACCGCGCTAGCGCCCTGGCCCACGCGGACCGCGTCCTCTACCTCAAAGATGGGGCCTTAACGGAGGTAGAGCGGTGAAAAAATTAATTCAGCTGCTGAAGTATCTGCGGCCCGCCAAAGAGGATCCCGAAAAGTGCAGCCAGATGCAGGCAGCCGGGAACGACGCAGACCTGCCGGCGGTGGGAACCCGCCAACTGATTAATTGGTTATTACACCTGGCCCGTCCGGTGCTAAAACCCCTCTACATATCGGGGGCGGCGCGCCTACTGGACCAGACCCTCGGCATCGCCCTGATTGCTTTCGGGGTTTACCGTATCGGCGACGCAGTCATAGAAATCGCTGGTGGTGCCACCTTGAGCCCCTCTTATCTGTGGGTGAGCATCGGGGTGATGGTGGCGCTAGCATTCCTGAAGGCATTTTTCCGTTACTTAGAACAGTTCGCCGGACATTACGTGGCCTTTAAAGCCCTAGAAATTTTGCGTCAGGAAATGTTTGCGCGTCTAGCACCCCAAGCCCCGGCCTGTATGGTGGGGGCGAAAAGCGGGGATTTACTGGCGCGGATCACCGCAGATATTGACCGTATCGAAGTGTTTTTTGCCCACACCCTGGTTCCGGCGTTTAGTGCCCTTATTATCCCGCTAGGGGTTTCGATTCTTACCGGTTTTTTGGTGACTCCGCTAAGTGGCGCCCTGCTATTTTTCGTTTACCTGGTAACTTTGGCGTCTTTAGCCCTGCTGGGTGGGGGAGAAGGAAACCGGGCTGCCGATGCCTCTGCCAGCGCCAAAGGACAGGTTGCACAGTCGGTAACTGACTCGGTTAACGGGATTAGTGAGGTCACCGGTTACGGTTTGCAGCGCGCTCGCACTACGCAACTCGAACGCTATATGTCGATTGTGGGTGCCAATGCGCGTCCTTTGACCTCTTTACAAGCGCTGCGCCGCGCCCTGACCCAAAGCGGAATGTACCTGGCAGCGCTGGCAGTGATCTGGGTGGGAATGCCGGCAACTACCGATTTGACGGCGGTTCCCTCCGTCTTGGCCGCCGTATTTGCGGTACTGCGCTCCTGGGAAGTGTGCCACGGGGTAGAAGATTTCTCTACCCACCTGGCAAACTCTTTCGCTGCGGCCCGCCGGGTTTGGCAGGTTGCCAAGGCAGTTCCGGCAGTTTCCAGTGGAGAAAAGAAGCCGCCAGAGGCGCCTTTCCCAATAGCTTTCGAGGACGTGTCTTTTACCTACCCTCAAAGCGGGGAACGGGTTTCTTCCCAGGCGGCTCTCCAGAATATTTCCTTTACCATCCCTGCCGGTTCCTGGACCGCTATTTGCGGGGCCACCGGGAGCGGAAAATCTACCTTGGCCCGCTTGCTACTGCGCTACTGGGATGTAGATAGGGGACAGATTCTTTTGGGAGACCTCCCGCTATCGCAGCTTAATCCGGCAGCTATTCGCCGCGCCCTCCCCCTGGTTACCCAGCGGATTCATATTTTCTCGGCTTCGATTGCCGATAATTTGCGGCTCGGGAAACCTGATGCGAACGATGAACAGCTCTGGCAAGTGCTGAAAACCGTCGAACTCGACCAGACGATTTCCGATTTACCTGCAGGGTTAGCTACTCGAGTGGGGAGATATGGCGGGGCGCTTTCGGGGGGACAGCGGCAAAGGCTGTCTTTAGCGAGGGCGCTGCTATCTGATTCCCCGGTGTTGGTGTTGGACGAGTTTACTGCCCATTTGGAGCCAGCTTTAGCGGCGCGACTGCGCCGCCGGGTGCGCGAGCTTCGCCCGCAGGCCACCATTATCGAAATCACCCACACTTTGCGGCAGGTGGAGGAAGCCGATCAGGTGCTGGTGCTTTCCCAAGGAAGATTGGTACAGCAGGGAGATCCGGGGGATTTGCTAACGCAAGCTGGGGAACTGGCGAAGTTGGCGGCCCATGAACGCGAAGCCGAATTTATGCTCGGTGGGGAATATGAACGCCAGGAAACTGAGGGTTAGTTAGAGGACGAAAAGCTAGGAGAATTCCTAAAAACCGGCACGAGATCAAAAAATTTCCCCAGAAAAGCTCGAAAAGCTGTGAAAATGCGCACGTCCTCGCCCTCAATGTGGCATAACATCCGCTTTCAAACTAGCATTAATACTTGCGTTTGCCGTAGCCCGATGTGGTCTGGTCTGC
>CAMYFZ010000041.1 GCA_947255165.1 uncultured Varibaculum sp.
CGGGTCAAGGACATGGAAAATGTTTACGCAGTCGGTGACATTACCGATGTGCCAGAATCAAAGCGTGCTGATGCTGCTCGCGCCCATGCCCGGGTAGTGATTGCGAATATTCGCGATCAGCTTTCGGGCCGGCCACCTTCGACAACCTATGCTCCAGGCAAGGAGTGGGTCATTTTGCCGCTAGGTCCCGATGGGGGAGCCTCGCAGCTAGTTGACCCTGACGGTACGACGCGGATCGTCGGATCGGAAGAAACCGCTGAAATCAAGGGCACCGACCTGATGGTGACCATGATTCGCGGCCAGCTTCACCTGCCCTAAGCATCCAGGTTGATCCAAAACCCAGGGGGTAGTGTATCGTGGCTGATCGTTTACAAGTGAAGTTCGATAATTTCGTCGGGGCACTGCAAGCTCACTTAGATGCTGCCCGTAACGCGGAAGACCCGGACTGTGATCCGCAGGTAGCGCGGGCCGCAGAAAAGCTAGAGGCGGCATTTTCTGCCTATGACGAGGCCCTATATTCCCAATTGGGGTGCGACCTTCCCCTAGATATTTTTGAGGATGAAGATATTGATTCGGAGAGTCTTTTTACCCACGTAGACCAGGTATTAGATGAAGACGAATCCGGGTGGGTCGGCGAGAACGAAGAATACGATTTCGACGAGGAAGACGACGGTGAAGACGGAGACGATCTCCTAAACGAACCGCAGGAAATCCTCGACGAAGAATACGATTTTGACGAGGAAGAGGAGGAAGACGAGGAGGACGAAGACTAAGTCTTTGTTACTCGCTGGCCTCGTTCAAAGCTACTCGAATCTGATGGGGTACATGCGCATCAGCCGCTTTTAATACGGCCGCAAATTGCCCAGCGCTGCGCGCCCCGGTTAGAGCACTAGTAACCCCCGGTGCATCCTTAACCCAAGCTAAAGCCAGTTTCAAAGGTTCCCACTCTAAACCTTCGGCTCCCGCTAAAACGGCTTCAATAATCGGCTGGTATTCAGGGGAAAGATAAGGGGAGACGAAACCTTGTAAATGCTGGGAAGCTGCGCGAGAATCCGGAGGAATACTGGTTTGGTACTTTCCAGTTAACACGCCCCGTCCCAGTGGTGACCAGGCGATAAAGCTGGAGTCAAAATGGTCGGCTGCCGCTAGCACTTCCTCTTCTACCTGTCGGTTTACTAAAGAATATTCCCCTTGTACGGCAGCAACTTCGTAGCGATCTTGCCCTAGTAGCACCGCTAGTTCTGCCATTGCCCAGGCCGGATAATTCGACACCCCCACATAGCGGGCTCGTCCAGAACGTAGCGCCATCTCTAGGGCAGTTAAAGTTTCTTCTACCCGTACAAATGGGTCGTAATGGTGGACAAACCACACATCAATGTAGGCAGTTCCCAGTCGTTCCAAAGTTTGATCTAGGCCGCGCAACAGATTAGCCCGGGAAGCATCAACCGAAGGGGGATCTCCCTCCCGAACCCCGGCTTTTGAGCAAATTACCAGGTCGTCTCGGGAAAACTCGCTATCTAAGAGGGTTCCGATAAGTTTTTCGGACTCCCCCTCCCCATAGGTCGCGGCGGTGTCAAGCAGATTTCCTCCGGCATCTAAGAACATGCGTAATTGTTCCCTGGCCTGCTCGAGGTCGGTGTCTCGTCCCCAAGTGAGGGTGCCCAACCCCAGGGAAGAAACCATGAGTCCGGTGCGTCCTAATCTTCTTTTTTCCATACTCCCAGGCTAAGGGGGACAGCGGTGAGAACTTTTCAGGCACGACGTAGGAGGAGGAAATCGTCAGACCATACCGTTACTTTTATGGGTAGCACGGTCATCAGAAAACCACGCCACGGAACGCAGGCCGGCTAAATAAGCCTAGGTGCGCGGCGTAAGCAGGAAGTCGCCGCCCCAGGAGGTGAGAGAAAACACCCGGATAGGAGGCGAGCGAGACGCGCTAAAACGATAGGCTTGGAGGTCGTGAATACCATTGAAGCCATCATTATGGGCCTGGTTCAGGGCCTGACCGAGTTTCTGCCGATTTCTTCTTCAGCCCACCTACGGATTTTAGGCGCGCTTTTCGGCGAGGATCCCGGCGCTGCTTTTACCGCGATTACCCAGATTGGGACCGAAACTGCCGTCCTTATCTACTTTTGGAAAGATATTAGCCGGATAGTGGGCAAATGGTTCCAGGCTTTTGTCCCCGCACGCAGTGGGGTTAGCCAAGGTGACCCCGATGTCCGGATGGGTTGGATGATTATCGTTGGTTCGCTGCCGATTGGGATTTTGGGGCTGCTGGGACAAGACTGGATTGAAAAAGAGTTCCGCAATATGTGGATCACCGTGGCGATGCTCATCTTGTTTGCCCTGTTCTTAGGGGCAGCCGACCGCTGGGGGAAGAAAGAAAAAACCCTAGACCACCTTTCCTGGGGCCAAGCAATCCTCTTCGGGTTCGCGCAGGCCCTAGCGCTGGTTCCCGGGGTTTCCCGTTCGGGAGGCACAATCACTGCTGGCCGGCTCATGGGCTTTACCCGGGTAGCTGCCGCGCGATACTCCTTCCTGTTAGCAATGCCGGCAGTTTTCGCTTCCGGGTTTTACGAGGCCGCTAAATCCGTAGGTAATAACCCCGTAGGTTGGGGGCCAACTATTTTAGCGACGGTGGTGGCTTTCGCCATTGGATATGCAGTGATCGTGTGGTTTATGCGCCTGCTAGAAACTAAAACTTTCGCTCCGTTCGTGATCTATCGGCTAGGCTTAGGGGCTGTGGTAGGAATAGCGCTCGCCGCTGGCACCCTCTCGGCTTTCGCTTAACAACAAAGGAGGATCATGGGGGCAGTTCTTTTTGATATGGACGGAACCTTAATTGATTCCGAACCACTCTGGCAACGCACCGAAGTACAAATAATTGCCAGTTTCGGGCAGGACTGGACCCCGCAGGACGGGGAAGCTTTAACTGGAAACTCCCTGTTCAAAAGCGCCTCTATCATGATTGAGCGGAAAAATTTGCCGCTAGCGCCGCTAGAGCTTGTCGATAAGATGGTCTCCAATATGCATGAGCTGTATGTTACCCAAGGGGTCCCCTGGATACCGGGAGCGCGCGAACTGCTCAGCGATTTAGCTAGCGCCGGGATCCCCACTGCTTTGGTTTCGGCTTCCTATGAAATCTTGGTGGACGATGTGTGTGCTAGTGCTCCGGAGGGATCCTTAGAGGTGATGGTGACCGGGTCGGAACCGGACCTGCGGCAAAAACCTTCGGGTGATCCCTATCGCCTGGCGGCGCGGCGATTAAAGATACCGGTAGAAGATTGCCTGGTGGTAGAAGATTCTGCTCCGGGGTTGGCTGCTGGTCAAGAGGCTGGGGCCCGCCTGGCATTAGTTGGGAACTTCGACGTACCAGGCATTTCGGCGGCGCGTTTTGACTCGGTCGGGCATATGGACCTGAGTGATATTAGAGAGCTATTGGCTTAAAGCGCTGCTTCCTCTTCGGAGTTTTCCCGGGCAGTAAGTAACTGCGCTACGCCCTCGCTAGAAATTTCCGGGGCGATTCCCTCCATCAAGGGACAATAGGCGCGATAATCGCACCAGTTACAAAGAGTTGAGCGGCGTGGGGGAAAATAACCCGAACGTGCCTGGGTAGAGATTTGTTCCCATACGCTCAGAATCTCCCCGCTGGTGGCGTCAATATCGGCGGGGGTAGGGGTGTAGGTGTAGACCTGGCGATCTTTCAAAAAAAGTAGCTGTAGGCGAGCGGGCAGTTGCCCTTGCGTTAAGTACCAGAGCAGCGCGTAAAAGCGAATCTGGAACTGATAGGGGCCGATGTAGCGTTCGGCGGGGGCTTTGCCCGTCTTATAGTCCACGATCCGTACCAGGCCGGACGGAGAAATATCTACCCGATCAATATAGCCATGCAGGTTTAGATGGTTTTTATCGGTAACCCGCAGATATTTTTCGCGGTGGGCCGGGGCCAGGCGGTCGGGATTCTCCATTTGAAAATAGTTAGCTACCAGTTGGCGCACCGATTCTAAGAACTGGTTTTCTTCGTTTTTGTCGCCCTGAAAAAGCTCCATGCGCAAGTCTGGTTGCTTTTGGAGGGTCTCTTCCCAGATCTCTGCTACTTTAGGGCTGGCCGCACCAAAGTTACGTTCTTCAGCTGGCAGTTCAAACAAGTTTTCCAGCACCGCATGCACCAAGGTTCCTCGCTGGCGCACCGCAGTTTCTTTACTCGGAAGTTTGTCGATTACCTGGAAACGGAACTGGAGGGGACAGTTACGAAAAGTACCGATTCGAGAGGGCGAGAGGGCCGCGGTGCGCTTAGAAATGCTCATAAAGATATTGTAAGGCGCTGCTTGATATCCGAGATTCCGTTAGGAAAGCTAGGATTAGGAAGATGAGTCCGATAGAACCAGAAAATAGATGCGGGTGTGCCGCTGCAGCTACCGCGGGTGCGCCGGAGCGTTCCCGGGGAGCTTTCCAGGTAGGAGACCGGGTGCAGCTACAGGGCGCTTCCGGGGATTTACATACCGTAACGATTACCGAAAACGGCTGGTTTAACACCGCGAAAGCCTCCTTTGCTTTGGCGGAGCTGTTAGGGCGAGAAGAAGGCACCTTGATTCGTTCCCGGGAAGGGCGAGAATTTTTGGCTTTTAGGCCCCGTCGCCTGGACTATACGCTCTCTATGCCGCGAGGGGCGGCGATTATCTATCCCAAGGATGCGGCGCAGATCCTGCAATCTGCAGATATTTTTGCTGGTGCTCGGGTTTTTGAATGTGGAGCGGGTTCCGGCGCCCTCACGATTTCGTTGTTAGAAATGATCGGAGAAGCCGGGAAACTGGTTTCGCTGGAAGAACGCGAAGATTTCGCCGATATTGCCCAGGCGAATGTGGATTTATGGTTTGGCACCCCCCATCCTGCCTGGCAGCTGCGCCGCGGGCGCTTAGGGGAAATAGACCTAGACGCTATTTATGGCACCCACTATTTTGATCGCGCCGTTATTGACCTGCTCGATCCCTGGAGTTACCTGGACACTTTGTGGCAGTTACTGCGTCCCGGCGGGGTACTCTGCTGCTACGTAACCACTGTGACTCAAATGTCTACGCTGGTAGAAGCGTTAAGAAGCGATGGCCGCTTCGGATTTACCTGCAGCGAGGAAACTATCCAAAGACAGTGGCATACCGAGGGGCTAGCGCTGCGTCCCGAACATCAAATGGTGGGACATACTGGGTTTTTAGTGACCTGTCGGCTGCTGGCAAGCGGGGCGCGGCGACCGCAAAAACTCGGTAATGCTACTAAAGCGGCGAAAATCAACGGAGGGCAGTGGAATCCGGAAGATAACTGGGAGGAGGTGCGCTTAGGGCAGCGTAACCCGGCGGAGAGGAAAACGCGGCGGGTACGCCGAGACGTAGTTAGGCGCGCCGATTATTGGGTGCGGGGAAATACCACTGAAGCGGACTCCGCCCCGCCCGATCCTGAAAGCAGCCAGGGAGCGCCCTCCTAAAATTTTACAGCCCTGGACACTTAGGGCAGGTTGCGGGCAAAACTAATAGGCTGAAAGAGCTTTACGGAAAGGAAACTCATGCCAGATCCTAGTGAAGAGCAGTTACAGGTACTCAAAAGCGAAGTGACCTCCCTAAAAGGGAAAAATAAGCGTCTTTCCGCAGCTTTGGGAGCTGCTCGCGAACAAGTGGTGGCGATTCATCAGCAGTTAACGGATTTAGCCAAACCTCCCGCAACCGTGGCAGTGATTGCCGAAACCCCCCAAAAAGCCGGTGAAGTTCGTCTTTTCTTAAACGGTAAACCGATGGTGTTGCGAGTTCATCCCGACATTAAACCTGAGCAGTTGCGGGTGGGGCTAGAGGTACTAGTCAATGAAGAAATGGTGGTCTCTAAGATCCTTTCCTATCCCCGCACCGGAACCTTGGTGCAAGTCGGAGAGGTGATGCCGCAGGGACGTGCCCTGGTACGGCTATCAAATACCGACAGTGAAATCGTCTCTTTAGCTGCCCCTTTAATTGGAAAAATTGAGGTAGGGGATTCTTTGCTGCTGGAAGGACGCAGCGCAATCGCGGTACAAAAAGTCCAGAGAGGAGAAGTAGAACAACTACTAGCTCCCCAAATTCCCAACGTTTCTTATAAAGAAATCGGGGGATTGAAAAAGCAGATCGAAACCATCAGGGATGCGGTAGAACTTCCCTTTAACCATCCGGAACTGTATCGGCGCTACGGCTTGAGTGCTCCGAAGGGTATCTTGCTCTACGGCCCGCCCGGTTGCGGAAAAACTCTGATAGCCAAGGCAGTCGCCACTTCCTTGGGAGCTAATGCTCAAGGCAAGTCCGCTTATTTCTTGTCGATTAAAGGCCCGGAACTGCTCTCAAAATTTGTTGGAGAAACCGAGCGACAAATTCGGGCGATTTTTTCGCGGGCGCGCCAGCTGGCCAGCAGCGAGCATCCGGTAGTAATTTTCTTCGACGAGATGGAGGCGCTGTTCCGCACCCGGGGATCCGGGATCTCCTCCGATGTGGAAACTATGATCGTTCCCCAACTGCTTTCCGAGATCGATGGGGTAGAAGCGCTTTCCAATGTGATTGTGATTGGCGCTTCCAACCGGGAAGACATGATTGATCCGGCGGTGCTGCGCCCCGGGCGCCTAGATGTGCGGGTGCGCATCGAGCGACCTAACTTGGAAGAGGCAGCACAAATCTTTGATATCCATCTGGGGCAAAACGTGCCAGTGGAAGTGGAAACCGGAACCTCTCCGGGGCAAGGACGCGAGAAGCTGCGAGAAAAACTGGTAGCGCTGCTGGCGGAAGAATCTGCTCGTACCCAGGTATATGAAGTTGCCTACGAGAACGGGAAACGAGAAATTGTATATGCGCATTCGCTGCTGTCCGGGGCAATGATTGCCGCTATCGTAGAGCGGGCGAAGAAAGCTGCGATTAAAGATTCGTTGCAGGATCCGGCGAAAATAAATGGCTTGATGTGGAGTCACGTTGTTGCTGCCGCGGAAGAAGAAATCCGCGAAACTGCAGCCCTGGGGGCATCTGCTGATCCCAGCGAGTGGGCGCGGACTCTGGGAGTTAGGGGCGCCCGGATTATCGACGTGCGTAGCTTGCAATAGGAGGAATCTTGACTCAAAGCGCCATTAACAGACCGCTGGGAACCGAAACCGAGTTCGGGATTATCCAGGTAGGAAATGTCTACGCTAATCCAGTTGCGCTTTCTACTCAGGTAGTGAACGCCTATCGGGATCAATCCCGCCTGGGGGAGGCGGTTACCTGGGATTATGAAGGGGAAAATCCCTTGCAAGATATGCGGGGTTTTTCGCTAGACCCCCGCGAGGCCGATCCCTCCCAGTTAACTAATAATCCTGATCAGTTGGCTCCCTCGGGACCGGGAGTGCAAGCGGTTGCCCGGCCTAGCGCCCAAGAAGCCGCGATGCCCAAGCCCAGCGCCTGCGTACTAACTAATGGCGCCCGCCTCTACGTGGATCACGCCCACCCGGAATATTCCTCGCCGGAAACTCTCGAACCTAAGCAAGGGGCACTCTATGACGCGGCCGGAGACCTGATTGCCCGCCGAGCTATGGAGCTGGTAGCGGCTAACGGTAATCAGATTGAACTGTTTAAGAACAACGTGGACGGTAAAGGCGCAGCCTACGGCAGTCATGAAAATTATTTACTGCGCCGCGACTTAAGTTTTTTTGATCTTGCCCAAAATCTGATCCCCTTCCTGGTCACCCGCCCGCTTATCTGCGGAGCCGGAAGGGTGGGAATCGGGCAACGTTCCCAGCAATCTGGTTTCCAGATTTCTCAACGCGCCGACTATGTAGAAAACGATATCGGTCTGGAAACTACCTTTAACCGGCCGATAGTTAATACCCGCGATGAACCGCATGCGGATGCGAGCCGGTGGCGGCGCCTGCATATTATCGGAGGAGACGCGAACCGTTTCCAATACTCTACTTATCTCCGTCTAGGCAGTACCGCCGCCTTATTGTGGCTACTGGAAAACGCGAATCCCACGGAACTAAAAGCCCTGGAAGGCCTGCGGATTACCTCTGATCCAGTAGAAGAAACCTGGGCGGTGTCTCATGATCTTACTCTGACCCACCGCTTAGAGACCGTATCCGGGCCGCTTAGCGCCCTCCAGATTCAAAACGAAATCCTCTCTACGATTGCCGGGGCTTTAAAAGAGCGCGGAGGAGCAGATGAAGCCAGCACCGCGTTACTCACAGATTGGCAGACGATCCTCGACTCTCTGCATGGTGACCGAGTTTTAGCTGCCCGCCGCGTGGAATGGGTAGGTAAATATCAACTCTTATCCGGCATGCGCCGGCGCTTAGGGTGCGATTGGACTCACCCCAAAATCCAGGCTCTAGATTTGCAATGGGCGGCGCTACGGCCGGGAATATTTGAAAATCTGTGCGCCGCCGGAATGGTAGACCAACTGTTTTCGGAGGAGGAAGTATCTCAAGCGACCCAGCAGCCTCCGCGCGGGAGCAGATCCTGGGTAAGAGGCACTGCAGTAGCGAACCTTCCGGAAGTCAAGAAAGGCTCCTGGGAATCACTACTCCTAGATTTAGGAGGCGAGCAGCTTTTACGGTTGCGGTTAGGTGACCCGAATCGCGAGGTCACCGCCGCTGAAATACGCGCTCTCGAAGACGGTGATGCTGCCGCTTTCGCCCGCGCGCTCACTGGAGGCCAGGAAAATTGGGCCGAAAAATTCTAGGCTTAACCCTATTAGGAGGAAAAGTGGTACAAGAACAAATTAATGCACCCGGCGGAAAAAATAATGGTGTCGATGAGGGCGTAGAAACCGCGCAGGCACAGATCAATGCGCCCCAAATCGACGCCCTCTTAGAGCAAATCGATACGGTAATGGAAACCGATGCGCAAGCCTTTGTTGAGGGGTTCGTGCAAAAAGGCGGGGAATAGCTTTTGCGTAGAATTTTCGGGATTGAAACCGAGTATGGCATTACCTGTGCCGCCTTTCAGGGGAGATCACCCCTGGATGCAGAACAGGCGGCGCGACGTTTGTTTAAACCGGTAGTTAACCGTCATCGTTCCTCCAATGTGTTCTTAGGTAACGGGGGACGGCTCTACTTGGATGTGGGTTCTCATCCCGAATATGCCACCGCCGAATGTGACTATTTATCCGATTTGCTGGCCCAGGACGTTGCGGGGCAAGAGATTTTTTCCGACTTGGTAGCCACCACTAATCAGCAACTGCACCAAGATGGGATTAACGGTCAGATTCACCTGCTAAAAAATAATCGTGACTCTCAGGGAAACTCTTGTGGATGCCATGAGAACTATCTTCTGCATCGCTCCGCAGATTTCATGGGAATGGCAGATGCTTTGATTGCTTTCTTCATCACCCGCCAAATCGTGGTGGGCGCCGGGCTCCTAGATGAAGAGGGCGGCTATCATTTCTCCCAACGCGCCGACAAAATGTATGACCCGATTTCGGCGGCCACCACCCGGGCCCGTCCCATTATCAACACTCGGGATGAACCGCTGGCAGACTCTAGCCAGTATCGACGGATGCACGTAATCGTAGGGGACTCTAACATTTGTGAGGCCACCACCGCCCTTAAAGTGGGGATGACTATCGCTTTACTAGATGCGATTGACTGTTCCTTGACGCTGAACGACTTGGCGATAGCTGACCCCATGAGTGCGATTCGAGAAATTAATGCGGATTTATCGGGACGGGCTCCGATAAAACTAAAACAGGGCGGAACCCTAGACGCAGTGGAAATCCAAAACCGCATCTACCAGCGGGTGATGAATACTTTAAGTGACGCCGGACAGCTGGATGCCACCCGGGAACGGATTAAAATAGGCGATTTTGATCCCCTGGAGCTTTGGGGACGGGCGCTGAAATGTTTTGAGGACGAAGACTTTCAAGCGGTGCAAACCGAAATTGATTGGGTAATTAAGAAGAATCTTCTCGAGAAAAGCGCTAAGCGACATCGAGTTCCTATGGACTCCGTGGTGATTTCGCGCCTAGATTTGGCTTATCACGACATTACTGCGGCTGGTCTGGCGCCAGCACTATATCAGGCAGGGATGATGCGCCAGGTGCTTAGTCGCGAACAAATAGAGTCTGCAAAAACTTATCCTCCTCGCACCACCAGGGCAAATATGCGAGGTATGGTTTTGCGGGAGGCTGAAAGACTGCGCCGAGATGTTTCGGTAGACTGGTTACACGTACGCATCGATGAATCGAAAATGCCGACGGTGATGCTAGGAGATCCTTTTGCTTGTGAGGGAGAAATCCTAGACAAATTGCTGGCAGAGCTGCAGGATAGGGCATGAAGTAGATGGAAACTAACGCACACAGTCGCGGCCGCAATATCGAAAGAGGCGACTCCTCCTTGTCTGATAAACCGGAAGCATCCCCTGAAGGTAATACCGGTAGCACTAAAGATCGGGCGCGGCGCTTCCCCTCACGCAAAGCAGAAGTTTCAGCGAAGAAAACGCCTGCTCCCTTACATCTACTGCGGTGGTGGCCGGCTTTCCTGGGAGTAATCGCAGTGGCCGCTACGGTAGTTCTAGGATTTTATTTGTGGCAGGCCAGTCGCGGACAACAAATCAGCGGAGTTTCTACCCAGGTAAAAGTCAGTGGTCAACTGGGTGAACAACCGGTAGTACAGTTTCAAGGGCGCATGCCCTTTACATTGCCTAATTCGCGGATAGCTATTCGCGGCGCAGGTCCGCAGGTACAGGAAAATCGTGACG
Organism: uncultured Varibaculum sp.; assembly: GCA_947255165.1. The sequence continues at coordinate 10,719 of CAMYFZ010000041.1, forward strand.
TGCGGGTGATGGTAAGTGTCTATGAAGGCACTACTGGAAAACTGGTTTCCAAAGAAGGAAAACCGCAGCTATTCGTCGGCAAGGCTAACTCCCGTACTTTACCTAGCGGATTGTTGCCAGAAATTATTGGTAGATCCGAGGGGTCGCGGCTAATTGTGCATCGCCCCGCTACTGCAAGTGACGGAAAAACCTCTATGGAAGTAGACATCATCGACGTCTTACCTACTGCGGTTTATGAGTCGCAATTGCAGATTCCGGAAGCGGCAGGGGTAAATTTCACCTTCCCCGCAGGATTACCAAAGTTCGAGTCGGCAACCCAGCCCCATCCGCAAGAGGCTGCTACCTTCGTGCTGGTTCCAGGGAAGGGAGAACAGTTAGATCCGCGCAAGAAGATCCTGGTGCAATACGGGGTGTGGGAATTAGACTCCGGAAAGCAACGTGCCTACACCTGGGGTAAGTCTGGTCCGCAAGCGATTGTGGGGGGAACTACCTTCCAGTCCTTAGCCCAGCAGCTAACTGCTTTGCGCGCTAACTCGCGAATTTTAGCGATTATTCCCGCTGATCAAGCCACTGGGGATAGTGCTTTAGTGGTAGTCATGGATGTTTTGGCCTGCGCAAAATAAAGAAGCGGAGCAACACTAATCCCGCTTTGTCTGCGCTACCTAGTCCAGCTAACGGCAGGGAGGACCGCCAGTTAGATTAGTTTTTTACACTGAGGATAGTAAACCTATCGAGGAGGACAAATGACGGTAGCGATTAGGGTGATTCCTTGTCTAGATGTTGATCAGGGACGCGTGGTTAAAGGCGTAAATTTCCAGAATCTGCGGGATGCAGGAGACCCCGTGGAACTGGCAGAACGTTATAGCGATGAAGGCGCGGATGAAATCACTTTCCTCGATGTTTCGGCTTCTAAAGAGGGACGCGCCACTATGGTGCAAACGGTGGGTCGCTGCGCCGAACGGGTATTTGTTCCCCTCACGGTAGGCGGCGGGGTGCGTTCGGTGACGGACGTGGAACAGCTACTGGGGGCGGGCGCCGACAAAGTGGGGGTTAATACTGCCGCGATTGCTGACCCGGATCTTATCGATCGGATAGCCAAGCGTTTCGGCAATCAAGTGCTAGTTATCTCAGTTGATGCCCGCCGCTGCCCATCGGGGGTGGAGACTCTAAGCGGATTTGAACTAACTACCCACGGCGGGACTCGTTCTACCGGTATCGATGCGCTCCAGTGGTGCAGCGAAGTAACCGCGCGCGGAGCCGGCGAAATTCTGCTTAACTCTATGGATGCTGATGGGGTGAAAACTGGCTTTGACTTGGAAATGTTAGCGCAGGTTCGCTCCCGGGTATCGGTTCCTCTAATCGCCTCTGGGGGTGCAGGCAAAGTTGAGCATTTTGTCGAATCGGCGGAAGCGGGGGCAGATGCGGTGCTGGCGGCCAGTGTTTTTCACTTTGGAGAGATTAAGATTTCGCAGGTAAAAGCGGGGCTAAAGGAAGCGGGGTTTGAGGTTCGGTGAACGCAGACACTTTAGATCCGCAGGTAGCCGCCCGTTTAAAGCGCGATAGTGCGGGGCTGGTATGCGCGGTAATCCAGGACTGGCAAAGCGGAAAAGTCCTAATGGTGGGTTATATGAATGACGAAGCGCTGCGGCGTACTTTAACTACCGGCAGGGTCACTTTCTGGTCCCGCTCTCGCTCGGAGTACTGGCGCAAGGGCGATACCTCTGGACACGCGCAATATGTTAAGCAGGTTCAAATTGACTGCGACGGAGACGCTCTCTTAATCCAAGTTGACCAGGTAGGAGCGGCTTGTCACACCGGGCACCGCAGTTGCTTTGAGGCCGGCGGTGAACTCGCCGCCCGCATCGGGCAGCGCCCAGATAGTAAATAGATTTTTTACTCGAGGTGACAAAAACATAACATGGCCTAGGAGGTGATACTCAGATGAACGCTTTGGAACGTTTGCTTGCGGGCGTGCGCCAAGAAGTAGCGCGGCGCGAATCTGAGGTTAGCCTGGCCGAGATTAAACAGATCGCTGCCAAACGTCCTCACCCCAAAGATGGGGTGGGAGCACTACGCAGCGAGGGCGCAGTTTCGGTAATCGCGGAAATAAAACGGGCTACTCCCGGCGGGGGATTCTTGCGGGAAGTGCCAGATGTGGCGGCACTGGCACGTGCCTATGAGGCCGGGGGAGCCTCGGTAATCTCGGTTTCTACCGAAAAGAACTTCTTTTGCGGTTCTATCGAAGACTTACGCCAGGTACGTGCGGCAGTAGAGGTACCGGTACTTTATAAAGACTTTGTAATTACCCCCTACCAGGTACATGAAGCCCGAGCGCTAGGGGCGGATTTGGTCTTGATTTTGCAAACTTCTGCAGAACCAATGGTGGTAACTTCCCTGGTAGAGCGGGCCCACTCCCTAGGGATGACTGCAATCGTAGAGGTACATTCGCGTTTAGACGCTTTCCGCGCCCTGGAAGCCGGAGCCCGAGTAATCGGGGTAAACGCCCAAGATTTGCGTACTTTAGATTTCAATATGGAAACCTTTGCGCAAATAGTAGACGTGATTCCCGAACAGGTAGTGGCCGTGGCCGAATCCGGGGTGGCCGGCCCGCATGATGTGTTTAACTATGCCCAGCAAGGTGCCGATGCGGTCCTGATCGGTTCGGCCTTGGTAAAGTCAAATGATCCCCAATCTTTGGTGGCAGAAATGGTAGCTGCGGGATCACATCCGGCGCTGGCTACTTCCCGTAAGTCCCGGATCAGCCGAGAAAAGAAGCACGACTAGAAAGTTATGGGATGAACCCGTTTTTTATTCCTTCTCCCTCTCAAGGTGTCTGGTACCTAGGCCCGATTCCGATACGTGCTTACGCGCTAGCGATTCTTTTGGGTATTTTCCTAGCTTGCCTGTGGGCATCGCGGCGCTATAAGCAGCGTGGGGGCGACCCAGAGGTAATCGTGGACCTGGCGTTGTGGGTGATTCCCATTGGGATTATTGGAGCCCGCATTTATCACGTCTTGAGTAAATGGCAAGATTACTTTGGCCCCACCGGTGATCCTAAAGAAATCCCCCTGATTTGGCACGGAGGTCTAGCCATTTGGGGAGGGGTAATAGCGGGTACCATAACCGCTTGTCTAGTGTTGCGCTACCGGCAACTGAAAATCGCTCCGGTGGCCGATGCAATTGCGCCCGCGATCTTGGTGGGGCAAATCTTTGGGCGTTTAGGAAACTACTTCAACCAGGAACTTTTTGGGGGACCCACCACTTTGCCTTGGGGGTTGCAAATCGATCTACAACATCGTCCGCTCGGTTTTGAACAATACGCGACTTTTCATCCCACTTTTCTGTACGAAATGCTCTGGAATCTAGTGGCGATTGGGGCACTGCTGTGGATAGAGCGGCGCTTTAATCCGCGCGGCGGCATGATGATGGGGTTCTACCTGTGCGCCTATAGTCTGGGGCGTTTTTGGGTAGAGAACGTGCGGATGGATCAGGCGAATCAGTTCCTGGGTTTGCGGGTAAATGCCTGGACTTCGCTACTGATGTTTACCCTGGGGGTGGTGCTAGCTATTTGGTGTTACCGCCAAAATTTCCCTCGCTCGCAAGACCCGGAATCACAAAAATGCGGGACCTTGTCCCCAGATAAGCCTCCGAAATCAGTTTCTTCCTAGGGGGTTATTAGGAGGGTCGCGCTGACTATTCTTCCTAAGGAGTGGCAAGAACTAGCGAACCAGTTAGGATAGAGGCATGCGCAGAGCGAAAATTGTATGTACCTTAGGGCCGGCAACTAATTCCCCGTCCCAAATTGAAAAACTGGTCGAGGCTGGGATGAACGTGGCGCGGATTAACCGCTCACACGGCAGCCAAGAAGAAGCAGAGGTTACCATTGCCAATATTCGGCGGGCGGCTCTGCAAAGTGGGAAAGCCATTGCAGTCCTGGTAGACCTGCAGGGCCCCAAGATTCGTTTAGAGACTTTCGCAGGGGGACCGCAAACCTTAGAAAAAGGTGATACTTTCACGATCACCACTCGGGATGTGCCGGGGGATAAAGAAATCGTGGGGACTACTTTCAAAGGCTTACCTGGGGATTGCACTCCCGGAGACGCCCTCTTGATTGATGACGGGAATGTACAGGTCCGGGTAAAAGAAGTTACCGAGACCGATGTAGTTACCGAAGTGGAAGTACCCGGGGTGGTTTCCGACCACAAGGGACTCAACCTGCCGGGAGTTGCGGTTTCGGTGCCGGCGCTTTCAGAAAAAGATCAAGATGATTTGCGTTGGGCGCTGCAGCAGGGTGCCGATATTATTGCCCTGTCTTTTGTGCGTAGTGCCGATGATTTCGCTGATGTAAAGCAGATTATGGATGAAGAGGAAGTCCATATTCCCGTTATCGCCAAGATTGAAAAGCCGCAGGCAGTTGAGCGGTTGGTAGAAATAGTCCAGGCCTTTGACGGCATTATGGTGGCGCGCGGTGACCTGGGGGTAGAGATGCCGCTAGAGGCGGTGCCACTGGTGCAAAAACGGGCGATTGAGCTGGCTCGGCGTTATGCGAAGCCAGTAATTGTGGCTACTCAGGTCTTTGACTCGATGATTCATAATCCTCGTCCTACCCGCGCCGAAGCCTCCGACTGTGCGAACGCGATTTTAGACGGGGCCGATGCGGTGATGTTGTCGGGAGAAACTTCGGTAGGGGCCTATCCGATTGATGCGGTGCGGCTGATGTCTTCGGTTATTACTAACGTGGAAGAAAATGGGGGAGATCGAATCGCCCCGCTTACTACCTATGCTCATGACCGTGCCGGGGTGCTGTCCATGTCGGCGGCGCGGGCAGCCGAAATGCTGGATCTGAAGTTCATGATTGCTTTCACCCAAACGGGTAGCACTGCCCGCACCGTGTCGCGCTTGCGTTCCCCGATTCCGATGCTGGCATTCACGCCGTTAGAGGCGACTCGTAACCAGTTGGCGGTCTCTTGGGGGATTCACACTTATCGTGTCCCCCATGTAACCCACACGGACGATATGATCTGGCAAGTGGATCAGGTCTTGCAGGCGCAGGGCTTAGCCAAGCAGGGGGATCAAGTGATCATTTTGGGGGGAATGCCCCCCGGGGTTACTGGCTCTACTAACTCGCTGCGGATTCATACAGTGGGGATGGAAACCGACTACCGGTAACCTTTTATAGGTTATTTCCGAGGACGCGCATAGGATCTTTGCGTTTTGCCTACTATCTTTGCGCTGCGGGCGCGCGGTGAATTAGCTAACAACGCTTGACAGTACCTGGATGGTAAAATAGAGTTGAACACTTGTTGAAGTTTTCGGGTTTTCTCGGAAATTCGGTTGACTGCGGGCCACCTAGGTGGTTTTCTGAAGTTGGCCTAGACAGGCAGGGTTCTTTTTGAACCCCGGGGTTACCGGTGCGGACAATGCGCCAACCCCGTGAGAAGTAGAAGTGAATGGAGTATCAAAAATGGAAAAATACAATATTGTTGAGGCAGGCACTGGCCGTCAGGCAAACAATCTGCTGATTGACACGATTTCGGATGCGATCAGCCCCTGGTTTGCGGACGTTAGCCAAGACAGTCGAGTACGGGAAGCCATCGCGGCTCTTGCAGATGAAACTCTGCGGGCTCGCGCCGCCCAGTATCTGGGCTTGCAATTGCGTCCGGCTGCTTAAGAGGGCGCCTGCCGTGGCATTGAAAATCTAGTTTTTCAGGTGCCGCACTAAGCGATCAGGTTCCCCCGCGATAGTCTCGCGGGGGAACCTGTTTTTATTGCTGAGGTACGGTGGGCTAATGCCGGGGATAAAGGCCGCATTGCGTGTTTTTTCGGGCTAAAGCCCGTATTGTGGGCTGGACCTACCCGCTTGATCTGCGAAATCCTAGCCCCGTTGTTTTTCCGGTTAAATCTGGCATTGTTTTGCCAGCTAATCCAACTACCGTTTCGCCGGTTAAGCCTGGTGATTTTCCCAAAGTAGCTGCTGAAGCGGCTTGCGCTCGCGCTTTTTAGTGAGGCCAGCAGGGGCTTTGCCTACGGTGCACATCGTGAAAGGCACATAGGGAGCGGCGATCTGGAACTCCTGGCTAACTAGCTCCCGATCAAAAGTGGCAAAGGGGCGCATATGTAGCCCCATTACTTCGGCCTGCAAAAGCATATTTTGCACTGCGCTTCCCAAATCGTAGGGACCGAAATCTAGGCCGTGGCGGGAGGGATATTCCTGATGAATGTTAAGAATCAGCCCGGACGCATCAAGCGCCCAATCCG
>CAMYFZ010000042.1 GCA_947255165.1 uncultured Varibaculum sp.
ATATTGATCGGGCAGAAACCCCGGCTTTGTGGTGTGCTTTGACCCGCTTGCCTGACTTTGTGTGGGCAGAGGGTCTGCCGGCTAATCCGGAACGAAAAATAGTGGTTAATGGCAGTCATTTTGTTGCGGAGGACAGTGTCGGAATTTTCCCAAGCAAGACTGCCCGGCTCAAAGTTCGGAATGGCTGGGCGTTGCTACGAAATTCTATCCACCATGCGCGGATATACCGAATCACGGGCCGTAAAAAACCGGTATATGCGATGCTCAGAGTGTTTATGGTTGATTTACCGAGCAAAGTCGGGGTTGATTTATTCCAGGTTGATTTGCCCGAGCAAACTATTTCGGTGCGTAATGCCGAAATGAAGTTACGGGAGGCTTTCCGGGAAGGCAATGCCGAGTATCTGGGTTGGCTTGTAGTCGATGACGAGCTTGAACTGGATTTGTCTGCGGAAAGAAAAGGGGATATTGCAACTTTATTATCGGAATATCCCGGACTTTCACATTGGTCGGTAGATGGGTTCCCTGCTGAAGATAAGCTCAGACTCCGCCCTCTTTATTTAGCTGGGGAGGGTGTGCCAGAAGATGCGCTGGCGGGCACTAAAAAAATTATTCAAGGCCGAGGCTGGAGACCGGCAGTCAATAAGCTATTTTCAACCTGTAAACCTAGGGTAATCCGGCGTGATGTGTTCGGAAATATTCGCGAAAATTCTTCACGGCTACCCAGCAGCTGGTCTTTATAGGGGGAAGCATGGCTGCCTGGCGGATTATTGATTTGACCCAATTTTCTGGGTCAATTTCCTCTAAAGTGGGAGCTGTAGTCCTACACCCAGAAGATAAACCGCAGGTGGTGCTGCCAGTTGCTGATGTTGCGGTAGTCCTTATCGGGATGGGAGTTAAACTTTCCGGAGCTGTGTTGCATCGCTTAACCGCTGCAGATGTATGTGTTTTGCTCTGCGATTGGCGGGGGATTCCGGAGGCGGGAGCTTTTTCTTGGCGGCCTCATTCCCGGGTGGCAGCGCGGCGGGTGGCACAGGCGGGCATGAGCGTTCCTAAGCAAAAAACTGCGTGGAAAGCAGTGGTGAAGCGAAAAATAGAAAACCAGGCGAAAACCTTGCTGCTATGTGGGAAAGCAAAAGACAGCAAGAAATTGTTGGAGTTGGTAAGCCTGGTACGTTCTGGTGATCCCGATAATACCGAAGGCAGAGCGGCCCGCTATTATTGGTTGGCGCTGTTTGGGAAAGAGTTCTCGCGTCAACCAGGGTTGGGCGACGGCATCAATTCTATGCTGGACTATGGTTATACGATTGTGCGCGGCCATGGGGTAAGAGCAGTGCTAGCTGCCGGTTTAGAACCATCACTGGGGATATTTCATCACAATCGCGCTAACCTATTTTGCTTGGTAGATGACTTGATGGAAATTTTTCGACCGCTGATTGATCTGGAGGTTTTTTGCCTCGAAAAGGCCGGTAAATCTTCTGCGGCTGATTGTAAAGCCGAGCTGGTGGCAGCGGCCAGTAGCCAGTATCGCGATGATGGCATTGGTATTCCTGCGGCCTTTGAGGATCTTGCTCAGCTATTTGGCCTTTACGTAGAGAGTCAAGTAAAAAGCTTTTCTCCTCCTAAGTGGTTTAAGTAGTTTCTATGAGTAAGAAACCGATGTGGTGCCTGGTGATGTTTGATTTGCCGGTGGATACCGCCCGCCACCGACGCGAAGCAAACGCTTATCGGCGAATGCTTTTAGATTTAGGGTTCAGTATGGTGCAGTTTAGTGTCTACGCCAAGTACACTCCGGCGGGGTTGAGTGATGTAACCACCATCGGTCAAGTCCGTGCCGGTATTCCTCCCGAAGGAAACGTTCGTATGCTCTTCTTAACGGATAAGCAATGGTCTAGGACGTTCCATTTTTCCAACGGAACCCCAACCAAAGCAGAGGAAAAACCGGAACAACTATCAATTTTTTGAGGAAAAATTGGGTGCAAAACCCTATACAACCTGGGGTTATTTACCCCTAATCAAGCATATCAGGGGTAAATAAGAACTGAATCCCAGCGACTACGGGCTAACCGTGGACGGGTACCCAAGCATATCAGGGGTAAATAAGAACTGAATCCCAGCCGTCGTCGTCATTATATTCGCGGTCACGCAAGCATATCAGGGGTAAATAAGAACTGAATCCCAGCCGTGTAGCGTGTCCCACGTGTCCGCCGGCAAGCATATCAGGGGTAAATAAGAACTGAATCCCAGCCAACAACTAAAAACTATTTAATCCCTTACAAGCATATCAGGGGTAAATAAGAACTGAATCCCAGCGTCCAGCCCTCCGGGAACGCCTCAGAAACAAGCATATCAGGGGTAAATAAGAACTGAATCCCAGCGCGGAAACGCTTTGCGGAGCGCCAGCATCAAGCATATCAGGGGTAAATAAGAACTGAATCCCAGCGATAAAATCAACTTCCCCGATTGTGAGTCAAGCATATCAGGGGTAAATAAGAACTGAATCCCAGCTTCTGGCAGTTCTGGCAGTTTTGAAACTCAAGCATATCAGGGGTAAATAAGAACTGAATCCCAGCACTGCGAGGATGCGGTTTTGTAGTGCTACAAGCATATCAGGGGTAAATAAGAACTGAATCCCAGCTCAAGAGTTGCGTTTATGTGGCGGTGCTCAAGCATATCAGGGGTAAATAAGAACTGAATCCCAGCACCCCAACCGTGAGAGCATGGGCATATACAAGCATATCAGGGGTGAATAAGAATAGACCTGGAAAACTGTTGGTAACATCCGTTGACAAGATGCTATTTGGTAACTAACGTTACCAATGTGATTAAGGACAGTGCGCGTAAGCACGGCTTCACCGACGAGGCGATAGCCCATGCTTATAGCAATGCCATTATCGTGCACTTCCTGGACGGATATCAGATTCTTATCGGGCCAACTCCCAATGGTGAGCTCCTGGAAATAGGGGTTAATCAAGACGGGGACATCTTTCATGCTATGAAAGCCAGACTGAAATTCTTGAGGAAAGGGTGAATGGAATGAAAACTGACGAAGAGTTACTTGCAGAAATTGCAGCGGACCCCGAACCAGAGATGACTATTACTGATCCCGCCTTGATTAAGGTTTATCAGGCGCTGGTGGAAACGGTTAGGGCAGATAAGCGGCTTGATGAAGCGGTTAGAGATGCCCGTGAGCAAGGTCAAACCTGGCAGGCAATCGGTGAAATCATCGGTATGACCCGCCAAGGTGCAATGAAAAAATTCGCTGCCTAAGCAGATTAGCTTGCTGGTTGCGCAGGGCTGGCTGAGTACAAGCTGAGGCGAAGCAGGGATACTTTTATCCCTCAGGTAACGCCAGTGAGACCTACGTCCGTTGAGGTCTATGAATCCACCTGATAAGGTTTTAACCATATGCCCTGGTGATTCTAATCACCGTTAGGGGCGCTCCAAATTTCAAAGTTGAGGGTTGAGATAGGTCATTGAGGGGTGACCTAAAGGAGATTTTTACGCAATGAAGCAGCATGCCACAAAACTAACTGCCACCGGATTCGCTTTAGCGTTGGCGGGGGTGCTACCAGCTACGGGGATTGCGCAAGCCGTACCCGAGCCTAGCAATCCCACTATTCCCACCGGGGGTGAGCAACAAAATCAGCAGGCCAATCCGAAAGTAAAAACGGCAACCGAGCTGGAGGCAGCCAAGCAGGCTGCCCAGGAGAGCGCCGCGAAGGCGGCAGAGGTCGATAGTAAAGCACAGGCAGCTACGAAGAAGGCTCAGGACGCGGCGAAAGAATCCGGGGAAAAGTCTGCGGCCAGTGAAAAGGCGAAGAACGACGCCCTCGGTGCCCTAGTTAAAGCGCAGGAAGAGAGTGCGCAGGCGGCAATTGACGCAGCTAACCAGCTCGAAAAAGCTAATCAGAATAAAACTGCCGCCGATGCCGCCGCAAAGACAGCAGGAGAAGCCTTGGCTCAAGCCGAGCAAGCTAAAGCGGACGCTGATAAAGCGGTTGCAGATAATCCCGCTCCTGATGCCGAGCAGCTTCAGGCAGCCAAAGATAAGGTAGCGAAAGCTGAAAAAGATAAGCAGGCAGCAGAAGCTAAGCAGGCAGAGAAGCAAAAGGCGCTTGAAACCGCGCAGGCAGGTGCACAAACGGCCGCCACGAATTTGCAGACCGCCAAGGATGCTAAGACGAAAGCCGAAAGCGCGAAGCAGACCACTGACGCCGATGTCAGCGCCAAGCAGCAAAAGGTTGCGGAACTAGAAGCCAAGGTCAAGCAGCTCACCGAAGACGCTGATCAAGCGTTAAAGGACGGGCAGGCAGCCGTAGAAGCGGCGAAAGCCCAGGTACAGACGGCTAAAAATACTGCTGCGCAGCGACAAGCAGAGCTAGATGAGGCTCGGAACGCAGTGACCGATGCGGAAAGCAAGCTGCAGGCAAAACGTGATGCGGTTGAGCAGGCGAAGAAGGATAAAGCTACTGCTGATCAGGCAGTGGAGGCGGCCGCTGCGCAGGTAACAGCTGCTCAGGCAGAACAGGCTCATGCCGAGGCGACTTTAGCTACCCGCCAAGGTGAGACCGCAGCTGCTGAAACGGCTGCTAAGGAGGCTAAAGCCGCGCAAGCGCAAGCCGAAGCAAATCTACAAAAGGCGCGCGAGGACAAGCAGAAAGCCGATGCCGCGGTCGCGGTGGCTCTAACAGAGGTAGCTAATGCTGAAAAAGCGGTAGCGGAAGCCGACAATAAGTTCAAACAAGGTAGCTTCGGGTTCTTCGAGAGTGTAGGGGCAAGCGATGCTCTCGATATTTTGAACGATAAAACCACGAAAGCTGATGATGGCACCCTGGTTAACGGTACTTTGAAACCCGGAGCCCCGGATGACAACACCAATTTAGACAATATGAAAGAAGCCATCGCCTGGGTACGGGTAGTTAATCAATATCGTGCCAAAGGTGGACGCAATGGCGAAAAGCTTGACGATTATGTGATTACAGACCGGTTAATGGCGATTGCCCAGTCGCAGGCCAACTGGTCCAGATACCATATTGGGCACTCGAGCGCCTTCAGGGTAGCAGAAAACTTAGCGTGGGGTAAAAGCGATCCGGTGGCCAGGTGGTACGCCGAGAAATCCATCTATGACGATGCCGTGAAACAGCATCCCGATATGGCAACTATGTCTTCCTACAATATTATGCTGAACTACCCTGATTTGTATCCAAAAATTGGACACTATTTAAATATCGTGGGGCACTCTACGGCTACTGGTTTTGCTGGCGCTGCCGGCGAGGGAATTAAGTATCGCGCTGTGTGGGGCGAAGTTTTCGACGGGGTTAAGCAGGGAGAAAAAACCTATACCGTTGATGAATACGAAAAACGGTTCATGGAGTACTACAACTCGGTGACCCCGGAGGGTGCAAAGAAAAATCTGGAGGCAGCGCAGGCGAAGCTGGCAGAGTTGCAGGCTAAGGCCAAAGCTGCAGGAGAAAAAGTCACCAGTGACGAAAAGGCTGTAACCGACGCCCAGGCAGAAACCAAAGCCAAGGATGCGGCCTGGAAAGCTGCCCAAAGCAAAGAAGCTGACGCCGCTGCGGCTATCGAAAGTGCCAAACAAAAGGTCAAGGAGGCTGAAAACCAGAAGAGAGCGGCCGAGGCAGTGGCACAGGCAAAAGAACAGGCAATGCAGATGGCTGCAGAAGCCGTTACTGCCGCTGAGGGCGTCCTCAAGAATGCCAAAGCCAAGGTAGTATCCGCGCAGGAAGCCTTGGAGGCAGCGCAGCAGGACATTAAAGATAAGGAAGCTGCGCAAGCAGAGAAGGAAAAACAGCTAGCGGAGCTGGCTGAAGGCACCGCGTTAGGAAGCGCGCAGCAAGAGTTGGCCGATACTAAGGCAGCTTTGGCTCAGGCAGAAACCCGAGCCCAAGAAGCTGCCACCCAGTTGGAGACGGCTACCCAGGCGCAGCAGCAGGCACAAGCAGCTAAAGAAGCAGCAGATACTGCGCTAACGGATGCCAACGCCGCAAACCAGCAGGCACAGGAGGCAGTTAGCCAGGCTGAAAACGAACGTGCGGCCGCACAAGCGGAACTAAATCCGCTAGCTGAGCAGCAGATGGCTCACGATCAGCTGGTAGCCAAGGCAGAAAAGGCAGCTCAAGACCTAAAGCAGGCGCAAGCTGACGCCGACAAAGCAAATAAAGACCTGGAAGTGGTAACCAAAGTTGCCACCGACCTGCAAAAGGAGCAGAAAGCTAAGCAAGCGCTGGCGAATAAACTGGCGGCTATCGATGGGCAACAGGCTTTGAAAGATGGGATCACCGCTGGGGACAGCGACCTCGATAATCTTGGATTACCTGCCCTCTTTAATGCCTATCCCAGTACCGTTACTGCTGCGCAGGATGCGCAGAAGGAAGCAGATCGGCTAGCAGGGTTGGCCAAAGAGGCGCAGGATCGCCAGGAGGAGGCTGCCGCGGTTAACCGGCAAGCCCAAGCTAAACTGGCAGCCGCGCAGACACAATATGGTCTTTACCATCAGGTGCAAGCAGCCACTTCCATTAACAAGGCCAGTTCGTTTGCCCCTGGAGATACCTTAAAGGTGCATTTTACGGGATTCAGTCCGGGGAGTAAGAACCGGGTAATCATGCATTCGACCGTGGTCGACCTGGGAGTACATCCGGCGGTAGGCAAAGGTGAATTCTATGTATCCGTACAAGTACCAAAGGAGTTGGGCACCCACACCATTACCGCCACCAATGAATGGGGCGAGAGTGCTAGCTTCCAATTCCAAGTTGGCGAGAAACCTAGCGGCAAAAAGACCGTCAGAACTGTTGTAGTTAAAGGTGCCACTACCGGGAAACCGGCGGCCGGCGAGCAAATGCCGGTAACCGGGGTATCGGTAACTACCTTGCTGGCGTTGAACTCGCTAGCGGTAATCACCGGAGTGGGACTGGTAGCCGCCAGTCGCCGCCGCTCGCGAGAAGTATAGGAGCCCCAATTTCCGAAAGCATTTAATAATCATCCCCGGGCCGACGAAGCCCGGGGATGATTATTATCCGTGTAGGTGGGGCGGGAATAACTGTTGGAAGACACCCTCGGGCTATGCCGCAGGTGCAGCGGCGTAAACGTGACTCGAAACCCAAGGCCCCGCCTCCGGATATCCAATACCAGTGGAGAGGGCTGATCATATTGAGGGAATCAGCAGCGGCACTGTATTTCCCTTAAAAAGTTTTGGCTACCTCTTGACCGTGGAGCCAAGAGGTAGCCAAAAGATTGAGAGGTTAAAACTAGGTATTATTTAGAACCTATTTGAGTAACCAGGTAGCTAACGCTTCTTTGTCCATGATGTTTCCGAAGTAGGAAATACTGGCAGCATCCGGTTTGACCGGAACAATCCCGGTCACGGTTCCACCGGCTTTTAAGGTTCCGCTACTTAGGGGCTCTTCGTCCAGGAGAGGAATCCCTGGATCTTCCATACTTCCTGTATTAGACGTTTGCTTCCAGTCGAACTCGTTGTAATCTACTGGATCAGACCCGGTATTCTTGTAGGTGACGGTCACAAGCAGGTATTTTTCACCCGCCTGATCAGTCTTTTCGGCTTTAGAATCAACTGATACTTGTAAACCATTGTCCAAAGTAACAGCTTTCCCGATAGCAAGCTTGGAGTTGTCTGCCTTCTGCTCAGTCTTCTTGGAATCACCGGCATCAGCTTTTTGAGTCGTACTGACAACTGTCGATCCAGCGTTCACTTCTTTGGATACCTCATCAAGCGCTTTCCCGAACACCCACTGAGTACAAATAACGATCACGATAGCAACAACGTTGATGATTATTGCTGCAATCGTTAGCCCTTTTCCTCCTACTTTGCCCTTGCGGATAGAAACTATGCCTACGATTCCAAGCACTAGACCAATAACGGCTAGTAGGAAAGAGAGGTTATTGAGAATAGGAACCCAAGAGCCGATTATTGCGACAATACCTAGTACAAGAGAAGCAATCCCTAAACCTGAGGTTTTCTTAGGCGCAATCGGCGGCTGCATATTTTGTCCTTGAGTAGTGCTTTGCTCTGGAGGCTGTGGATCCGACATGTCTACTTACTTTCTGTGATTTTTAATGTTGAAATAGTTTGTAGGATTTAGCCGGGAAGGCAAGACCTACAAGTTTGTATCTGAAGGACGAGGTAAGAGCGGTTTATTTTCCTAATCTTTCGTTAGCAAAACTCTGAAATAATCCCTTCATTCAGTACATGGTAATTTTCTCGGGGGGGGGGGTCGCTGTCAAGTGCATTTGCCGCCTTTTGGCTACTAGGGGCAGATTTAGCGATTCCTTATCTAAAAATGCATTGCGTCTGGCCAAAAGTTCCCCCGCAAAGTGATTTGCTTGGTGCCGGAGAGATTGCCTGGACTAAGAAAATAAGTGGGGGAGGGAGAATCCATCTCCTGCGTAACCAACTATCTGCCGAGAGTTTGCCCGGCAATGAAACAGTATTGTTTCCAGTGGTTGACATGACGCAGATTTGTTAACTAAAGTTAACAAGGTGGAGGTTAAGGAAAGCGCCTATAAACACGGCGTAAGCACCATAGACCTACTCCACGCAGTAAATACCCCTATAGATGTATTCCCCATGGACGGATACCGCATAGTGATAGGAGCTGGCACAGATGGCACGCTTCTGGAAATAGGAATCCGAAACCAAGTCATCTTCCATGCGATGAAAGCAAGACCGAAATACTTAAGGAGGAAGCGATGAGTAAACGGACTATTGAAGAAATGATTGATGAGATTGAAAACGCTAACAATGGGGCAGGACCCGACCCGGTGGCTTCCGTCTACCGCGGTAAAGGACTTGCGCAACTAGCAGCAGCAATCCAGGCAGAAAAACGTGCCCAGGACGCCATTGCCCAAGCGGTAAGTACCGCTAGGGAAGAGGGGGCAACTTGGGAAATGATAGGTGACTATTTAGGGATGACTAGAGCGGGAGCATACAAAAAATTCAAATCCCTGCAGGTCGCTTAACCTAAGGAATGTTTTTCAAAATGCGCGGTTAATACCTGAATGGAGGTGCGGATTATTTTTTGGGCAGTTTTAGACTACCGGCTAGTAGTGGTGTCTGTATTGTTTTATGGTTAATCCGCCGAGGGTGAGTTTGATGCGATGGCTGTAGTAGAAATGAATGTAGCGTTTCACACCTGGAGGGGGATTCGGTTACTGCTGGTATAGGCGCGCCAAACAAAATGAAGAAAACTGACGATAACTGACGAACCCAATGACAATAGCGAAGATGAAAGTGGCGGGTTCCTAGCGCAAATTATGCTAGGAACCCGCCAGTTTCTATCTAGCCCTAACTCTTAAGCGAATAAAGCTAGGCAGAAATTTTTCGTATAGCTACTCCGGCCGAAACCAGGATTCCGCTTCCTAGCAAGAAGAGCGGCAAAGTTGCCCCGGTCTGCGGTAGTTGCTTACCGTCCGACTTGTTGGCAATCACAGTTTTCTTAACGATCTTAGAATTATGCTTGTCCGCTGCCGGAGCTGGTACTGGTCGTGTTTGCGATCCCGGTTGCGGTTGTGTGTCCGGCGCAGGTTGCGGCTCGGGTGCCGGCGTAGCCTCCGTCATCACTTGCACGGCGGGCACTTGTGCTAAATCGCCGGCGGTCAAAGAATTACCGCTGACCACCGTAATCGTTGGTGCGGCGCTAACGGTTTCCCCGCCAACCTGGGAAGGCTTTACTTTGTAGGTAAACACTCCTTCCCATTTTCCGTCTTTCACCGTGCCGGTTAGCGCCTGTGCCTGTACCTCACCGGCGCTAGCGGTGTGGGTTATTTGCAAATTCTGGTCAACGCTTGGCGCCTGCGGGCGGGGTTGCGAATTCAAATCCCACCTGGCATACATGTCTTGAATACCGGGGTCGGCATGCCACAGCTCCAGCTTGTTGGCCTCCGCCACCATCGGGCAGCTCACTATTGCCTTACCCTGTGCGGGTATTGTTTCCGGCGTCATAGTGCACTGCGCCTCTACCGGTGCGCCGTCTTTGGTGAGTAATACGCGATAAGCTTTCGCCGTATAGTCTTCGGTGGATATTTGTACACTAAAACGCGGGGGAGTAACTGGTAATTGCGTCGCGCTCACGCGATAAGTGAATTCTACTTCCGCCGTATTTGCAGGAACCTTCTTAATGCTTTCCCCAACTACCTCTGCGCTAACTTCTCCCCACGGCTTTGCTGCACCGTCGTTTTGGGTGGGAACATAGGTCGCCTGCACTTTGTAGAACGAAGATGGTCCACATTTGATGCCGCTATCGCATTTCAGCGGATTCTCTACCGCTGACGCTGTAGTCACACCGAGCGGGAACAGCAGTGCGCTCAAACCCAGTGCAGTCAATATTCTAGGCAGTTTTTTCATCTACAGAAGTCCTTCGGTCTACTTAGGTTAGGCTTACCTAAATAGACTAAAAAAGAAAGGCCTATTTGTCCAGTAATGGTAGTCATAAAACTCTAAGCGAGTTGCTTGTGGGGCGCCAAAATAATGGCTCGGTAGCCGATTTGGCTGGTAGTTATTTATGACGATGCCGTCAGCGCGATTCCCAAATACGCCAAGATGCAGGAACCGCACGAGGTGGTTAGCGCGTAGGCTAATCCGCTAGCCGCGTCCTCATTTTTCTCAGTTCCACAACAGCTTGGCTGGCGGTGGAAAGAGTAGTGAACCCGCCGCGAATCCGGTTCCAAGTAGCTGGTCTACCAGCTGATTGGCTGCATTTGCGCACTCGGGAAGTGGGGTGCTGGCGGGCAGATTAAGGCTTCTTCGGGCGAATGGAAAACGAAATGTACTACGGATACAAATGGACAAGCGCGGTGGGACTAAACCTATATCTATCAGCGGAGATGGAGGGATTCGAACCCTCGAGGGGCTATCCACCCCAACTCCCTTAGCAGGGGAGCGCACTAGGCCACTATGCGACATCTCCAATGTCAAAGCACCTCCATAGTTTAACGGACAGCAAGGTTAGCGGCAAAAACTGTTCGCGTGCATCCGGTCACTAGCTCCTCGATGCCAAGGTTGCTCAAAACTTCCAGAGATTCCGCTCCCGACTGGCAAAACACCAATTCTGGAGGGAGTATCTCGCCTCTGTCCCATTTCCAGGGTTTAAGACCCCCGGCGTACAAAAATCCGAAATGCCTAACATGATGAACATGCACAATGACCACCAGCCGCCTGACCGGCAATCGCGAGGAGGAGTGCCAATACCTGCGCCCTCACCGCGATCAGCGCTAAAGCAAGCCGCGCGGCTAACCGGTCCCGTGGGCATGGGGTATCTGCCGCTGGGAATAGCTTTCGGTGCTTTTGCGGTTACCCAAGGATTCCCTATTTGGCTGACTATTTTATCGGCTGCCATTATCTATGCCGGCTCGATGGAGTTCACTGCGGTCTCCCTCATCCTAGGCGGGATTGATTTATTCCAAATCGCCCTCACCACCCTGTTCGTGAATTTTAGGCATGTGTTTTACGGACTAAGTTTCCCGCTACGCAAAATAAAATCCGGCCCCGGGCGCCTTTATGTAATCCACTCCCTAACCGATGAAGCCTATGCGCTCAACGCCTCCCACCTGACAGATAAGCGCCTAACCGGCCCGGTAGTGCTCTCAATCAATCTGCTCTGCCACTTTTACTGGGTAGGCGGGGTAACCGTGGGTGCCTTCGTGGGCAAAGCTCTACCCTTCGACACCGATTTCCTAGGGTTCGCCCTGCCCGCCCTGTTTGTCACCTTGGCAATAGATGCCTACCGGCAAAGCGACTATCCGCTGCTAGGGTTAGCCGCGCTGGCATGTGGTTTAATCGGCGCGATCTGGTGCGGAAAATATATGCTCATCACCGCGCTTTCGCTTTTCACCGTGGTCGTTTTGCTGCATTGCGTCTGGGTAATGCGCCGCACTCCTTCCGGGAAAGAGGGTGCCTAACATGAACCCTGCAACCTACCCCTACGCCCTCGGTGCTATCGCCGTGATCTGGGCAGTGACCTACGCTTTGCGAGCTTTCCCCTTCGTGGCACTGCGCGGGAAAGAAGAATCGCCGCTGGTACGCTTGGTCGCCACCAGTATGCCGCTGGGAGTAATGGTAATCCTGGTGGTTTATGCGCTAATGGACACGGATATTCACTCGGTAGCCTCCTGGGTGCCCGCGGCTGGCGGCATTCTAATAACCGCTGCTATCCACTGGAAATGGTCAAACGCGATGGCATCTATCGTGGCAGGTGTCGCCAGCTATTGGGCATTAGGGATGCTGCTGGCATGAGGGCGCGACTGGGTTAAAACACCGGGGACAGCCTCCGAAACTCGCCCCTAAACTCGCCCTCGCCGGCGCGGCTACGCTTAAAGCGTGGAAAGGTGCCGACCAGAACTCAAGGGGACTAGGGTAAAAATACGCGGGGTTTTAAGCAGCAAGGTTTGAGGAGGTAGATTTGTCGCGCACATTTACCTCCTTCAAATACCACAACTATCGGCTCTGGTGGATGTCCAATATATTCGCCTCCACCGGCCTGTGGATGCAGCGGGTAGCCCAAGACTGGGTGGTGCTGATGGTACTCACCGACCAATCCGGTTTTGCGGTCGGGGTGGTCACTGCGCTCCAGTTCCTGCCCCAATTGTTGCTGTCGATACCTGCCGGAATGGTGGCAGACCGGTTTAATCGGCGCCGCATCATCCAAATCTGCCAATGCATAGTTGCCCTTAGCGGGCTCATAACCGGGATTTTGCTGCTCACGGGAGTCGCTGCCCTCTGGCATATCTATCTAATCGCTCTGGTAACCGGAGTTGCAGACTGTTTAACTTCGCCCGCGCGGCAGGCTTTCGTCTCCGAACTGGTCACTAAGGAAGATCTGCCCAATGCGGTGGGGTTAAACTCGACCGCCTTTAACTCGGCGCGCTTGATCGGGCCAGGTTTGGCCGGTTTCATGATCGCCGGAATCGGTCCGGGCTGGGTTTTTATTGCCAACTGCGTGCTGTTTATCGTGCCAGTTCTGGGCCTGGCGTTTATGGACACCACCAGGCTGTTTAGCCGGGAAAAAACCTCTCGCACCCAAGGAATGATGCGCGAAGGGCTGCGCTACGTGCAAAACCGTACCGATATTAAAGCCATCATCGCGATCCTTACGGTAGTGGGTGCATTGGGGATGAACTTCCAGCTCACCCAAGCGGTAATGGCCACCCGAGTATTCGGTAAAGGTGCAGGTGAATACGGTCTACTAGGGTCGATTATGGCGATCGGCGCCTTGGCGGGAGCTCTACAAGCTGCCCGGCGGCGTCAGCCACGCGTTTTTACCGTGGTGGTCTCGGCGGTGCTATTTGGAATCTTAGAGGGCGCGCTCGCGTTAGCTCCCACCTACGAAATCTTCGCCCTCCTGCTGATTCCCACCGGATTCGTGATGCTGAACCTGCTTACCAGCGCTAACGCCACTATCCAAGTTTCTACCGATGAAGAAATCCGAGGACGAGTACTTTCTATCTATTTCCTCTTCTTCCTGGGAACCACCCCGATTGGGGCGCCAATAATTGGCTGGGTAGCCGAACATTGGGGGCCGCGGTGGTCACTAGGAGTCGGTGCCCTCGCTTCGCTGCTGATAGCGATAGTAGTAGGGATTTGGCTGTGGCGACATTGGAAGGTTGATGTTACTGTCCGCGCCTCTCGCCCCTTCCTCACCATTGAAGGGCCGCGCGAGCGGGCAATGAGGCGCCGGGAGGAACGCGCCGAACGCCAGCGGATAATGGATCATCAGTCACGCGACACCGGAAACTAGGGAGCAGGGGACGCGCGGACGGAGATAATACAACGCCGCTGACTTCCTATACCCCCCAAAAAACTGAGGGGATCCGCGCCAGCGGAGAAAAATTGAGGAAAAGTACGCGAAAACCTCATAAGTTTAGGATTTTCATACTCTAATTTCAGTTTTCCTGCCGGTTGCGCTTTGTTAACCCGCCGGTAACTTTAGATTGTTAGCTTCCAGGTGAAAGTTAAAAATTCTCATCTGAAGGGAGCTAATCCCGTGACAAAAACTGATATGCCTCTGCAAGAAGAAGCACCGCTGGGGCAGCTAACTTTTTTCCAAAAACTGGCGAAAAGAGATGTGTATTGGCATTTGGCTTTCGGCGGTCTGCTCCTGGGAAGCGCCATTTGGTTTATTTTTTGGGCTTTCGATTATGTAGGGGAAACCGATCAGGCGTTACTACTGGTGATCACTATTGCGTTTGCGGTGTTCATGGCTTTTAACATCGGCGGTAACGATGTGGCTAACTCCTTCGGCACTTCGGTCGGTGCCGGAACCCTATCGATGAAACAAGCCCTGGTGGTAGCCGCCATCTTCGAGGTTTCGGGAGCGGTAATCGCCGGGGGAGAAGTAACCGACACGGTGCGTTCGGGAATCGTAGACCTTTCTGCCATCTCGAATCTGCAAGCTATGGACTTTGCGTTAATAATGACATCTTCGCTGCTAGGGGCGGCAGTGTGGCTGTTAGGGGCAACTCGCATGGGATGGCCTGTTTCTACCACCCACTCGATTGTAGGAGGAATCGTCGGCGCCGCCCTGACCGTGGGCTTTACCACCCACACCGGGGGCTGGAACATGGTGCAGTGGGGAGGCATCGGGAAAATTGCGATCTCTTGGGTACTATCTCCGTTGCTGGGTGGGGTAGTTGCCTACATTTTGTTTAAGGCAATTAAATCTTCGATCCTGGTTTACAATGAACGCGCTGATCAGCGCTTACGTGAAATCAAGCAGGAACGTGCGGATCTGCGTACTCGCCACAAGGCCTGGTTCGAGCGGCTCAATGAAATCCAGCAGGTTTCCTACACCAACGCGATGGTGCGCGATGCCACCACCATGAATCTGGGTGACTACGATCCTTCCGACCTGGAATCTGACTACTTCAAAGAATTAGAACGTATCAACCGCGAAAAAGATGACGTCAATGCTCATAAGGCGCTAGATACCTGGGTTCCGTTGCTGGCCGCGTTCGGCGCCATCATTATCGGCTCCTTGATGCTGTTCAAAGGGCTAGGAAATCTGCATATTAACTTCCCGATGCTTGGAAATCTCCTGATCCTGGCAATGCTGGCAGCGGCAGTTTGGATGGCAGTATTTATCCTTGCGCGTTCCCTCAAGCGGCGAGATCTCTCCCGCTCAACCTTCCTGTTGTTCTCTTGGATGCAGGTCTTTACCGCATCCGCGTTCGCCTTCTCCCATGGATCGAACGATATTGCCAACGCTATCGGCCCCTTCATCGCGGTACTCGATGTGCTGCGCACCAATGGTATTTCTACTGAAAGCGCAGTTCCCGGCGCGGTTATGCTTACCTTGGGAATCGCGCTGATTGCGGGACTATGGTTCATCGGACGCTACGTGATTAAGACCGTGGGGTCCGGGCTCACTGAAATGCACCCAGCCTCAGGATTTGCGGCAGAACTGTCTGCTGCGGCGGTAGTTATGGGCTCCTCGCTGCTGGGGCTACCGGTTTCCTCTACCCACATCTTGATTGGCGCGGTGCTGGGAATCGGGATTGTTAATAGGGCAGCCAACTGGTCTTTGATGAAGCCTATTGCTCTGGCCTGGGTAATCACCCTGCCGGCTGCCGCGATTATCTCCGCGATTACAGTCAGCGTATTGCGAGTGATTTTCTAAGCCGGAATCTGACCCTAATCGACCAGGCACACCTGAGGCTCGCCCTTTAGGTTGTACCTGGTCGAAGCGGTTTTTGGGCGAGGTGCAGATAAAGAATAACGCGAAAAAGTGCCCCCGAGACGATTCGAACGTCCGACACCCGCTTTAGGAGAGCGGTGCTCT